>JALFGP010000035.1 GCA_022777205.1 Rikenellaceae bacterium
CCCAAGCAATAAACCTCTCGAAAATATAGTTCTCAGCCTGGGCAGAAGGGTGAATCATATCCTCCGCATAAAACCTGTAATCCCTCAGCTCATCCATCATTATCTCATAAGCAGGAAAATATTCCGCCACATCCGGATGTCCGGACACCACCTCATCAATCCCGAGCAGCAGATTAGCCTTGCTGAGATTGTTCCCGTGAGCCCCGTCCGCAAGATGCCTTATCGGACTCACAGTGAAAACAACCTTCCTCCCTTTCGAAACCATAGCCTCCAGCAGTTCCACCGTCCTTTCCCGCCCCAGGAAGAATCTTTCGAATTCGCAGGCATTGCGTTTCAGGCAGTTTGCCACAATGATATCCCTTTCCCTGTGCCTGTAACACCAAGAAGTGCCGAGAGTTACAATAATCACATTGCAGGAGTCCCAGAACTCGCGTGCCCTATCCAGAGCCATATTGGCAGATTGCAGAAAATCCTCCAAGCTGTCCTTTGCCGCAAGAGTATGGTGATGGAAAGAACCGACCTTCGTGCTTCCGGCCCCAAGCCGCACGCAGTCCTCCGGAGTAAAATGCTCTCCGCTTTCAAGCCTTTCGATGCAACTCATTACGGATGCCGGATTATAAAGCGTCCCGAAAGGGTTCACCAGTACATCAAAACCCCGCTCAGCGAGTTTCTGTCCGGTACAGGATGCAAAACAGCTTCCTAACACCAGAATCCTGTCCTCATAGCTAAGTCCAAACCTTGATTGAGGAAAATCAACGGGAGTATTCAGTTTCATACTATTCTTCCATTTCTCAACATTCTGCAAAAATACAAACAATTGACACCATAATTGTCTATCAAACAAGAAAAAATGACCAAGAATGAGGAATAATTGACTACATTTGCATCGCGTTATGAAAAAAATATCACTCATATCAGCTTTGCTGCTTTGCGCCCTGAGTCTCTCCGCCCAGGTGCATTTCGAATATGACGTACGTTTCGATTTCCGTTTCGACAACCGTGAATATGATACCCACAGTTCTTTTCAGCCTTCCCTGACCATGTTCGGAGCCAGGTTGGAACCCACGGTAGGCTTCAGTGCAACGGCTGGAAATACCTCTCATCAGCTGATGGCCGGTGTGGATGTGCTAAAGGAATTCGGCACCTCCGACAAGGAAATCCTGTGGAATCTCCAACTCTGGTACAGATTCGGTATGTCATTCAAGCACAGTGATTTCAGCATAACAGCCGGAGTGATGCCGAGAAGATTTTCAAAAGGGGAGTGGTCTCAGGCCTTCTTTTCGGACTACTACACTTTCCACGATAACAATATAGAAGGTATCATTTTCAGCTGGGACAACCCCAAATACTATTTTGAACTGGGATGTGACTGGAACGGTATGTTGAAAGCTTCGCGACGGGAGGAATTTTTCATATTCACTTCCGGACGCTATATGCCATTCAAGTGGTTCAAAGTGGGTTGGGAGGCTTATATGCACCATGTTGCCGCATCAGAAGATGTCTGGGGAGTGGTGGACGACATTCTTGCCGAGCCTTACCTGCATCTCGACTTTTCTTCTTTTGCCGGTATTCAGGACCTGTCCCTGAGGGCCGGCTGGATTCAGGCCCTGCAGAGAGACCGCAGAATGGTGGGAAATTTTGTCTTTCCCTACGCCGGTGAATTGGTGGCAAGCGTCCAGAACTGGGGTGTGGGCATATCCAACCGTTTCATTGCAGGCCGGAATCTTCAGCCTTACTGGTACTGCACAGATGCCTCGGGACAGATGTACGGTTCCGCACTTTACAATGGAGACCCATTCTACCAGCTGACAGATCCCGGTAAATACGCCTGGGGCTGCCCCGCATCGACATTCGATATTCCTGCCGGCCTGTACGACAGACTTGAAATCTACTACGCGCCTCAAATTGTCAAAGGCTTGAGTATCAAGGCTTCCGTGTTTTTCCATTTCCACAGGAAGCAGTACTCCGGAACAAATCAGGTCGTGTCAATCGTATTCGATCTCCACGACCTGATGGAAGGAATCAATGCCGGAAAGCTCAAGAGCGGGCAATGATATTCTCAAACAGTATATTCATTTTTTCCGATGCAGCCTCGGCGGCAACGATGATTTCATTCTCATCCGTGACATAGTCCTCAGGGTTGCTGTGAGCCTCATCAGTAATCACTGAAATGCCGAAAACCCTGATGCCGGCGTGCCTTGCGGCAATCACTTCCGGTGTAACGGACATACCCACCGCATCAGCGCCAATTTTTCTGAAGAAAGCGTATTCGGCAGGAGTCTCGTAGGTCGGGCCGGTGCAGGCAAGATATACTCCCTCTTTCAGCTCTATTCCTTTCTCCTGCGCAATGCTCTTCGCAAGGCGGATGAGCTGGAGGTCATAAGGGCGGGTCATATCCGGAAACCTCGGTCCGAGCTCGGAAATGTTCTTTCCGACCAGAGGGTTGGGTATCATATTGATATGGTCCCGAATAATCATAAGGTCGCCCACCTTGAAGTCATAATTGACTCCTCCGACTGCATTGGAAACAAACAGTTTGCTTATGCCAAGCGAAATCATCACCCTCACAGGCAGTACCACTGTCTGTGCTCCGAAGCCTTCATAATAATGATAACGGCCCTGCATAGCCACCACCTTCTTTCCGGCCACGGTGCCGAATACGAAATTGCCCTTGTGGCCCAAGGCTGTGGCAGCAGGCATTCCTGGCAAGTCGGCGTAATTGACAATTGTCTGTCCTTCAATCTTGTTCACGAACTTGCCCAGTCCGCTTCCCAGAATGATACCGATCTCGGGACGAAAATCCCCGATGATGGACTTCAGCCTGTTCGCAATGATTTCTATATCTTTGTATTCCATATAATTACAGGGATGCAATAAGTTTTTCGAACAATAGGCTCATTCTGTCTGCTGCGGCATCTGCTGCTCTCACAACATCATCACCGTCATTAACATAGTCTTCGGAATAGTCGTCGTGGGCCTCATTGGTGATGACAGACATACCGAAGACCGGGATGGAGCTGTGACGGGCCACAATCACCTCAGGTATCGTGGACATTCCCACTGCATCTCCGCCGGCAAGACGGAAATATTTGTATTCTGAAGGTGTTTCGTAGGAAGGACCGGTGCCTGCAATGTACACTCCCTTGTGCAGCGGAATGTTCAGTTCTGCAGCTATGAATTCGGCTTTCTTGATGAGTTCAAGGTCATAAGGCCTGGTCATGTCCGGAAATCTCGGTCCGAACTCGTCCAGATTCTTGCCTATTAGCGGGTTAGGCAGAAGGTTTATATGGTCGCGAATTATCATAAGGTCGCCAACCTTGAAGTCATAATTGACTCCTCCGGCTGCATTGGATACAAAAAGATAGTTTATTCCAAGCACTTTCATCACCCTTATCGGAAGGGTGACAAGTTCCATAGGGTAGCCTTCGTAATAATGGAACCGGCCCTGCATAGCCACTACGGTCTTGCCTCCGAGTTCGCCGCAGATGAAATTGCCCTTGTGACCTACAGCGGTGGAAACAGGGAATCCCGGAATCTCGGAATATGGAATGACTGTGGGATTCTGAATCTTGTCCGCCAGTTTGCCAAGCCCGCTCCCCAATACAATGCCTACCAATGGCTTTTTCCCCTCAATTTTCGAGCTGATAAACTGAGCGGCAGTGTTTATTCTTACAATTCGTTCATCCATAATTTGTTGTATTTGTATTACTTACTTCATTCTGATGCGGTTGAGCACCTTGCGCGCTTCCCTAAGTATTTCCTCTTCGCCCTCGACCCTGCGGTTCCTCATCACGAACTTGCCGTTGCTGATAAGGGATTCTATGCAGTCGCTGTGGGCCGAATAAACATAATTGGCGAGGAATGATCCCGGAGAAAGGAAATTGTAGCCTGTGGTGTCAATAATCTGTATGTCAGCAAGTTTGCCTTCCTGAAGAAGACCGGTGTCAAGCCCGAGCGCAACTGCCCCGTTCACCGTTGCCATCTCCACTATTTCATTCAGAGGACAGACAGTAGGGTCAAATCTCCACCCTTTCTGCATCATAGCCGAGGTCTTCATAGCCTCAAGCATATCCAGATTGTTGGAAGATGCGCATCCGTCTGTGCCTATGCAGACCTTGCATCCTGCCTCAATCAATTCCTTGTAAAGGAAGTGGTAGCCGGAACTCAACTTCAGGTTGGAATTGATGTTATGGACACAGGTAACCTTGTGTCTGCCAAGTATTTCCACATCCTTGTCGCTGAGCCAGAGAGTGTGTGCCGCGATGAGGTTGGGCCCCAGAACCCCTATGCTTTCAAGGTATTCCACAGGGCTCATTCCTCCGTGAGCGGCCATACAGTCCTCCACTTCCTTCCTGGTTTCGGAAAGGTGGATGTGCAGAGGCAGGCCGTGCGCCCTCGCAAATTCCGCAGCCCATATCATCATAGGCTCGCTGACAGAATAAGGCGCGTGGAAGGCCATAGAAAAACGCAGATTCTCAGGCCATTCCCGCGAAATATCGTACATTTTCCAACATCTCGCCTTTTCAATTTCGTTTTCGGAGTCGGTCATCTTGTTGATGACCACATAGGATGAAACAGGTCTCACTCCCATCTCGACTGCCGCCCTGTGCCCCACCAGAGGGAACCAGTAGTGGTCGTTGAAGGTCGTAGTGCCTGTCTTTATCATTTCCAGGCAGGCAACCTTGGTGCCCCAGTAGATGAATTCTTCGTCCAGGTTCTCTTCGATTTCCCAGACCTTTGCCAGCCATTGGTGGAATGCGGTGTCTTCGCCGACGCCCCTCATCAATGACATTGCCGCGTGGGTGTGCATATTCACAAACCCGGGCATCGCGGCTCTTCCGGTGCAGTCCAGTTGCTCTTTGGCTTCTTCGTTGAGCGTTCCCGTATCCCTGATGGCAGCAATGCGGTCGCCGTCAATGAAAATGTCTTTCTGTGCACCGTTGCAGGTGATATTTTTCAGTAGGATGTCGTGCATAATTGATATATAAATTTTTCAAAGGTAGCATTTTTCTTTGAAATTTCCCATATCTTCGCTATATTTGCAAAGTGGGTTTTGACTTGAACGCTTATATGCTTGACAATGTGAGACAACAGTTCGTGAGTCTGGTTTCCGCCTATGAGACGGAGAAGGCCCGGCGGTGCAAGCTCGAACAAGAAAACAAGGAATTGGCGGAAAAGCTCGAAGCCTGTGGGAAACAGATAACTGAGTTAGAAACAAAGTATGATAACCTCAAGCTCACGGCTGCGTTCGTGGGCTCATCCGCGGACTCTTCGGAATCCAGGAAGAAGATTGAGATGATAGTCAAGGAGTTGGATAAATGTTTGTCATTGTTGAACAGCTGATTCTATGGACAGGAAGATAAAGGTGACGATATTTGACAAGGACTATCAGCTGATGGCTTCTTCGGAGCATCAGGAGATGATGATGAGGAGAGCTGCGGAGAGTGTGACTCATCTTGCAAGGAAGTATGCAGAGTCCTTCAAAGGTGGTGATGAAAAGGATGTCCTGATTTTTACGGCATTCAATGTTTGCCTTCAGAACTTGACCTACAGGGAGGAGATAAAAAAACTTCAGGATGAGGCGGATGTGCTTGAAAAGGAGTTTAAGGCTTATCTTGACAAAATTGATTGAAATAATCCGTTAGTTGCTCACTTGCTGAAATCAACACTAAACAAGTAAACGAGTACACTCGCAAAAGGGAAGACGGACCTATGTGACCCGAAAGGGGATTCTGCTCCGGCAGGACGGAGGATGTCTGAACTCAACGGACCTCAAATCTTATTTTTATAAGGTTTCTGTCAATCAGGCTAACGGATTTTTTACTCGACGGTCGTTTCCCAACAGGAGACGGCCGTTTTTTTTGAAACAACTGAATTAAAAATATATAGTTATGTTTGTCTATTATATTCTTTCCGCTTTCGGGGGCGCTGTTCTCTCCCTTGCCATCTATGTGGCTACAAGGCGGATTATTTTGAAGGGACGCAGGGATGAAATTATTGAAAAAGCTGAACTGGAAGCCGAGAACATCAAAAAGGAGAAGATACTTCAGGCCAAGGAGAAGTTCCTGCAGCTCAAGTCCGACCACGAAAAATACGTGAACCAGAAGAATGCTGAAATCAAGGATACGGAGAGCCGTCTGAAACAGAAGGAAAACACTCTGAACCAGCAGAATGCCGAGCTTCAGAAAAAACACCGCGAATCAGATGCCATCAGGGACAATCTCAAGGCCCAGGTGGAGATAGCCAACCACAAGTCAGCGGAATACGATTCACTCATAGCCCAAGCCAACAAGCAGATTGAAAGCATTGCCGGAATGACTGCTTCCGAAGCCAAGGCACAGCTTGTGGAGAATATGAAGGCAGAAGCCCGCACCGAGGCCCAGTCCTATATCAACGATGTAATGGACGATGCCCGACTGAATGCTGCAAAGGAGGCCAAGAGGATAGTAATCAACACCATACAGCGTACAGCATCGGAAACAGCAATTGAAAACGCCGTGACGGTATTCAATATCGAAAGCGACGAAATCAAGGGCCGCATCATTGGACGCGAGGGACGCAATATCAGGGCCCTGGAGGCGGCAACCGGTGTTGAGATAGTTGTGGATGACACTCCTGACGCAATTCTGCTTTCCGCTTTCGACCCAGTGAGAAGGGAAGTGGCACGCTTGGCACTGCACCAGCTGGTTGTGGACGGACGTATCCACCCGGCAAGGATTGAGGAAGTTGTGGCAAAAGTGCAGAAACAGCTTGAGGAGGAAATACTTGAAATCGGTAAGAGGACTTGCATCGACCTTGGCATCCACGGCATCCATATCGAGTTGATCAAGCTAATCGGAAGGATGAAATACCGCTCTTCCTATGGTCAGAACCTCCTTCAGCACGCCCGTGAGGTGGCAAATATCGCAGCGACTATGGCTTCCGAGCTCGGACTCAATCCTAAGGCTGCCAAAAGGGCCGGTCTGCTCCACGACATAGGCAAGGTTTCCGATGAGGATCCGGAACTGCCTCACGCTCTCCTCGGTATGAAGCTCGCCGAGCAGTATAAGGAAAAGCCTGAAATCTGCAATGCCATCGGTGCCCACCACGAGGAAACAGAGATGACTTCCATCCTTTCTCCTATCATCCAGGTGGCCGACGCAATTTCGGGAGCAAGGCCTGGAGCCAGAAGGGAGGTCATCGAGTCCTATATCAAGCGTTTGAAGGATCTTGAAAACATAGGTCAGTCCTATCCGGGTGTGGTGAAAGCCTATGCCATCCAGGCCGGACGTGAACTGAGGGTGATAGTCGGTGCGGAGCAGGTGAGCGATGCCCAGGCGGAGATACTTTCTTCCGACATCGCCCAGAAAATCCAGAATGAGATGACCTATCCGGGACAGGTGAAGATTACGGTAATCAGGGAAACCCGCTCTGTGGCATTTGCCAAATAAGGGTTTGTCTGTCAATACTCAATAGCAATGACAGGTTTCAAAAAAATATGTCTGGTGCTGTGCGCATTGTTTGCGTGCAGCATTTTTGCCGTTGCAGGCAATATCCACTGGAGTGTTTCTTCCGAGTTGATTTCAGCCGATACTGGAAAATGGCGTCTGACTTTCACAGGAAAAATTGACGAGGGTTACCACAGCTATCCTCTTTCTGATGAGTTTTCCGGTCCTTCCATCGAATTCTCCGAACTCTCCGGCTGCACTCTGGATGGAGGACTCGTGGATTTGTCGAAGGCGGTGAAGAAAGGGGAATATCTTGTCGTGAATGATGCTCTGGTCCTTACCCAGGACCTGCTGCTTGACCCGGGATGCGAAAAGGCTGTGGTCAAAGGCACCTGCATTACCATCTGTTGTGCCGGCAACAGCTGCTTCCCTCCGGAATATATTGATTTTGAAAAGGAAATACTTCCGGGGCAAACTGCGGCATCCTCTCCTGAAGCAGTCTCGCCAGAGCAGTCAGGGCAACCGGCACCATTCGACTGGTCGCTCATTCTTCAAGCAATACTCTGGGGCTTCGCAATGATTCTGACTCCTTGCGTTTTCCCGATGATTCCTATGACGGTGTCTTTTTTCCTGAAGTCTTCCTCCAGTGCCGCAGCAGGCCGGTTCAATGCCTTTATGTACGGACTTTTCATAGTTCTTCTCTACACTCTTCCGATTACAGTCATAATTCTCATTACTTGGATTGCAGGCGGGGATGCAGTGACTGCAGACATTTTCAACTGGCTGGCAACCCACTGGCTTCCGAATATAGTCTTCTTCATTGTCTTTATGGTTTTTGCTGCTTCCTTTTTCGGGGCATTTGAGATTACCCTTCCTTCTTCCTGGGTGAACAGGGCAGACGGCAAGTCCGGCAAGAAGGGGCTTGTGGGAGTTTTCTTTATGGCTCTCACGCTTGTGCTCGTGTCTTTCTCCTGCACAGGCCCTATTGTGGGCACAGTCCTGATTCAGTCCACACAGGGACAGTTCTGGATGCCGATTGTGACTATGTTCGCCTTTTCGGTGGCCTTTGCGCTCCCGTTCACGGTATTCGCCCTTTTTCCCTCCTTGCTCAACAAGCTCAAGAGCGGAAGCTGGCTCTCAAGCGTAAAGGTGGTGCTGGGTTTCATTGAGGTGGCATTAGGCTTCAAGTTTCTCAGCGTGGCGGATCAGACCTATCATTGGGGACTTCTGGACAGGGAAGTCTATCTGGCGATTTGGATTGTGGTCTTTTCAATGCTCGGTTTTTACCTCTTGGGCAAATTACGTTTCCCTCACGATGAGAAAGTGGAGCACGTTTCCCTGCTCAGGCTCATTAGCTCAATAGCCGTATTTTCCTTTGTGGTCTATATGATTCCGGGAATGTTCGGAGCCCCTCTCAAGGCGCTTTCAGGCTATCTTCCTCCGATTTCCACCCAGGATTTCGTCATAGGAAAGGCTTCGGCTTCCACGCAAGCCCAGGTTTCTGAAACTGCAAACCCATACGGGCTGAAGCTTCCATACGGACTGAACGGTTATTTCAGGATTGAGGATGCGGTTGAGGCGGCCCGAAAGAGCGGAAAACCCATTTTCGTGGATGTTACCGGACACGGTTGTGTGAATTGCCGTGAGATGGAGGCGAAGGTCTGGAGCAATCCGGAGGTGATGTCTCTGCTTTCGGATAAATTCGAAATGGTGGTCCTGTATGTGGATGACAAGACAAAACTCCGTGAGGAGGATTGGGTTCAGGCACCGAACGGAGATGTTTACAAGGATGTCGGAAGGGCCAATGCCTATATCGCCAGGGAGAGATTCGGAGTCAATTCGCAGCCCAACTACATCCTCCTCGACTCCGAGGGTAATCAGATTGCTGCTCCCAGAGGCTATGACCTTGATATAGAGGGATTCAAAAAATTCTTGAAGCAGGCGCTATAATTCTTTGGCGCCCGCTTCAAGATTTTTGCGGTACTCTTCAAGTCTTTTCCTGAATTTTTCACGTCTACATTTCTCCGCCTTTTCTTTGCGGCGGAGATATTCCTCGTGACGTGTTTCGAGGTAGTTATCTGCCATTTCTTAAGAATTCTACAACTCTTCGAAATCAACGTCAGTGAAATCGGAGGAATTTGCCTTCGGTCTTCTCTCCTGACCCGGAGCATTTTTGGCAATGTATGCAATCACCTCTTCAAGGCCTTCCCTGAATTTGTCGAAATCCTCTTTGTAGAGGAAAATCTTGTGTTTGTCATACGAGAATGAACCATCCCCCTCGACTTTCCTCTTGCTTTCTGTGATTGTGAGGTACAAGTCGTTTCCCTTGGTGGCCTTTACATCGAAGAAATAGGTCCTTTTGCCCGCTTTCACTGGTTTGGAATAAACGTCATCACCGTTTCTTTGCGATGAGTTGGCCGTGTCGAAGTCATCTCTGTACATTTTGATGTTTCTTTATTTAGTAAAACTTATGACAAATTTAGTTTTTTTTGTCAAATCGTGTGTATCTTTGCAGGAAATATTGTTAAAAAATTATGCTTAACAGAAGTATATTGCGTATAAAAGCATTTGAAACAGCCTATTCATCAGTTTTGTCGGGCGATATGTCCCTTCCGTCGGCCCGCCGCCGTCTGGAGGAGTCTTGTGAAGCCACCCGTGATTTGTTCGTGTACTTGTGCGGTATGGTTGCTCCTCTGACAGAGGTGGCAGCCGAGAGGATAGATGTTCTCAGAAGCAAGTTCAATCCGTCTGAGGAGGAGAAAAACCCGAATATGAAATTTTGTCAGAACAGGCTCGCTGCTGCGCTTACAGAAGATCCTGACCTGCAGAAAAGGCTCAAAAAACTCTCCCTTTCTTGGGATCAGTACGACATATTCCTCAAGAAAGTCCTCGATTCCGTTTGTTCAAAACAATACTATAAGGATTATATGTCCAGCGGTGAGGATTCCCTGAAGGAGGACTGCAAGCTCTTTTCACGTATTTTTGAAGAGGAACTTATGGATTCCGTGGAACTGGAGGGTATTCTGGAAGACAGGTCTCTGTATTGGAACGACGACCTTTCCTATGCCATTTCATGGTGTTGCAGGACATTCACCAATATGGGTGCGGGACGCCCCTGGACCTTGCCTCCGCTCTATGCCAGCCAGTTGAAAAATGACCGCCCGGGGATAGACGATGACCAGGTTTTTGTCCGCAGACTGCTCGAATCCACTTTGGCCAATTACGGGAAATATTCCGAGATGGTCTATGCAAACGCCCGCGGATGGGATTCGGAAAGGCTTTTCCTTGTGGATGTGGTTCTGGTGACCGTGGCCATAGCTGAAATCTTGAATTTCCCTTCTGTTCCTGTGAACGTGTCGCTGAATGAGTATGTGGAAATTTCCAAGTATTACGGGACACCCAAGAGCCGCTCGTTCGTGAACGGCATTCTGGACCGTATCGTGAAGCAGCTCCAGGCCGATGGTATGATTATCAAAAAATAAATATCAATACTTATGAATCTTATTATTTTGCTTCAAACAGCTCCCCAGCAGGGAGGAAATGCTGCAGGCGGTTGGACTATGTGGGTTATGCTCCTGCTCATTTTCGTGATTATGTGGTTCTTTATGATCCGTCCGCAGCGCAAGCAGCAGAAGGAACTCCAGAAATTCCGTGACGGCCTCAAGAAAGGTGACAAAATCGTGACCATCGGCGGCATTTATGGCACTGTTGTGGAAATTAAGGACAAGAGTGTGCTTGTTGAAGTGGACAAGGACGTGAAGATCCGTGTTGACAAGAATGCCGTTCAGGGAGATTTCTCTGAGTCCGAGGCAGCTTCAAAATAATACCCTGACAGGACTTTGAAGGATTTTTTCAGGCGCATATATGCATATCTGAAGGCCCACAGGAAGGATTTGGCCGTGTTTGTTCCATCCTTCCTGCTGGCTTTCAGCATCTGGTTCATACATAATGTCTCCCTCAGATACAGCGAAATTCTGACGGCAACTGTTGCAGCCAGGTCGAATCTGGACGGGAGGAGGGACATTTCTTCCAATCTTTGCACGGTAACAGCCAGATGCCGGGCCACCGGTTACACCATTTTGCGCAACAAAGCCTTCGGAGGACACCGTAAACATCTGATTTACATTCCGGAATCCGCCCTGAAATACAAGCATGGGGACTTGTATGCATTCGTGCCTGAGTCAATGCCCGAATTCGGCAACCTTGTATTCGGTTCAAGCGTGTCTTCTGTGGAGCATTACCTGTCCGATACTCTCTTTTTCCATTTCCCGCCGGAGGAATATCGCAAGCTTCCGCTCAAGTTCAAGGGGAGCTGTGATTTCGCACCGCAGTATATGAGCGTCAAGGGAGTGCAGCTTGAGCCGGATTCTGTCTATGTCTATGGTGAGCCTTCCGTCCTGGACGGCCTGTCCGCAATCTACACCCAGACGATGCTTTTGTCCTACCTCGATGCGAATGAGCACGGTTCGGTGGACTTGGAACAGCCATCCGGAGTGAGACTTTCGCAAACCCAGGCGGAGTACAGAATCAATGTGAGCAGATATGTGACCTTAATCGTCCCTATGGATGTGAAAGTGAAGGGATTGCCGGATGGAAAAAATATCGCGGTCTTTCCTTCGTCCGTCAAGGCTCAGGTGAACTTCCTGTTTCCTTTGAGGGTTTCTCTGGATTCGGTAGATGTGGCTTATGTGGATTATGCAGAATTCGAGAAGTCCAGGAGCGGAAAATGCATTCTCCGCACAGACAATCTTCCGGAGGGTGTACTCAGCGTTGTATTTGAAACTGAAACAGTGGACTGCGTGGCAGATTAGCCCGGTCCCGTAAAAAAAAGAAAAATATGAAAACAGATCTTTCCAAAATACTGTCCGTTACAGGGCAGAGCGGTCTTTACCGCTACATTGCACACGCACGCGGGGGAGTGATTGCCGAGGCTCTCTCAACAGGCAAGCGCACTTGCTTCAGCCTTTCCTCACGTATGACCACCCTTGCGGATATCTCAATCTACACCACTGAGGGAGAATTGCGTTTGAGTGAGGTGTTCAAGAAATTGGAGGCTGCCCTTGGAGGAGCCGAGGCCCCTTCATCCAAAGCTGATGCCTCGCAGATCCAGGCCCTTTTCGAAAAGGCTGTTCCGGATTATGATTCAGACCGTTTTTATCTCTCACATATGAAAAAGGTTGTGGACTGGTACAATCTTCTTCTGAAATACGCTTCTCTCGACTTTGTATCCGAGGAGGTGGAAGACAAGGCTGAATAATGTCTGAATCCAAACCAAAACTCCAGATTCTGACCCGGGGCTGTTCTAAGAACCGGGTCGATACGGAGCATATACTTGCCCAGATTTCAGAAAGTTACAATATCTGTCCTGAAGAAGGGCTTGAGGATTGTTATGTGGACACCGTGGTGGTAAATACCTGCGGATTCATCGGAGATGCCAAGGAAGAGTCCGTCAACACCATTATGGAAGTGGTGCGGCGGAAGAATGAAGGACTGGTTGGGCGTATAGTGGTTTTCGGTTGTCTGGCCCAGCGCTATGCTTCGGAACTTCCGGACCTTATTCCGGAGGTGGACCAGTGGCTCGGTGCCAGGGACAATGACGAGGTGGTCAAAGCCCTTGGAGTGAGGCCTGATGTGCAGAAAAGCCAGTCCCGATACCTTTCGGGGAGCAGCAGCTATGCCTTCCTCAAAATCAGCGAGGGCTGTGACAGGCGCTGTTCCTATTGTGCCATACCTTTCATACGTGGGGCGCACAAGTCTGTGCCTATGGAAAAACTCGTGGAAGAGGCCCGCAATCTGGCGGCCAAAGGAGTGAGGGAATTGGTGATAATAGCCCAGGACACGACTTATTACGGACTGGACCTCTACCGCAGGCGCTGTCTGGGAGAACTGCTCGAAAGGCTTTCCGAGGTGGAAGGAATTGAATGGTTGAGGCTGCATTATTCATATCCTGCTGATTTTCCGGAGGATGTGCTCGAGATAATGGCCCGGAATCCCAAAGTCTGCCGTTACCTCGACATACCTCTGCAACATATTTCAGACAAGGTTCTGGACAATATGCACCGTCACGTGACTGGCAAGTGGACCAGGGAACTGATTGGGAAAATGCGCGAAAAGGTGCCCGGCGTGGTGCTCAGGACCACTATGATAGTGGGACATCCGGGGGAGACTCACAAAGAATTTTCAGAGCTTCTGGACTTTGTCAGGGATGCCCGTTTTGAAAGACTGGGTGCCTTTACCTATTCGGAGGAAGAAGGTACCTGGGGAGCGAAGAACCTCAGGGACAGCGTCCGTCCTTCGACCAAGCGGAAGCGTCTGGACCAGTTGATGGAACTGCAGAGGAGAATCTCTTCGGAGTTCAATCTGTCCCGTATCGGCAAGCAGGAAAGGGTGCTGGTGGACAGCTGGTTTGAAGACCAGGGAGTGCTTGTGTGCCGCAGCGAATTTGAATCTCCGGAGGTGGATGGCGAGATTCTTGTGAAGTATGATGCTGATTTGTTCGGCGAAATGGCCCCGGAGACTCTGGTGGGCAAGTTCATTTATGTGAAACTCTCGGCAGCTGACGATTATGACATTGTGGCTGATTTTGTTTCCCGGGCCGAATAATACCGGACAATCCGTATGAATATGAAAACACAGTTCAAATCCATCCTGGCTGCTTCTACTATGTTGGTTGTAGCCTGTGCTCCAAGCATTTACGGTATTCAGGTCGAAACCAGACAGCCTTCCGCTTCCGGTTTGGACCTTACAGGCAAGTCGGTTGCCGTGATTTATCCTGAAGGTTTGGGGGAGAAGGAAGATGCCCTGAACCGCTCTTTTGTATCCTCATTAGGCAGGCAGTTGGACGCTTCGTACCCGGAAAGCGATTCCGTGGCAGTTTTCACTTTGCCTTATACGGAGGATTATTTGAAATACAGCCAGCCGGACTCGCTTGTGAATCTGGTGCTTGAAACAGATTGCGACATTCTTTTCCTAATCGAAAGGGCTCCGGCGTTTTCTGTGGAGGGCTATAAAGAGTCGGATTTCAGACTTCCTTTGACCGTTTATGATGCACTGGGAGGAGATTCCAATGCCATACGCTCCTTCAATGTGGTCGGACATGCCGGTCCGGAACCCTCCAAGTCGGGTGAACTGATTGGCAAGAGAGTTTCGGAATCGTTTGTGCCACAGTGGAAAAGTGAGATGGTGGAACTGTTCTGTCTGGACAGGGAGGATTGGAATCAGGCGCTTTATGATGCCGCCTCCTGCCGTTGGGCCACTGCAATCGAAGGATGGACGAAAATACTCTCTGAAGAAAGTGATATACTCAAACGCGCCTGTCTGGAATACAACCTTGGGCTCGGATGTCTTATGATGGGACGGCCGGACCTTGCAAAGGAATGGGTGGACCTTTCGCTGGAGGAGACTCCTACGGATGAGGCGAAGGCATTGTCAGCAAAGCTAAAAACCATTCTGAAATCCAGGGAATGACAAGTAGGGAAGAACTGCTGAATGTTTATGAATCAGCCTCCGTGTTTGCGGATGCACACAAAGATGACAATCCGGACCGTCTGCTGCTGAATGCGGCAAGATGGCCCGGATTTGATATGAAAATCGTTGCTTCAACCATCGAGAGCAGGCGCAGGTTGATTACAAAGGCACCTTTTTGGGCGTCTGTTCCCGGGCTGGTTTTTCCAAAATCCATATCTTCCCAGCAATGCAGCAGTGACATCTCCTCAAGGCACAAGGCCTTGCTTGCCGCTGCTTTCAAATCGGATGTCATAGCCGATTTGACCGGTGGTATAGGGGTGGATTGCCTTGCAATGGCGCAAATTTGCAAGTCTTGCCATTATAATGAGATGGATTTTGAGCTTGCTTGTGCTGCGGAGTATAATTATCGGAAAATCAGTGAAAATAACAATAATGTTAATGTGGGTAACATAAATGTTACCAATTTTGAGGCGGCTCCGGACAGCCAGGATTTTATGAATTGGCTGAAAAATCTGTCTCCCGACCTGATTTACTTGGATCCTGCCCGAAGGGATTCCCGTGGCAATAAGGTTTTCCTGCTCGAAGACTGTTCCCCTAACCTTGTGGCTCTCCAGGACAAACTGCTCTGTTTTTCAGAAACTGTTATCTGTAAATTGTCCCCTATGGCTGACATAAGCATGGTTCTTTCCAGGCTGAGAAACTGTGCCCTTGTGCAGGTCGTGGAATATCAGGGGGACTGCCGGGAACTTCTCGTGGTTCAGCGCCGTGGATATGAAGGTCCCTGCAGAATCGAAGCTGTGAATCTGGATTTGGGGGATGATGCGGTTCTGGAATGTGGTCCCGATGATGCCCGGATTGCCCCTGCCATTGTTCCGGAATCCGGAATCGTGGCCGGAAATTTCATTTTTGAGCCTTCCAAATCTCTTATGAAGACAGGCTGTTACGGCCTGATGTCGCGTATCCTTGATGCCGGTTGTGTGGGTAGGGACAGCCATTGTTTCATCCTTACCGGCGAACGTCTGGAGCAACTCGGCAACCTGCCTCTGTTGCGCAGCGGCAGACTTTCCCGTATTCTGGAAACTGCACCTCTGTCCGGCCGCAGTCTGAAGGAATTTTCCGTAAAATACCCTTGTGCAGAGACCATTGCCAGAAATGTACGTTTCTCCTCGGAGGACCTGCGCTCCAGACTTCGCTGCCGCCCTTCCGACAAAATTAGGGTTTTTGCCTTGGGAGCAGACTCCGCAAGAGATAAAAAATTACTCATTGCAGCTGAAATTTTTTGAGCCATTATTATTGTCTGGCTCTGAATTGTTTCCTATATTTGTAGAATGTATCATTGGCGTTGGGGTCCGGTGTGTACATACTTGCGACACATAATTATAACACATATAAATTTAACGTATTATGGATTACATGGAAAACGCAAAGTCCTGGCTACTCGGGGACTATGATGAGCAGACAAAGGCGGAGATTCACGCCCTTATCGATTCCGGAAACACTACGGCACTTGAGGATGCCTTCTATCGCAGACTCGAGTTCGGTACAGGAGGACTCAGGGGTATTATGGGTGTGGGTACAAACCGTATGAACCGCTACACCGTAGGAATGGCCACACAGGGCCTTGCTAACTATATCCTGAAGAATGTTCCGGGCGACAACCATTCCGTATGCATTTCTTTCGACAGCCGAAACAACAGCGCCGAGTTTGCTAAGATTACAGCCAATGTGCTTGCCAACAATGGAATTGATGTGTGGCTTTACGATGAACTTCGTCCAATTCCCCTGTTGAGCTTCGCAGTACGCCAGAAGAAGGCAACTGCAGGTGTGATGATTACCGCATCGCACAACCCTAAGGAGTACAACGGCTACAAAGTGTTCTGGAGCGACGGTGCCCAGATTATTTCTCCGGTGGACAAGGATATCGTTGCAGAGGTGAATGCTATCACGGATCCTTCGATGGTTAAGTTCGAGCCGGGAGACAAGTGTGCGGAAATTACTCTGATGGGCAAGGAGATGGACCAGCAGTATATGGACGCTGTGACCACTCTGATGCTTTCTCCTGATTCCGTGAAGAATCACGCGGATATGAAGATAGTCTATACTCCTCTCCACGGTTCTGGTGTGAGGATTGTGCCGGCCCTTCTGGACAGAATCGGCTTCAAGAGCATCTATCACGTGCCTGAGCAGGATATCAGTGACGGAAACTTCCCGACAGTCAAGTCTCCTAACCCTGAAAACGGCGAGGCTCTGACAATGGCGATTGCGCTTGCTGACAAGGAGAATGCAGACCTTGTGCTTGCAACCGACCCTGATGCAGACCGTGTGGGAATAGCCGTGCGAGACAACGAGGGCAAGATGGTGCTTTTGAACGGTAACCAGACCGGAGCCATCCTTACCTACTACATCCTCCGCCGCCGTACTGAGCTTGGTACTCTGGGTCCTAAGAACTTCTGTGTCAAGACAATCGTAACCACAGAGCTGATAAGGGCCATCTGTGAGAAATATGGAGTGAAAATCTACAACGTGCTCACCGGATTCAAATTCATCGCTGATGTCGTAAGACGCAACGAGGCTGACGGAGGCGAG
>JALFGP010000041.1 GCA_022777205.1 Rikenellaceae bacterium
AGCCTCAATGGTAAAAGGAATGCGACGGCTCCTTACCACCTGACGCACGTAAATATTGAATGCGGTGTTGGTGCTCATTCCGAATTCTTCGCAAAGACTGTCGAACTGAGTTTTCAGGTCGGAGTCCAATCTGATTGTAAAGGCTGACTGTGACATAATAAATCTTTTTGACACAAAGGTAGCAAAATGGTTTTATAATGCAACCATTTTGCATCAATTTCTAGAACTTGCTACTCTTTATGAAATAAGAATGCGGAGAACGCCCTGGCGTTAACAAATGACGTCTGGATAGAGACATCACATGGCAAAGATACAAAGTAGTTTTTAATTCGTCACTTAGCACTATCAAAAATAAGCGACATCCATTAAATAAATATTGCACTGATGAAAAAAATCTGTACCTTTGCATCGGAAAATGTTGAGCTTTTAGAGTGCGCTCTTTAATGCTTGTTAATTGGAGCATTTGCATATTTGCAGATGCTCTACTTTTTTCAGAAAGAATGCGGATGATGTACTCTTGACAAGCCGCTCCTGGCTCTCAAGCATTTAAATAAACATTTTCGTATGAAAATAAACATTTTCCACATTAACATAAGCATTAGAGAGCGCCTTTGCACAGAGTGCAGGGACGCAGTTCGCAAGCCAGTTTATGTCAGAGGCCATGTTCGAGTGGTTAATGGCAGAAAGGTTTATGTGAGAGCTCATTACCGTAAAAAGTAAGGATACGCTCTGACTGCTCAAACCATCCGCATAGGAGCCGTTCCACCACATGTGAGCGGCTCCTTTAGGAAGAGGGAGCTTGCGATGGATAGGACCAAAACTTGCGAAACTTAGATACAAAGTAGTTTTTAATTCTTGATGAAGATTTGCTATCTTTGAAGCCCTTTTGAAAATGAAAAAATGAAATTTCAACTCATATCCAAAGACCCGGGTTCTTCGGCAAGATGCGGAATCATCACCACGGACCACGGGCAAATCGAAACTCCCATTTTTATGCCTGTCGGGACGGTGGGTTCTGTCAAGGGCGTATATCATCGCGATCTCAAGGAAGACATTGGGGCTCAGATTATTCTGGGCAATACTTATCACCTCTACCTGCGTCCCGGATTGGACATTTTGCGCAAGGCGGGAGGACTGCACAAATTCGAGCACTGGGACAGGCCCATACTCACAGACAGCGGCGGATTCCAGGTCTTTTCGCTCACTCCCATACGCAAGCTGACCCCGGAAGGATGCACTTTCCGTTCACATATTGACGGGTCCAAACATATTTTCACGCCGGAAAACAATGTGGACACCCAGCGTATCATCGGCGCCGACATCATAATGGCTCTGGACGAGTGCTGCCCCGGTGATGCAGATTTCCGATATGCGCAGAAGTCGCTGAAACTCACGCAGAACTGGCTGGAACGCTGCATACGCCATTTCGATGAGACTGAGCCTCTTTACGGCTATTCGCAAACGCTTTTCCCGATTATCCAGGGCTGCGTCTATCCGGACCTGCGCAAAGCCGCCGTTGAGCACGCAGCATCCTTTGACAGAGAAGGTTATGCAATCGGAGGACTGGCTGTGGGAGAACCTACCGAGAAGATGTACGAGATGCTGGAGCTGGTTTGCCCTCTTCTGCCCTCGGACAAGCCGCGCTACCTTATGGGCGTGGGCACACCGGCAAACATTCTGGAAGGCATAGCCCGCGGTGTGGATATGTTCGACTGCGTGATGCCGACCCGCAACGGACGCAACGGTATGCTCTTCACCTGGAACGGGATTATGAATATGCGCAATCAGAAATGGGCTGACGACTTTTCGGAACTCGACCCTGCCGGAACTTCGTTTGTGGACCATTATTACTCGCGCGCATATGTCCGCCACCTTTTCATAGCAGGAGAGATGGCTGCAGCTCAGATTGCCTCTGAACACAATCTGGCATTCTACCTCGACCTGGTGAGGGAAGCCCGCAATCACATTGCCGCCGGAGATTTCGCAAATTGGAAAGAGGTGACAGTCAAGAAACTGATGACCAGACTTTAATGATGACAAGATTTTAAGTTGTACAGGATGAAATTCGACCTCAGACCCAGGAAACTGGACCTCTACATATTCAAGAAGTTCGTATTCACCTTCTTCATTGCCCTGATTCTGATTATCGGGATTGTGATCATTTTCGACATCAGCGAGAAAATCGACAATTTCGTGGCCAAGG
This sequence comes from Rikenellaceae bacterium, assembly GCA_022777205.1. Taxonomy (GTDB): domain Bacteria; phylum Bacteroidota; class Bacteroidia; order Bacteroidales; family UBA932; genus Cryptobacteroides. The sequence continues at coordinate 2,204 of JALFGP010000041.1, forward strand.
AAGCCCCACTGAAGGAGATAGTCTTTGACTATTATATGAATTTCATACCTTATTTCATCAATATGTTCTCGCCGCTGTTCGTGTTCATAACAGTGATTTTCTTCACTTCGAAGATGGCGGCGGACTCGGAGATTGTCGCAATTCTGAGTTGTGGAGTCAGTTTCCACAGGATGATGGTGCCATACCTGGCCGCAGCCACACTCATTGCCGTATTGTCCCTGTGTCTGAACCTCTTCATCATTCCGGACGCCAACAAGACAAGGGTGGAATTCGAATCCAAATACATCAAATCCGGAAACATTGCCAAGGTCCGGGACGTACATTACCAGATTTCCCCGGGCGAATTCGTGTATGTGGAAAGTTTCAGCACCTGGAACAACACGGCCTACAAATTCACGCTGGAAAGATTTGAGGGCAGCCGCCTGGTGTCCAAACTCTCTGCTGAAACTGCCGTTTGGGACGATTCATTCAAGGGATGGAAACTGAAAAAATATGTAATCCGGGACTATTACGAAGACCTCACGGACCGCATACGCAGTGGAGCCCAGCTGGACACGGTCATAGCTCTCACCGTGGACGACTTCTATGTGAAAGCCAATACGGTTGAAACCCTCAACTACAAGGAGCTTGACGACTTTATCGCACGCCAGAGGCTCAGGGGAGACGCAAATGTGAAATTCTCGCTGATTGAAAAGCACAAAAGATTCACCCTGCCTTTCTCCGCCTTCATTCTCACCCTGATGGGTGTGGCCCTGTCGTCCAAGAAGAGACGCGGAGGCATTGGCTGGAACATAGGCATCGGAATTGCCCTGAGTTTTTCATACATCCTGTTTATGAAATTCAGCGAAATGTTTGTCTATACGGACACTCTTCCACCCGGATGGGCCCTCTGGCTGCCGAATATCATTTTTGCAGTGGTGGCGGCAGTGCTTTACCACATCGCTCCTAAGTAGGTATATAAATCATTGATAATCTATCAGTTAAAAATAATTGATGGATTTATTCATCAATTTTTTCTGCCCAAAATTTGTGCGTGAAAAATTTTTTTACTTTTCACACACTCTTCCGTTGTCTTCCTGTCTATATTTGCGCCGTTCCGCGATGTTGCGGACATTTTTCAAAACAGCGTATGAAAGGAAAGACAACATTTGCACGGATGGCGGCATTCCTGTCCACCAGTTTGGCAATGGTCAGCTGCTCTCTGTTTTCCTATGACAGACCAGGCGACGAAGTCAAATCAGATGAGACAGGCAGGCTGTCACTCTGTTTCAACCGGGAGGAGGTCATACAGACCAAAGCGATCAACGAGACTGTGGATACAAACAGTTTCATCCTTACGGTGACGGATCAATCCGGAAAAATCATCTATGACGGCGCATTCGGAGATTCTCCGGAAACCTTTAACCTCCCTGCCGGAAGTTACACGGTGTCTGCCGTTTCCTGTAAGTTCAATACACCGGCATTTGCCTCACCCCAATATGGAGATGAGCAGTGCGTGGTTGTCCCTCCGGGGCAAGAAATAGGCGTACGTCTGAGATGTGTGCTCAAGAACTGTGGCATCAGACTGCACGTGGATTCGGATTTTTTAACAAATTACCCCAAGTCGTTTTTTTATGTGGTGTCGGACGCAGGAAGGCTGCTCTATTCCTACACGCAAAAGAACGTCGCCTATTTCAAACCCGGAAAAATCAGTGTGCAGCTCTCGGACAGCCAGAGCAGCCAGACCCTCCTCACCAGGACCCTGGCCTCAGGAGACATACTCTCCCTCAAAATCAATGTGTCTTCTGCAGCCGGTTCCAGGGAAAGCGGGGTCAGAATAGCCGTGGACACTTCAAAAAACTGGATTTCAGAAAGTTACACAATAGGTGGGAGCAACGGAGCCTCGTCAGGAGGTTCATCAGGCGGAGGCTCGGAGCAGGTGCTCAGCATAGCTCAGGTCAAGGAGGCTGACGAAGGAGAGACTGTGTGGGTGAGCGGATACATCGTTGGAGGCGACCTGACGCAAAGCAATGCTTCTTTTTCCCCGCCATTTTCCTCCAGCACCAACCTTGTACTGGGGCCCCGGTCTTCGAGTAGCACAAGAAGCAGTTGCCTGGCTGTCAGCCTGCCGAAGGGAGACATACGGGATGCCTTGAATCTTGTGGACAACCCTGACCTGCTGGGCAAGGCTGTGGAACTTTGCGGAGAAGTTTCACACTCCTATTTCGGAATGGAAGGGCTGAAGAATGTGTCTGACTTCCGGATTAAGTAACAGGCCGATTTCGGCAGAATTGATGCAGAAGGGATTATGCCTTGCCGGAAACAATCAGAACGATTTCGCCCTTGGGTTCGTGGACGGTGTACCAGTCGGCCACCTCGGCAAGGCTTCCCCTTTTATGTTCTTCGTGGATTTTGGAAATCTCCCTTGACACACAGCATTGGCGCTCCGGGCCGAAATATTCAGCAAGCTGACGGAGAGTCTTTACGAGACGGTAGGGCGATTCGTAGAAAATCATAGTACGGGATTCTTCTGCAAGGGTCTTGAGTTTGGTCTGGCGGCCCTTCTTGACCGGCAGGAAACCCTCGAAACAGAAACGGTCGCAGGGAAATCCTGAACTCACGAGAGCGGGAACGAAGGCCGTTGGGCCGGGAAGAGTCTGGACCTCAATTCCCTGCTCCACACAGGTGCGGACCAGCAGAAAGCCCGGGTCGGATATTCCGGGAGTGCCCGCGTCGCTGATAAGAGCCACATTCAGGCCTGAAAGAATCCTGTCACGGATGATTTCGGAAGTCTTGTGCTCGTTGAACTTGTGGTGGGATTCCAGACGACCGTGAATATCGTAATGTTTCAGGAGCACGGAGCTGGTCCTGGTGTCTTCTGCCAGAATAAGGTCCGCTTCCTTGAGCACGCGGATGGCACGGAAGGTAAAATCTTCCAGATTGCCCACAGGAGTGGGAACTATATAGAGGACTCCCGGCATTATTGCAGGCGCCTCCTAACCGCCATCATAAATCTGTACACCGTATCGGATTCCATATCCCATTCAGGATGAGCGGAAGCGATGTAATCTGCCGCCTGGTCGAAATTTTCCATCGCATTGAGGGACGTGAGGGCTTCCTTGAAGGCTGCCGGATCTTCACCAAAGAGGTGGTTGATGAAAAGAATACGGTCGTTTAGGGAAATGGCACTGCGGATGTCGCTGACTTTGGCTCCGGGGATGTCCGTTCTCCAGGACTCCTTGGCTGTCAGTTTGTCAACCATAGAAGCACTTTGCCCCCGACGCGCTTTTTCAAAAATAGGTATTATGCTATCTGCGATTTCAATCGGTGATTCCGCAGGGTCGGGCTCCTCCAGAATTGAAGGTGCGACAGCCTCAACTGCCTCCGGAATCACCAATGGCTGGGAATCTTCCAACTGCGGTTGTGTGTCTTCTGCCGGAGGCTGAGGTTCTTCTGCCGGATGCGGGGTTGTCTGAATTGATTCAGACTCCAGATGACTGGAGACAAGTTCCTTAAGCTCAGTACACTGGTTCATAAGGACGTCAATCCTGGCGAGGATATTTTCAAGAAAAAGTCTATTTTCCCTATCCATAATTCTCAATTGCTTCGGAAAATCAAAAACAGCTTTGTATATTTGCGTCGCAAATCACGCAAAAGTAGTTAATTTCATTCAATATATCACTAACTGACCAAGCAATGTTTCTTGAAAACGCAAAAGCATCCGGCTCGATTGAGGTAATCTGCGGATCTATGTTCTCAGGCAAAACCGAAGAACTTATAAGAAGAATCAGGAGAGCTCAGTTCGCCAACCAGAAGATAGCCATATTCAAACCTTGCATAGACACCAGATATTCGGATGAGGATGTCGTATCGCACGACCTCAAGCACATTCCGTCTTTTCCTGTGGACAGTCCCGAGAAGATTCTGGACCACATTGAAAGGATTGAAGTTGTGGGCATTGATGAAGCCCAGTTTTTCGGTTCTTCAATTGTGGATGTGGCCACCAAACTTGCAGATGCAGGAATCAGAGTAATCATAGCCGGTCTGGATACAGACTTTTTGGGCAAGCCTTTCGGGCCTATGCCGGCGCTTATGGCTGTGGCCGAAGATGTGCAGAAGGTGCACGCCATCTGCGTCAAATGCGGCAGCCCGGCACAGTTCTCACACCGCCTGTCCAAGAGCGATTCTCTGGTGGAACTGGGAGAGAAGGATATTTACGAGCCGCTTTGCCGGCATTGCTACAACAAGGCTGTGGCTCAGGAAAAATAGATTGCCGGCCGCACCGGCGATGACGAAATGATTTAAATTATGAAAACAAGTACCAAGGCCATTCACTATTCTTATCAGAAGCCGGATGCATACGGGGCGTTAAGTATGCCAATCTACCACACCTGTGCCTACGAATTTCCGGACGCAGACATAATGGCGGATGCTTTCTGCGGAAGGGTTGAACTCCCGGACTACACCAGAGTGACCAACCCGACCGTCATATATTTCGAGAAGAAGGCCAAGGCCCTCACCGGTGCCACATCCTCTTTCGCCTTCTGCTCCGGCATGGCAGCCATCACCGGCACACTGATGAGCCTTGCCGCTGCCGGAAAAACCATAATTTCATCCAACCATCTGTTCGGCAACACCTGGCTGCTGATTTCCAAGACCCTCGGACGCTTCGGAGTGAAGAGCAAGTTCATCGACCTTACCGACCTTGAAGCAGTTAAAGCTGCCATTGACAGGGACAGCTGCTGCATCTACGCCGAAATCATCAGCAATCCCCACCAGGAAGTGGTGGACCTGAAAGGACTTTCTGAAATTGCACACTCCGCCGGTATTCCTTTGGTTGCCGACACCACGATGATTCCATTCACCAAATTTTCGGCAAGGGAACTCGGAGTGGACATAGAAGTGGTTTCCACCACAAAATATCTGTCCGGAGGAGCCACGACTGTGGGAGGACTGGTACTTGCATACGGGGACAGTGAGAAATTCGCAGCCGAAATGAAGGAAATTCTCCTCAACCTCGGAGGCTATATGTCCCCTCACAGCGCCTATATGCAGACCCTCGGTCTTGAAAATCTGGAGGCACGCTACAATCTGGAGGCATCCAATACTCTCGAAATTGCCCGCAGGCTCACCAAACTGCCCTCAGTGAAGAAGGTGAACTATCTCGGACTGGAGGACAATCCTTTCCATAGCCTCGCCAAAGCCCAATTCGGGGGTACATACGGTGCGATGCTGACCATAGACCTTGAAAGTCAGCAGGCCTGTTACCGCTTCCTCAACCGTCTGCAACTGGTGAAACGCGCCACAAACCTCTTCGACAACCGCTCCCTCGCCATCCACCCTTGGAGCACGATTTTCGGCAATTTCACCCACGAGCAAAAGCGGGAACTTGACATTTTTGACACAACAATACGTCTGAGCATAGGTCTGGAAGATGTGGAAGACATTTACGATGACCTCAGACAAGCCTTGGAGGACTGATTATGGCAAAATATGATTTCGACAGGATAATTCCCAGGCGTGGAAGCGGAGCTCTCAAGACAGATGCCCTTCAGGAACGTTTCGGCAAGGATGGGCTGCTTCCGATGTGGGTGGCGGATTTGGATTTTGCAACGCCGTCCTTCATAGTCGATGCCCTACGCCAAAGACTTGAGCACCCTATTTTCGGCTACACCATAGAGCCGGCTGACTATTGGCCTACCGTAATGCAATGGATTGAAAGCCACCACGGATGGAAAATCGAGAGGGACTGGATTACCTATATCCCGGGAATAGTGAAAGGTATAGGAATGGTTATCAATGCTTTCGTGGCCCCGGACGAGAAAGTTATCATCCAACCTCCTGTCTATCACCCCTTCAGGCTTGTTCCGCAAGGCAACCACAGAGAAGTGGTGTACAATCCCCTTAAGGAGAATCCCGACGGCAGTTATTCTATGGATTTTGAAAATCTCTCACAGGTCTGCGATTCGAAATGCCGTCTGCTTATATTGTCCAATCCCCATAATCCGGCCGGAATATGCTGGGACGCCGAAACATTGGCACGCCTCGGAACTTTCTGCCGCGAAAGGGGAATCATAGTCATCTCGGATGAAATCCATTGCGATATGGCTCTGTTCGGCAACCGTCACATCCCATTTGCAAGCGCAGGTGAAGACGCAGCAAAGTGCAGCATCACCTTCGGCTCCCCTTCCAAGACCTTCAACATCGCCGGAATAGTCAGTTCATACGCCATAGTGCCGGACAAGTCTCTGAGGGACAAGTTCTTTGGCTATCTCAGGGCCAACGAATACAATGATGCTCCCATCTTTTCCCCCATCGCCACAATTGCAGCATTCAGGGAAGGAGAGCAGTGGAGACGGGAAATGCTTGAGTATGTGGAAGGGAATATTGAGACGGTCATCGGTTTCTGCAAGGACAAGATGCCGGGCATCAAGCCATTGCGCCCCCAGGCATCCTTCCTGATATGGCTGGACTGCAGAGACCTCGGCCTGAACCACCGTGAACTCGTTTCGCTGTTTGTGGACAAGGCAGGTCTGGCTCTGAATGACGGAGAGATGTTCGGACCTCAGGGCCGTGGTTTTATGCGTATGAACATCGGCTGCCCGCGCAGCACCGTTCTCGAAGCATTGGAGAGGCTGCACAAGGCTCTCTGAGTCCCGGAAAATTGGCAAAAACCGCTGACAATCAAATCTCCACCGACGGCCAGGATGACGGAAGAGGGGCCTCCACCTCAATCTCCATCTTGCTCACAGGATGTATGAAATTCACCTTTCTGGAATGGAGACAGATGCCTCCGTCCCTGTTGGAGCGTGGTGCGCCGTATTTGAGGTCCCCTTTTATCGGGCATCCCATACCGGAAAGCTGGCAGCGGATCTGGTGGTGGCGGCCTGTGAGCAATTGCACTTCAAGCAGATGGTAACGGTCGCTGTGGCCCACAAGCCTGTAGCGCAGGCGTGCCAGCTTGGCATCCGGCCTTTCCCTGGTGATATAGGACTTGTTCTGCTTCTCATTCCGCACCATCCAGTCTGTCAGTTCTCCCTCAGGTACAGCTGGAGCATTGCAGCACAAGGCCCAATAGGTTTTGTGTACATTGCCGTCCCTGAACATAGCTGCAAGCCTTTCCAAAGCCTTGGAAGTCTTGGCAAATACGACAATTCCGCTCACAGGCCGGTCCAGACGGTGAGGTACCCCCATAAACACCTGCCCCGGTTTGTCATCCCTGTTTGCAATGAAAGCTTTTAGAGTTTCCGACAGAGGTTCGTCTCCCGTCTTGTCTCCCTGGACAATTTCCCCGCTTTTCTTATTGAATATGAGGATATGGTTGTCCTCATGGAGTATCCTTGACTCCAAATCGGAGTATTCTTCTTTTGACAATTGCCTGTACACCATAATTATCTGTTCAAACGCCTGCAAAATTACAGATATAATATAAATTAAGGTATCTTTGCTACTAAAAAGGCAAGTCTGGACCGTAGTAGTTTTGTTTATCATAGAGTACCCTGACCTCATTATCTTCAAATAGTTTAGCTTGTTTTTGAAGGCGCCCAAGATATTCCATACGTTTCTTTACATCTTTGAGTTCCTCCCTTCGTGCTTTACTGAGTTCAAGGAATATATCGCTCTGATCGATGCCCAAGAAACGGCGCTCAAGGAGTGTCGCTGCTATACCGGTTGTACTCCCGCCAGTAAACGGATCAAGAATCCAAGCTCCGGGCTTTGTCGAGGCCTGAATAATACGCGCCAGAACACAGAGCGGTTTTTGGGTAGGATGCTTTCCACAGGATTTTTCCCAAGGTGCAACAGCCGGAAGTCTCCATACATCGCGCATCTGGGTACCTCCATTAATTTCTTTCATCAATTCATAGTTGAAGTAATGAGGAACTTTCGGCTCTTTGCGTGCCCATAAGATGTATTCTGCAGAATATGTAAAGTACTTGCAGGAGATATTTGGTGGAGGATTCGTCTTTTCCCAAGTAATGCAGTTAAGAATCTTGAATCCAAGTTCATTGAGGCATCTTGCCACAGAGAAAATGTTGTGGTATGTACCACTAATCCAGATTGTACCGTTGCTCTTCAACTTTTCTCTACAAGAGGCAATCCACGATTTGTCAAACTCGTAATCAGTTTCATAGCCATTAGATTTATCCCAATCTCCCTTATTGACTGATACCATACGACCACTCTGAAGGCTAATGCCGCCATTTGAGAGATGATACGGTGGGTCAGCGAAAATCATATCGAACTTGAAGTCAAAAGAGTTCAGGAGTTCAATACAATCGCCCTTAATTAGGGTAAAATCTTTGTCTTCAGACTTATAATACGCCTCAACCATACATCGAAAAACGAGAAATCCGTTATATGAGTTTCTTTGAAACTATACCAGCATCGAGTTCTGCTATGTTGTATATATTTTCAAGAACATCAAAAGTCTCTTTCAGATTATTCTTGGCTGAATTCCATCCGAGTCCATCCGTAATCCAGACGAATTTAAAATAATCAAGGTTTTGAGTTTCTATAGTCAGAGTCTTGTAACTGCGGGCGGTTTCATTAAGCTTTGAACCACCTCCGGTATAGAAATTCGTCTCGATGCCGTATATCATATTGTCACGCTTGATGACAAAATCGAAACGCTTTTCTGTGTCTCCGTCGTTTGATATACAAGATAGGTCTACTCCCCATTTGTCTTGTATTTCGTGGATGTACATTTCTTTGAAGTATGACACTCCCTTTACAAGACCAGCATTGACAAGGTATGTTTCCACTAAATCCTCCATTGCGTCTCCGCCACGATTCTTCCTAGCATTTGAATCAAGACCTGTTTCAACACCTGTTACGTAGTCGACAAGGTTTCGAATGTGGCCTTGTGACATCAATTTGAAAAGACCAGTCTCGCGCATAAAAACCACGTACTGCTCAATGGCATAGTTTGGCCTTTTAAAGTTGTAAATATGCTCTCCGTCGAAATCCTTTGTGGGAATTTCTGACTCTCTTTTCGCCAAAAGGATTGGAATACACTTCAAAATCTCGGGGTATCTACGATAGAGATTTATAAATTCATCCTCAATATTTTGCTTGCCTATAAGAGTGTTCATGATGTTGAGCTCTACACGAATAGCATCAACCTTGTTGTAAACCTTTTCAAAATCGGTATAGTACTTATACCCGGCTATAACCTTCCTAAAGGTGGATAGCCATGTCTCAAAATCCCTCATATCAGTAAGCATTGGCAACGTTTGAAATCATTATTTCAGAAATGGCACCTCGTCTATCACCCTTGGAATTAATCATTCTTGCGGCAGACACCCTCTTAATATTAAACATCCGATAAAGATGATCAAAGAAGTCATCATCATTATCAACATTCTGCGGATCGGAGTTGCTGGCCACAAAAAGTGATCTCATTGCCGCTATCTGGTCGCAGAAGTCTCGAAGTCTCTTCTGTTCCGCATCATCAAAACCGCCCTTCGAGTAAGAAGTGAAAGCTGCGGTCTCAGTCAAAGGTCTATATGGAGGATCGAAATAATAAAGAACATTCTCCCCGGCATACCTGCCTGTTTGGGCAAAGTCACCGCATAGGATTTCCACTCTCTGAAGTAATGCGGAATCTGCCCTCAATGTCTCTTCATCGCAGATTTTGGGATTTGAATAGCGCCCATGGGGCACATTGAACTTACCCTTTGAATTTACTCTGTAGAGGCCATTGAAACAAGTTCTATTCAAAAAGATAAACAGAGCTGCTGTTTCAAAGTCTGTCTTTTCTGCTTCATTGAAACGCTCGCGTTGAGTCATAAAAAAGTCCTTGCGAGCCTCTGCGTTAAGTGGAAGATATTGCTCTTGAAGCCGTCTAAGTTCGATGATAAGGTTATCAACATCATTTTGAATAACTCGATATGTACAGATGAGCTCTGCATTAATATCGTTGATGACCGCTCTAGTGATGTTGGGATATTCCTGCAAAATCCAGAAAAGGACTGCTCCACCGCCGACAAATGGTTCTACATACGTCACATTTTTCCGGTGAGCCATATCCATAGGCAATGCTTTCTTGATATCCTCAAGAAGCTGGGTCTTTCCTCCAACCCACTTGACGAATGGTTTCGCCGGATATGTATTCGACATCTTCATACACTCTACAAGTTTGTTGCAAAAATAGCGATTATTTTTCTCAATTCGCATCTTTTGGTTAGATACTACGGCAAGGCAATAATGCAGCGGGACAGGAGGTCAGCATTTTCGGGAGGCAGGATGCCGTTGGATTTTAGGTTGGGGATTGTCCATTCGGAGCGGGGGAAGGTCTGGCGGAAAAGGACTATGGCGTGGGCGGAGGTTCCGATGTACGGGTGCTTTCTCAATTGGTCTTCAGGAAGTTCCCAAAGAGGATATGGCCGGACACAAGCAGGGTTGACGGTTATCAGGTCGCTTAGGGCATCGAACTTTTCGCGGTCGAAATTGCGGATTTCCATCAATTGCTCCGGAAAGGAATATCCTCCGAGGCGCTCCCTGTACTGGACCATAGATTTGGCGAACCAGCCTCCTATCCCCGGCAGGGCATCAAAGGCGGCGGAATCTGCCAGATTCAGGTCTAGAAGAGGTATGTCTATATAAGGCTCCAGCCTCCGGTACACCGAATCCGACACCACGAATGACTTTGCAAAATCCGACTTGCGGCGGAATCTTCCGCCTTTGAGCCTGTAGTTCACGATTGAAGCCGCCTGCTTGGGACTGAAGCCCAGACGCTGAAGGTCCTCTTCGCTGACAGTATTGGGATTGAAGCGGAAAGACTCCACCTTGCGGCGGGGAAGGTTTTGCCTCACAGCCTCACCCACAGGGGTCCTGGCCCCGCTGGAGCGACGCACTTGCACAACTTTCTTATGGACAGGAGCATCTGGCCCACTTGAAGCCGCGACCGGAACCCTTGAATCAGAAACCGCACCAACAGACTCAGGGGCTGAAACCATGAAAACCGTATCGGGATCATCCCTGTGGGAAGCAATGCTGACAACAGCGGCTGAATGGACAAACAAAGCAGTCTGATAGCCAATAATCAAGAATACCAAGGCGATGCTGCCGACGACAAACGAGGCTTTAAGCCCTCCAGGAAATGTTAACTTTCCCATTTTCAAAAAGTGTTTGAGACACCCCAAGCCTCGACTGCAAAGATGGAAACTTCCCCGGTAAATACCAACAGGCAACAAAAAAAACTGATGAAAATTTTTATCTTTTCATCAGTTTTTTCTGCCACAAATTTTTGATGGATTTAGAACCCAGTCAAAAATTCATTGAATGTCCGTGGATTACTGCTCTTCAGGAGCATCGTTGTTGTCCGGAGACTGAGGACCTTGCGGACCTGCCTGAGGACCCTGAGGACCTGCCTGCGCAGATTTAGCCATTTCCTCTGAGGCTGCGTGCCAAGCCTGCTCAAGTTTTGCATTCCAGGTGTCGATGTCTGCAAGGTTCTGAGCCTTGACTGCCTCTTTGAGCGAGTTGAGAGCAGACTCGATTTCGCTCTTGTGAGATGCAGGAATCTTGTCTCCGAGATCCTTGAGGTTCTTCTCAGTCTGGAAGCACATTGCATCAGCATTGTTAATCTTGTCGATTCTCTCCTTCTCTGCCTTGTCAGCCTCCTCGTTTGCCTTGGCCTCGTCACGCATTCTCTTAACCTCTTCCTCTGAAAGACCTGAAGAAGCTTCGATTCTGATTTTCTGCTCCTTGCCGGTGGCATTGTCCTTTGCGCTTACGTTGAGGATACCGTTGGCATCAATATCGAAGGTCACTTCAATCTGAGGAACTCCCCTCGGTGCAGGTGTGATGCCGTCGAGGATGAAGTTGCCGATGAGCTTGTTGTCCTTTGCGAGAGGCCTTTCACCCTGAAGCACGTGGATATCAACTGCAGGCTGGTTATCAGCGGCTGTTGAGAACACCTGTGACTTGCGGGTCGGGATGGTGGTGTTGGCATCGATGAGCTTGGTCATCACTCCGCCGAGAGTCTCGATACCAAGTGAAAGCGGGGTCACATCGAGCAGAAGCACGTCCTTGAGGTGTGAGTCGCCTGAAAGAATACCGCCCTGAACAGCTGCACCGATTGCCACAACCTCATCCGGGTTCACGCTCTTGTTAGGCTCCTTGCCGAAGAACTTCTTGACGATTTCCTGAACTGCAGGGATACGGGTTGAACCGCCCACGAGCAGAACTTCGTCGATATCTGAAGTTTTCAGACCTGCATCTGAAAGGGCCTTGCGGCAAGGTTCGAGAGTGCGGTTGATGAGCTCGTCTGCAAGCTGCTCGAATTTTGCACGGCTGAGGGTCTTTACAAGGTGCTTAGGAATACCGCCTACAGGCATAATGTAAGGCAGGTTGATTTCGGTCGAAGTCTGGCTTGAAAGTTCAATCTTGGCTTTCTCAGCTGCTTCCTTGAGTCTCTGTAGAGCCATAGGGTCTGCCTTGAGGTCGATGCCATCGTTTTCAGCAGCGAACTCATTTGCAAGCCAGTCGATGATGACCTGGTCGAAGTCGTCACCTCCGAGGTGGGTGTCACCATTGGTGGAAAGGACTTCGAATGTACCGCCGCCGAGGTCGAGGATAGAGATATCGAATGTACCGCCACCGAGGTCGAACACCGCAATCTTCATATCCTTATGCATCTTGTCCAGACCGAATGCGAGGGCTGCTGCGGTAGGCTCGTTCACGATACGCTTAACGTCCAGTCCGGCAATCTTTCCGGCCTCTTTGGTAGCCTGACGCTGAGAGTCTGAGAAGTATGCAGGAACTGTGATGACAGCCTCTGTAACCTCCTGTCCCAGATAGTCTTCCGCCGTTTTCTTCATCTTCTGGAGAATCATAGCTGAAATCTCCTGAGGGGTATAGAGACGGCCGTCGATGTCCACACGCGGAGTATTGTTGTCGCCACGCACCACTTTGTACGGCACACGTGCTATTTCCTTGCCCACCTGGTCGTAGGTCTCGCCCATGAACCTTTTGATGGAATAGACGGTCTTGTGAGGGTTGGTAATGGCCTGACGCTTTGCAGGATTACCGATTTTCCTTTCACCGCCGTCGGTGAATGCCACTACGGACGGTGTGGTCCTCTGGCCTTCGTTGTTGATGATCACGGTAGGCTCATTGCCTTCCATTACGGCTACGCAAGAGTTGGTAGTACCGAGGTCGATTCCGATAATTTTTCCCATAATATTTTCTCCTTTTAATTATTATCAAAACATTAGCGCCGGCCGGATGTGTCATCCCTAACCGACGCCGAAGAAAATATCCAATCTTGTGCCATTGGGTCTAAGCAAGGAAAATTATGACAATTTGTCAGTTTGTGGCAGAATACCAGACAGTTTGAATTATTTTGAAATTTCGGCTCTTATGACTATTTTCGGCAAATTTATGAAAGACAGCCATCTCAAAACCAAATGATTATGGAAAAAGGCAGATTCAAGAACATAATTTTCGACATCGACGGCACTCTCATAGACTCAGAACGCACTGGAGTTGAGTCACTTATGGTGACAGCTAAGGAGATTCTCAACCTGGAGATGACCTATGCAGATGCCTACAGGAGTTTCGGCATTCCAAGTGAAAAAGTGGGCCCTATGCTCGGAGCCGAAGACCCGGAGCATTTCGGGAAGGTCTGGGAGCAGCATTTCATTGAACTGTCACACTATATAATGGCATTCCCCGGGGTGGAGCAGATGATTCAGACGCTGCACCGGGAAAGTTTCCGTATGGGCTGCGTCACTTCACGCAACCGTTTCGAATTTGACCACGACATACATCTCAAACCTCTGCTGAAGTATTTCGAAGTGGAAATCTGCGCAGAAGACACACTCAAGCACAAACCCAACCCTGAACCGGCCCAGGAATTCCTGCGCCGCCTCGATGCCACAGCGGAAGACACAATTTTCATAGGCGACACAATGCACGATTGGCAATGCGCCAGCGGAGCAGGACTCAAATTCCTGCTAGCAGACTGGCGCAACCGGGGCTTTCAGGGCATCCCGGCAGATTTCCGCGCTTGCGATGCTTCCCAGATGCTTGGGATTCTGCTGGGCTCTTAATCGTTTTGCAAATTTTCAATTTGCAAAAGCGGCCCTTAAGGGACTCAAACCCGCGCTAAAGCGCGGCTTTTCTTCTACGTAATCCCCCTGTCAAACCTATGGTTTGACATCCCCTCGGGGGAGCGGAGGTCGAGGGTTCGTTTTGCAAATCTTCAATTTGCAAAAGCGTCCCTTCCACACCGCAAAAAAGTCCAGGATTGCTCCTGGACTTTTTTGCGGTGCGGAAGGGACTCGAACCCTCGACCTCCGGCGTGACAGGCCGGCATTCTAACCAGCTGAACTACCGCACCTCGCGTATGTTGCTGTCGGTTTTTCCGAAAGCGGATACAAAGGTACGCATTTTTTTATTACCTCCAAATTTTTTTTCGTAATTTTGTACCCTTTCCTCCTGATTTTTTATCCAGGCTGTTGGGTGTTGGGACTGGAAGGGCTGAGATTGAGGCAGATATTTCTCTCAATGTGTTTTATTATCAAAGGGTTATAAATGGCAACAGGTGGCAGCATCGTTATTCGGGGGGCGCGGGTCAATAATTTGAAAAATATCTCTGTGGAGATTCCTCGCGGCAAATTGGTGGTGATTACAGGCATCTCAGGGTCCGGGAAATCATCGCTTGCGTTTGACACCCTCTATGCGGAAGGACAGAGACGCTTTGCCGAAAGCCTTTCATCTTATGCACGTCAGTTTCTCGGAAGGATGAACAAGCCTGATGTGGATGATATTGACGGTATTCCGCCGGCCATAGCCATTGAGCAGAAGGTGAATATCCGGAATCCGAGGTCAACCGTTGCCACCACCACTGAGATCTTCGACTTTCTCAGACTGGTATATGCCAAAATCGGGCACACATTCTCCCCCATTTCCGGGCGTGAGGTCAAAGCCAGCACCGCCAGGGACGTCAAAATGTTCATAGAGTCGCTCCGTCCCGAAAAAGACGAAAAAATACCTCTCTATATATTGGCAGACATCTGCTGGGAAAAACGGGAAGATAAAGTGGAGCTTATGCTCTCGCTTAAGGAAGAAGGGTTTTCCAGGTTTTTCGAGTTCGGGGAGAGGACTGGCGCGGTTAGCATAGAGGATATTATGAGGCTTTCCGAGAGCGGGGATTTTCCGGAAAAGCTGTTCTTGCTGGTGGACAGGCTCAGGCTTGGGAGGGAGGAGATTTCAGAGGAGCTGTCAACCAGACTTTTGGGATCCATCCAGACGGCGTTTGATAAGGGGGAAGGACGGCTGCTGGTTTGCTGGCAGGGGATGGGAGACGGGTATTGTTTCAGGATGTTCTGCAACCGGATGGAAATGGACGGGATTACTTTCAGGCAACCTGATGAGTACCTGTTCAGTTTCAACAGCCCTCTGGGAGCCTGCCCCGTTTGCGGAGGCCTCGGAGAAATCATCGGCATAAGCGAAGACCTCGTCGTTCCGGACAAAAGCCGCAGCATCTACGACGAAGCCATTGCCTGCTGGAGAGGCGAAAAGATGAAATATTTCAACGAACTTCTCATCAAAAACGCCAAAAAGAACGGCATACCCATTTTCGAACCCTATTGCAACCTCACCGATGAGCAGAAAGCGAAAATATGGGAAGGCTGCCCCGCCGAAAAGGAAGAAGACTCCATCATAGGAATCAACGAATTCTTCAGATGGGTGGACCAGAACAAATACAAGATTCAATACAAGTATATGCTTAGCCGTTATAGCGGCAAGACCAGCTGCCGGGACTGTGGGGGAAGCAGGCTCAGGAAGGAAGCACTCTACGTGCGCGTGGGCGGGAAAAACATACACGAACTGCTGCAGATGAACGTGGTGCAGATGGATGAGTTCTTCCAGAATCTCCAAATAGACGAATATGAGAGCAGCGTAGCGGGAAAAGCGATTGAGGAAATACGCTATAGGCTTCAATGCATTGAGAATGTGGGACTTGGATACCTTACCCTCGACCGCCGTTCCAACAGCCTTTCCGGAGGAGAAAGCCAGAGAGTCAATCTTGTGTCGGCTCTAGGGAACTCTCTCGTCGGGTCGCTTTACATCCTGGACGAGCCAAGCATAGGGCTTCATCCACGCGATACCGAAAAATTGATTGCAGTGCTCAAGCAACTTAGGGACATAGGAAATACGGTCGTCGTTGTGGAACACGATGAAAGCATTATGAGAGCGGCAGATGTGCTGATTGACATCGGACCGAAAGCCGGAGAAGGAGGAGGAGAAATTGTGTATCAGGGACATCTGAATGACACATTGAAAGAACTGGCAGAGAAGGCATCAAAAGACAGTGCCGGTGGGCCGCTTGAGGATGGACCGGAAAATCCTTATTCAAAGTCCCTCACTCTGCAATACCTCAGCGGACACAGACCCAAACTTGTCCGGGAACGCCGGAAATGGCATTATTCCGTGGATGTTGTCGGGGCTATGGAACACAATCTCAAGGATATTACCGTCAAATTCCCTCTGGGAGTGCTCACTGCAGTCACCGGAGTGAGCGGCTCAGGCAAGTCATCACTCGTGGGCGATGTGCTCTACCCCGCCCTGTACCGTGCAATCAACCACGCAGGACCTGTTCCCGGCACTTTCCGCAGACTTGAGGGCAATACGGACCGCATCACGCAGATTGAGTATGTGGACCAGAACCCGATTGGGAAGAGCTCCCGCAGCAATGCCGTCACATATCTCAAAATCTATGACGACATCCGCAAACTCCTGTCCGAACAGCCTTATGCGAAAATGAACGGCTACACCCCATCCTTCTTCTCGTTCAACCAGGACGGGGGACGGTGCCCGGAGTGTCAGGGAGACGGGTTTGTAAAAATCGAGATGCAGTTTATGGCCGACATCACTATGGTCTGCGACTCTTGTGGCGGGAAAAGGTTCAAACCGGACATTCTGGAAGTCCGCTACAAAGGAAAGAATATTGATGACATACTCAATATGAGTGTCTCCGAGGCCATTGAATTCTTCGGAAGCCAGACGGACAGCACAGCCGTGAAAATAGCAGACAAGCTCCAGGCCCTGGTGGATGTGGGACTTTCCTACATCCGGCTCGGTCAGAGTGCCAGTACACTTTCCGGCGGGGAGAGCCAGAGAATCAAACTCGCCTGGTTCCTGCTCACGGGAAAGGAGCAACCCAGCAAGAATCAGCACATTATGTTCATTTTTGACGAACCCACCACGGGACTGCATTTCTACGATGTGGAGAAATTGCTGCGGTCTTTCGACTCATTGCTTGCAAACGGGCACACGATTGTGGTCGTGGAACATAATCCGGATGTAATAAGTGCAGCTGACTGGGTCATTGACCTGGGGCCCGAAGCCGGTGCCGAAGGAGGAAAAGTCGTGTTCTGCGGCACACCTGAAGACCTGCGCAAATGCAGCGGCTCTTATACGGGAAAATATATTTGAGAACAGTTTCTGGGATTATTCCGCGATTGCGAAACTTGAGAAACTATTCTTCCCCGCTACAGATGCGCAGAATGTCCTCGCCGTATTTTTTGAATTTGGCTTCACCAATAGTGATGGCCCAGGCAATCTTGAGCGGCAGCTGCCGGAATGAACCCGTCACATTCTGCCTGATTTCCCCGCTCTCCTTGTCCAGCACATATTGTATATTGTTCCATTCCACAGGCTCCACCCCGATGACCTATCCCCCGGCATCGACGACAGTGACAGCACCATCCTCAGCTATATCCTCAACCGGCTGATGATCTTTGCCTGCATCCGCTTTGCTTCACGGTATCCGGCATTATCGCTCCGGTCACCCTGCGAAGCAGTCTCCGCAAGATTTTCCCGCACATTGGGATAGACCTCGTTGACAAGATGGTTCAACTCGGTCATAATTTCATCGTATCTTTGTTTTGACAAGTATTCCATAGTTCAAAAATACTTATTTTTGCACAAAAAAAGGACTGAGTGCTCACAAAAAATTCATCTAAGAGGGTAATATTCCATATCGATGTGAACTCCGCCTTTCTCAGCTGGTCGGCAGTGAAGCTGCTTGAGGAGGGGCACGGGGACATACGTCTTGTGCCCTCGGTGGTTGCCGGAGACCCTTCCGACCGCAGGAGCATCATCACCGCAGCATCCATCCCCGCAAAGAAACTCGGCATCAAGACCGCCCAACCGGTGACTATGGCCCTACGAACCTGTCCGGGCCTGAAAATCGTCAGAGCCGACTGGGCCTGGTACAAGCGCTGCTCCGATGGTTTTATGGACATCTGCAGGTCCTGTTCCCCCGTTCTCCAGAAATTTTCCATCGACGAGTGCTTCATAGATATGAGCCTTTATCTCGGAGGAAAGGACCCCGTTGCTGTGGCATCAGAACTCAAGGACAGAATACATTCGGAACTGGGATTCACCGTGAACGTGGGGGTGGGTTCCAACAAGCTCCTCTCAAAGATGGCCTCCGACTTCGAAAAACCCGACAAGATCCATACGCTCTGGCTGGAGGAAGTGCCCGCGAAGATGTGGCCGCTTGCCGTGAGAGACCTCCTATGGGTCGGCATGTGAACTTCCCCTTTTTGTAGCCTTCCCTATAAGTGTGAACTTCCCCTTTTTTTGCTTTCTTTAAGTCATAATGACAATATAGACTTCTGCTCCACGCGAAATTGTGTTTGCGATTCAAGTCAAACTGCCCTCTACCGCAAGATGTCATGCGATGATTAGAATGGATATTTTATTCTCTTCAAAATATGACGCGAATAATTTGTTTTTTCGCTTCATAGAACTATCTTTGCGTAAGAAAGCTATTATTTATGAGACCGATATATATATGGCAACATCCGACTTGGGCAGAGTTTACATGGGATAATTCCCGCTTGATTAACATATTGTCGGAGGTTCGTAATCTTGAAGGTAAGATACAGGGGTTGATGAGCGGTCTTGGTTTTGAGATCCAGAACAAGACATCTCTTGATGTGATGACTGAAGATGTTTTGCGTTCCAGCGAGATTGAGGGTGAGATGCTTAATGCGGACAGGGTACGTTCTTCCATTGCGAGACATCTTGGTATAGAGGTAGAAGGACTGCCGGAGCCAGATCATTATACAGAGGGAGTTGTGCAGGTTATGATTGATGCCGTAAGGAGTCAAGATAAATCTTTGACACATGAGAGGCTGTTCAATTGGCATGCTGGTTTGTTTCCGACTGGTCGTAGCGGAATGTATCCTATAACTGTGGGTGCTTATCGTGTCGGTACAGAGCCTATGCAGGTGGTTTCCGGTGCAATGGGTAGAGAGAAAGTTCATTATGAGGCACCAGCATCAGACGCGGTTCCTGCAATGATGGATGATTTTATTGCATGGGTTAATGAAGATAATGGTGTTGATCCGGTACTTAAGGCAGCGGTGGCACATCTGTGGTTTGTGGCAATTCATCCGTTTGATGATGGTAATGGGCGCATCACAAGAACAATTACAGATATGCTTCTTGCCAAGGCTGACGGTATGCCTCATAGATTTTATAGTATGTCTGCTGAAATCTTGAAGGAGAGGAAGGCATATTATGATATTCTGGAGAAGACAACAACCGGAACAATGGATATAACTGAGTGGCTTGAGTGGTTTTTGAAGACAATGAAGGCTGCGATACTTCATGCAGAGACAACTGTCTATAGAGTTGTCAAGAAGTCTTCTTTCTGGCAGAGACATAGAGAGGTTTCAATGAATGAAAGGCAGGTCAAGGTTATAAATCGCTTGTGGGATGGATTTGAAGGCAAACTAACTACATCAAAGTGGGCGAAGATGACCAAGACTTCACAGGCTACTGCACTTCGTGATATTACAGATCTTATGGAAAAAGGAATACTTGTGGCAGCGGAAGACGGAGGACGAAGTTCCAACTACTTGCTGAAAGATGGAAACTAAATTTTCAAGGATTCTTATGGCGATTCGACATTATTTTAGCAATTTTGTCGAATAAGGCATAAAAAATTGATATTATGGAACTCGAAAAACAGATTCAGGCCGATATGGTCAGTGCCATGAAGGCGAAAGAGGCAGGACGCCTTGCATCTTTGAGAGCCATCAAGGCTGCAATTCTACTTGCAAAAACAGCAGAGGGAGCCACTGGGGAGGTTTCTGATCAGGATATCGTGAAACTTATCCAAAAACTTGTCAAGCAGCGCAAGGAAAGTGCAGAACAGTACAATGCAGCCGGAAGGCCGGAGCTTGCTGAAAATGAATTGGCGGAAGCTTCATATATGGAAGTCTATCTTCCTAAACAGTTGTCAGAGACTGAGTTGGAAGCAGAGCTGTCAAAAATTATATCTGAAGTCGGTGCATCAAAACCATCAGATATGGGCAAGGTGATGGGTGTGGCCACCAAACGCCTGGCTGGCCTTGCTGACGGGCGTGCCATCTCTGCTACCGTCAAAAAGCTGTTATCATAGACTGGTTCTGCTGATTGGTGATTGATCTTCCCCGCGACAGATGCATGGCAAGAAGGCCCACTCACGCTATTATCCACCCGTCAAGCCTGCGGAGGGAGGAACTGAAGTTTGCTCCCACTTTGATTACCGACCGGCCATCCTGCTGCCACGGCAGGGCGTAGGACTTGTCGTCAATTTGCCTGAGAGCGTCTTCAGCGGAACCGTCATATTTCAACTCCATCACATAGATGTACTTGTCGGTCTTCAGAAGCAGGTCTATGCGGCCGTTGCTGGTCTGGTGCTCGGCTTCAATGTATAGGCCGCAAAGGCTTGTGACTATGAACACCACGTTCTGGAACCAGTTCTCTGTGTCTTTTGCAATC
>JALFGP010000057.1 GCA_022777205.1 Rikenellaceae bacterium
AGTGGAGCACCCGGTGCCTGAAGAACGCATAAAGCAGCTTGGAGCGTTGATAGGCAGGCCTGAAATCAAGGTCAAGGACGGCTATCTTGTGGACTCCCTGCATTTCAGCAACGAGTGTTCAAGACACAAGATGCTGGACCTCATCGGAGATCTCAGACTCACTGGAGGTTTCCTCAAGGCAAAGGTAACAGCCTTCAAATCAGGACATACAATCAACACTAAAGTGGCCCGTATGATTTGCGAGGCCCTCGCTTCCAAATAATAACTGCTATGAGTACAAAGATTCATCCGCTCGCCTGCGTCCATCCGAATGCTAAACTCGGAGAAAATGTGGAGGTGGGCCCCTATGCTTATATTGACGAATTCGTCGAAATCGGAGACAACTGCAAAATCCTTCCCCACGCCACCATTTTCAACTATGTGAAGATGGGCAAAAACTGCAGCATTTTCCCGGGGGCCGTTGTGGGAGCCATTCCTCAGGACCTCAAATTTGACGGAGAAGTGACCTATGTGGAACTGGGAGACAATGTGACAGTGCGTGAATGTGCCACCATCAACCGAGGCACCAAAGCCAGCGGTAAGGGAGTGACAAAGGTCGGCAGCAACACCCTGCTTATGTCCTATACCCACGTTGCGCACGACTGTACAGTCGGAAACCATTGTATCCTTGTAAGTTATGTAGGTATTGCCGGTGAGACCGACGTGGACGACTGGGCAATCCTCGGAGGCAGCACCGTGGCCCATCAGTTCTCCAAAATCGGCAAGCACGCGATGGTCGGTGGCGGCTCCAAGATCAACAAGGACATTCCGCCTTACGTGCTCTGCGGCCGCGAACCTCTCACTTATGCCGGTGTGAACCTTGTGGGACTGCGCAGGAGGGGTTTCACTTCGGAGCAGATCCGCAATATCAAGGATATGTATGATGTGATTTACAATTCCGGAATGAATGTGAGCGATGCGCTTGACAAGATTGAAATCGGGTTCCCTGACTGCGAGGAGAAGCAGACCATTGTTAGTTTTATTCGCAATTCGCATCGCGGTATCATTAAGGGACCGGCAAATGTTACAAAAGGCGAAGTGGACTGATTTTGTTTAAAATCATCCATTTCTGCGTTACGCTTGATTAATGATTCTGCTAAGTACGGCATATTTGCCACCGATTGAATATCTGGCTGCAATAGCCACGCAATACAGCTTCCGTCCGGGTGAGTCCGAAACGGAGGCTGCTCTTGTTTCAATCGAGGCATGCGAACATTATCAGAAGCAGTCCTGGCGCACACGTTGCAGAATCCTGGCTGGGGACGGCCCTCAGGAACTGACTTTTCCGGTGGTTCACGAAGATTACGGCAAACCCATTTCCCGGATGCGCATAGACTGGGGCACCGACTGGCTCACCAGACACAAGAGGGCAATTGTTTCGGCTTATGGGACATCACCTTATTTTGAATACTACAGGGATGAACTGTTCGGGATAATGGACCGGCGGCCTGCCTTTTTGCTTGAATTCAATACATCCATTCTGGACTTTCTGCTGCGCAAGACCGGCATCGGGGCTGAAATCAAGTTTACTGAAGAGTTTTGCCGTCCCGGGACTATGCGTACTTCACTTTCCTCAAATCAGAAATCCCCATCCGGAACAATTGACCTGAGGGATGCCATTCACCCCAAACACCCGAACTCGATTCTTTCCGATCTCGGACTCGATAAGCCTTACTGGCAGGTCTTTTCGGACCGCTTCGGTTTCGTTTCCGGATTGTCGGCGATAGACCTGCTCTTCAACGAAGGCCCCGACAGTATACTGTGGCTCAAAAGGCTGTCCTGCGGTGGCCCCCGTTAGACATCAATCGCTGAAATCGGACTTGATGCGGAATGGCTGATCATCGTAGAGCAGGTACTTCTTGGCCTTGCGTATCCATTTCTGCTCTTCGGTCTTCACGTGTTGCACCAGGTCCTGCGAACTGACCTCTCCCATAATATAAGCCTCCATCACAGGGTCCGAAAGCTTCAGGCTGAACTCTTGGTCCAGCGCGAAATCAGCTGTTGTGCTCTTGAGATGTCTCATAAGGCGCAGGGTGTGAACCAGGGAATGGTATTCTGGATTGGGCCTGAGCAGAATCTGGTATCCGAAACATTTTGTGCCTTCGTAACGTCCGCAGGCAGGGGTGAAGGAGCAGGGACGCATCAAGACATTGTCATCGGAAGGGGGCAGGGGAGTGCCGGGGCTGGTTTTGATGAACGGAGCCCCTATGTACTCGTAAGGTCTGGCTGTGCCTATTCCGGGAGAGACATTGGTGTTGTTCCATAGACCGCCTCCGCTGTAGAGCTCGCAGGTGAACATTCCCGGTATGTCGGAGCAGGGCGCAATGGCCCAGGGTAGCAGGTCCCGGGTAGCCTCCGAGGCGTTTGCAGATATGACGTGAAGGGCGAATTTGGCTCCCAACTCGCTATGGTACAGAAGACAAAGCTCTCCGAGAGACAGTCCGTGACGGTGCGGAACCTTTGGCACCCAGGCTTCGCAGGCCCCCTGTGGCATAGAGCCTTCCACCACTCTTCCAGCCGGGTTCACGTGGTCCACAATGTAGAGCGATGGTGCTTCCTCCATTTTGGAAAGCACTTCCATCAGGTGCATCACGTCTCGGGTGTAGTTGAAATAGCGCACTCCCACGTCCTGAATCTCCACCACTACGGCATTGAGCCCCTCAAGTTCTTCCGGGGTGAACTCGATGTGGTTGGTGAGCGGAGTGAGTTCAGTGTCCCTCGGGGAAAAGACAGTGGCGAGATTGCCCCTTTCCCGGAACAGTTCATACATATAATTGCCCCTTGCAGTGTCCCAGCAGTTCTGGGTGCAGAAACAAGCAACCCTGCCTTCAAGCAGGGCCTTGTCCAACTGGTCTTCCAGCGGTGTTGTTCTGAATGAAAACATCAGCCTATGATTCTTTGTGCAATGCCGATTACTTCAGCGGCGAGTGCGTTTGCAGCCTCCTCTGTTGCGGCTTCGGCATAGATGCGGATAATCGGTTCGGTGTTGGAACGGCGCAGATGCACCCATTCCTTCCTGTCTTCGAATGAAACCTTCACACCGTCGATGGTGTTGACATTCTCATTGGCATAGACTGCCTTCACTTCATTGAGGATTTTGTCTATGAGACTGCTGTCCGAAAGGTCTATTCTGTTCTTTGTGATAATGTACTGCGGGTAGGTTTTCCTGAGTTCGGACACGCTCATCTTCTTGTGTGCGAGATTGCTCAGGAAAAGGGCAACTCCCACCATAGCATCGCGTCCATAGTGAAGGGCAGGATAGATTACGCCTCCGTTGCCTTCTCCGCCTATGAGGGCTCCGCATTCCTTCATCTTGGTGGTCACGTTCACTTCTCCCACTGCTGCAGCGAAATACTCTCCTCCGAATTTCTCGGTCACATCCCTCAGGGCTCTTGATGATGAGAGGTTGGAAGAAGTTGCGAGGCTGTATGGAGCGCAGACCTCATCGAGAGATTTGCCCGTTTCAAGTGCTTCATTATAAGCGCGTTCAAGCAGATAGTCGGCAACGCTCACAAGGGTGTACTCCTCTCCGAAAGGCTTTCCGTCCTCGCAGATGAGAGCAAGACGGTCCACGTCCGGGTCCACTGAAATTCCGAAGTCTGCCTTCTCGCGCACCACTGCCTCGCTGAGTCCGACAAGATTGGCAGGAAGAGGCTCGGGATTGTGGGCAAACTCACCTGTCGGTTCGCAGTTGAGTTCCACGCATTTGACGCCGAGTCTCCTGAGCAGGCGCGGCATAATGATTCCTCCGACTGAATTGACCGCATCCAGCACGACTTTGAATCCCGCAGCCTTGATTGCCTCGCTGTCCACTGCCGGGAGGTTCAGCACCGCATCGAGGTGTTCGTCTGTGAAATCGTGTTCTTCAACCACTCCGAGCTCCTCCACGGGTGCAAAGTCAAAAGCCTCGCTATCAGCACATTCGAGTATGGCTGCCCCTTCTTCTGCATTGAGGAATTCGCCTTTTTCATTGAGAAGTTTGAGGGCGTTCCACTGGCGCGGGTTGTGGGAGGCGGTAATGATTATGCCTCCGTCAGCACCGGCGAAAGTCACTGCCATTTCGGTGGTCGGTGTGGAAGCAAATCCAGCCTTCACCACATCCACTCCGCAGGCTATGAGGGTGCCGCATACAATGTCTTCCACCATCTCTCCGCTAAGGCGGGCATCCTTGCCGACCACCACCTTGTAGCGTTCTCCCTCTGCCTTGGGACGTCTTTCGCGAAGTTTGGTGCAATAAGCGTATGTGAATTTTACGATGTCAACGGGTGTCAGAGCATTTCCCGGGGCTCCTCCTATGGTTCCGCGTATTCCGGAAATGGATTTTATGAGTGTCATAAGTATGTTTTTTATTCGTCCTTGACTTTCGTTGTCTTTTTGCCTTTCGGCAGGCCAATGCTCACAAAGTTAGCCATTTATTTCAGAAATACGAAAAAGACAGCAAGGATAAGGCAGAGAAAAGCCACGAAATGATTCCATTGCAGTGCCTGTCCCTTGAAGAAGACGGTAACCAGCACAGTGAACACAGTCAGTGAAATAACCTCCTGAATCACTTTGAGTTGCATAAGAGAGAACGGTCCTCCGTTGCCCTCGAAACCTATTCGGTTTGCAGGTACCTGGGCGCAATACTCAAAGAACGCCACTCCCCACGAAAAGAGAATGATGAGGATGAGCGGCCATCCGGTCGAGATTTTCATCTCCTGTAGCTTCAGATGCCCGTACCAGGCGAAGGTCATAAAGACATTTGAGCAAATCAGCAGAAGTATGGTCCATAAGGTTTTTGCCATAGTGATTGAATTTTTGGGTTGCAAAAATAGGAATATTTGTTGAATATTTTCTGAAAAATTTTGTTTCTCACGAAATACAAATCTGACATACTTGGACTGTCATGAAAATCAGCTGCCCAACCTGGATGTCAGTCAGAACACAAATCTGACAGCACTGTGGTGCAATAACAATCCAGGAAACGGAAGCAAGTTCCCGATAAAAGCATGGTTTGACAACAATAGCATTCCTAATACATTTAATTACGATGAATATTGGACATATAACAACAATAGAATCGAAGTTGACTTTTACAAATAGAAATGTGTAAAATGAAAAGAATCAAATATTTGCTGCTGACGTGCGCAGCAGCCGTTACATTTGCCGCATGCAGCGGTGAACTGAATCCGGGAATGGATGATAACGGGAAGCCGGACAACGGGGAGACAAGCGGACCTGACGATGGAAAACCTGACGGGGGAAAGCCGGATGACGGGAATCCGTCTCCGGAGGAATGTTGCATCGAGTACACGACATTGGCGGAGGAGATATTAGTATTTGAGAAGGAGGCGTTTGACTCCCCTGTCGCCAGCCACACATTCGAGGGCGGGCATGGCAAGATTGTCTTTGAAAGTCCCGTTTCGGAAATCGGGAAGAGGGCGTTCCGGAGCAAGAGACTGACAGCTGTGACGATACCGGAAAGCGTGAGGACAATAGGCGAACGGGCGTTTGACGACAATTCAATCGATGAGGTCGTCATCCCGGGCAATGTCAGCATTGTCGGCCCGTCATCATTCTGCGGACAGCTTTCCTCACTGACAATCCGCAGCGGAGTGGACTCCATCGCGGACTATGCCTTCACAAAAAATCTGCTCAAGGAAGTCTTTATTCCGGGCAGCGTGCGCGGAATAGGTGAGCAGGCATTTGACGACAGCCTCTTGGAGAAAGTAACCGTAGGCGACGGGGTGAAATATATCCGCTACGGGGCATTCCAGAATTGCAGCATAGGCGAGCTGGTGCTTCCTGATTCTGTGGAGGAGATTGGGAAATTTGCCTTTGCCGACAACGGTATTGCGTCTGTAGACATTCCGGCAGGTCTGAAGGTGCTTGAAAATTCTGTGTTCAAGAACAATGCGCTCGTCTCTGTCACACTGCCGGAGGGGATAGAACGGGTCTGCATATTCTCGTTTTATGGGAACAGGATTGCAGAACTGAAATGCAAGTCGGCTGTGCCTCCCGTTCTTGAAGAAAGGGCTTTTGACCCGCTTCCTAAAAGGGTCTTAGTCCCTGCCGCAAGTCTTGACACCTACAAGGCGGCTCCAGTCTGGAAAACATTCGCCGACCGTATGCAGGCTTTGTAACCTTACATAAAGGCTCAATAAATTTCAGGGCTGGCGGATATTTTAATCGAAAACGCTTATATAACAACGATACGGTGTTTTCTTTTCCGAGGATATTTTCTATCTTCCTATATATGTGTACCCTTCCCTATGGTCCATATAGTTTTTGCCATAGTGATTGAATTTTTGGGATGCAAAATTCGGAATATTTGTGGAATATTTTCTGAAAAAACTTGGAGAATAAGAAAAATTGCGTACCTTTGCAATCCCAAATAAATGCTGGGTTCGTATAACGGTTAGTACTCAAGATTCTCAATCTTGCAATAGGAGTTCGATTCTCCTACCCAGTACAAAGATAGCACGCCAATAGGTTGTATTCCAACCCGTTGGCGTTTTTCGTTTTTCAAAATTGGCGGTATAATTCTACAGAACCATCGGCTTTTCAATAAATATTGTCTTATTTGGAGATTTTTAGTGTAAATTTGCCATTCCAAAACAGAACCGTATATGAATAAACGACTGAAATTCTTTTCATTAATATGTGCAGGAGCAATATTGGCAGCCTGCGGCACCGTAGCCTTCACAGGCAGAAGACAGATGCTGCTGTTCAGCGACAGCGAGATTGCCCAGCTCTCCGAACAGTCCTATAACGAATTTATGAGCACTGCTAAGGTTTCGGGCAATGCAGTTGAAAGCCGGAAACTTACTGAAGTGGGCAAAAGGATGGTGGGAGCACTTGAGTCATATCTGAGGAGCACCGGCGGGGGCAGCGCACTGTCAGGGCTGAACTGGGACTTCAAACTCGTGGCATCGAATGAGGTCAATGCCTTCTGTATGCCATCCGGCAGAATTGTATTCTACGAAGGAATAATGACTTATGCAGACACCCCGGACTATATTGCAGTGGTAATGGGACACGAGATGGCCCACGCAATCGCGCGCCACGGCAATGAGAGGATGAGCCAGCAGGCAGCAGTGAATCTGGCCGGTTCATTGGCCAGTGAAGCCGTCGGAGCAAAGAAGGGAGCAACGGCGCAGAACCTTTTCGACATCGGTTTCAACATCGGCTCCCAACTGGGCGTAATCCTCCCCTATTCCCGCAAACACGAATATGAAGCCGACAAAATAGGCCTCTACATAATGGCCATAGCCGGCTACGACATCAACGCCGCCCCGCAATTCTGGGAAAAGATGTCCGCTCGGGGCACTTCCTCCGGCACGGATTTTTTCAGCACTCACCCTTGCGACTCCAAGCGCATCGCTGCCTTGCGGGAGGCTCTGCCTGAGGCACGGAAATATATCCGGAACTGATGATGAGATCAAAGCCCCACAGGTTGAATTGAGAGCATTTGATTAGGATTGAGTTTCAAGGTAGTTCCCGCGACCGATATTCATTTAACATATTCTTAAACTTCTTATATGAAAAAGACATTTGTTTGCCTGGTACTCCTGATGGGGCTTTTCACCGGGTGTTTTGAAAGACAGGACTCCAACGAGTCAGGAACTCATTATGTGGAGGATGCACTCAAGCCATTTCTCGACAAAGGGACATTGCCCGGGGCAATCAGCGTCCTCTACAACAACGGTTTGCAGGAGACCTGTTGTATGGGCTATGCGGACTATCAGGCGAAGAGACCTATAACAATGGATGATGCCTTTATGCAGTGTTCCCAGACAAAGGGATTCTGCGGAGTGACAGTGGCAAGACTCATCGAGGAAGGCAAGGTGGACCTGGACGATCCTGTGTCCAAATATCTTCCTGAATTTGAAACACTTTGGGTACTTGAAAGCCAGACCGAAGACTCAAAAGTGCTCAGAAAGGCTAAGAACGCGCTTACACTCAGAATGGTGCTTAACCACACCGGAGGCTTCCCCTTTGAGTGCAGTGCGAAACGCAACGATGTCCGTGGCGGCGGCTGGTCAGGCGGTGCTCCCATAAGACAAGTCGCCTCGATTGCAGCCGACTCTCCGCTTCTGTTTGAGCCAGGCACCTCCATCCGCTATTCCAACACAGGCATAGACATAGCCGCGGCCGTAGTGGAAGCCGTCACAGGGATGAAATGGGAGAACTATCTCAAACAGACAGTGCTTGACCCGCTCGGAATGAAGGATACATGGTTCTGGCCTTCGGACAGACAACTCGCCACCCAGGTGGAAATGTACAAGGTCAGTGAAACTGCTGCTCCTGAAAGATTGGAGGAAAATTCCTGGGAGCAGCGTCCTTACAACGATTCACACGTTTTCGCTTCCGCCGGAGCGGGCTTGTGGACCACCGCAAATGACCAGTTGAAATTCTATAAGATGCTTATGAATCTGGGTGTCGGCGACAACGGAGCAC
>JALFGP010000069.1 GCA_022777205.1 Rikenellaceae bacterium
CACTGCGATAATAGTTTACGGCTCCGTCTCCGACAAAGACTACAAGACTGTCCTGAAAATGTTCCCTTCCGGTGTGCAGGTCATCTTCACCAATGCTCCAGGCAAGAGAGCCGAACCGGCAGCCTCACTTGCACAGGCGGCCTCCGAAGTCTGGACCGGGCCCGATGCCCCCACAACCGCCGGAATCTGCCCGCTGGTGGGCGATGCGATGCGCCTGGCAACGGAGCTGGCACAGAACTTGGAAAATGCCGGGAAAAAGCCGCTGATTTATGTTGGCGGCAGTTCCTATGTGGTGGCCCAAGCCCTGAAATTACGGCAGCCCACCCCTACAAATGAATAAGTATGAAAAGAATCTCAGCAGCATTAATTCTCATTTCCCTTATGTCAACATTCTCTCTTTTCGGCTCCGGAGACAGCCGTTCCAGGATAGACAGGCTCTGGAATGATTACAAAGAGTACGAATCCAGGGACCTGCCCGAAAAATCGGCAGAAACCTTGCTGAAAATACAGGAGTCAGCCAAGAAAGAAGGCCTGCACTATGACTTTTTCAAGGCTTGGGAAGAGTATGTGGAGGTGATGTGCCGGCGCAACTGGAAACTGCGCGACAAACTCACAAGCGAAAAGAAACAGGCATTCCGGGAATTGGGCAATCCGGTGGTCTTGTATTCCGCAGGACTCGCACCCGACTTTCCCGCATTTGTGGAAGAATGGGAAAGCAGTCTGAAAAATGGACGCAATGAGGATTTCTGGCACAAGCGCCCGGTCGGTCTCAAAGGGGAAGTCGTGGCAAATCATATCAGCAATGACCTCGAATATGTGATGCTCTCTCAGATTTTCAGCCACAGGGCCGATTCTGCAAGCTGCCGGGCATACCTGAAAGCCCACCCCGAAAACTATCCTGTGTCTGCACTCGTGGAGTTTTCCTCCATAGAAGACCAGACCGGCTACGACAGTCTCAGGACCGAAAAGCTCATCAAATCCTACAGGGATTTCTCCATAAAATACAAGGGCAAGGCTGTGGGCACGATGGCCGGAATACGCGAATGTGCTCTGATGTTCGAGATGATGAACTCCGGCAAAAA
Organism: Rikenellaceae bacterium; assembly: GCA_022777205.1. Classification (GTDB taxonomy): domain Bacteria; phylum Bacteroidota; class Bacteroidia; order Bacteroidales; family UBA932; genus Cryptobacteroides. Next base: position 1,083 of record JALFGP010000069.1, read on the forward strand.
GGGCCGTTTCGTCAAGGAAAATGCCATCAACGGCAAATCCTGGACATCTGAGGACTATCTCAGGCTGAGCGCCCGGTGCAAGGAACTCTGCGACGAGAAAGACCGTTTCAGAGACGAAGAGAAACAGTTGCTTGAAAACGAAAACGGCGCTGAAAAACTGATTGGGCAATTGAAGGGCAGCGCTGTCTATGCCCAAATAAATAGCGACAAAGTGAAAATCGGCCTCCGCAATCTCGGCAATGTGAAAATGACTGTCCACGAGGGCAATACAGACAAGGGACCTGCCGTATTCAGCCGTACATTTGAAAATCCCACCCGCAGTTTCTATGTCATAGACACACTCCGGACAAGTCTTCCGGCCCTTGCCGACGGAGATTACACAGCCGTATTCGAAAGCGGAAAGTGCAGGGAAAAATTCAGCCTCAGGCGACATTCCCTGGCAGTCACTCTGGACAAGACAGCTGACGGATGGCTGATGTACCTTGCCGAGAGGATGACGGGCAAGCCTGTGGAAAAGGCCGAAATCGAAATCTTCGACCGCAAGGACAAGTCCCTGATAAAGAAAAGCATGAGCTTCAAAGGACCTACGCTTCTGACAGGGGAATTGGCTGAGGCCATTGAAGGAGGAGCAAGGCAGATTGTGGCAAGCTGCGTTGATGAAGACGGTCTGATGCTATGCAGCGACAGATTCAGCGTGAACAAATATTCCGAAACGGACTATGATAATCAAGACTCCTGGCAGGCCCAGTTGCTGACCGACCGCAGCGCCTACCGACCGGGCGAAACGCTTGAGTTCAAGTCCATAATATATAAGGACTATCGCAACGGGAAGATGAACACCGCCCCGGAAGGTTTACAGGTGCAGGCTGTAGTGAGAGATGCCCAGGACAATAATGTCTCCAGCATATTCCTGACCACCAATGACTTCGGTTCAGTTGCAGGAAAAATGCAGCTGCCCCGGGACCATCGCGGCGGCACTTGGAAACTCGCCATTTTCATAAACGGGCAGACTCTCAACGCCAAATGGTTCACAGTGGACGAGTTCAAACTCCCGGACTATTCCATTGATTTCACCCACGACGGTGTGAAATATTTCCCGGGGGACAAGGTGCCGGTGAGGGGAAAAATCAATAGTTACGCCGGGAACAGTCTGGAGGGACTGGGGCTGGAATATGAGATTTCATCCTGGAGGGGAAATCCGGTGAAAGGCGTGCCCCAGATGGACCGGGAAGGCAACTTCATTTTCTATGTCGAAAGTGCAAAGTCCGGGCAAAGCCACTATACCCTAAGCCTGCGCCTTACGGATGCAGCCGGACAGACGATTGAGAAACAGGCCTGGCTGACCGTAGGCAGGGATTTCAGCATAGATTGCGCTCTGGAAGGCCTTGCGGAAGGAGAATTCTGCCGGAACGAAAAGGATGGTTACCGTTGGGATGAGCCTGAGCAGCTGATTCTCAAAGAGGATGAGATTGTATTCACTCCATCGCTTAGAGACATTGACGGAGCCCCGCTGGAAGGGCAGATAGAATGGCAACTGCTCAAGGGCAAGGAAGTGGTGGATTCCGGTCTGTGCGAAAGCGGGAAAAGCACAAGTCTCAGCCTAAAGGCCCATCCTTCTGGACTTTATCTGCTCAAGTTGCACAAGGAATATGTGTTCAGGGACGGTAACTGCAAGGAAGTCCGCTCCGGCAGCACCCGCAAACTTGAATTGCTGAAACTCTCCGAACAGGACGAAAGCCTCTGCTGCAGATTGGACAATGCCTACAAGGTGGTGGAAAAGGACAATGGCATCGGGATCATTTTCGGCTCCAGCTCCCCTGTATGGGCAAATGCCATTGTAGTGGACCTGGACGGGCACATTTTAGACATACTATCCTTCAAGCTGGACGGGACAAAGGGCAACGACCTCAAGAAGCTGATGTGGACATTCAAGGAAGGATGGACTGACAGGATTATGGTGAAAATGGATTACATACGCAATGGGGAATGCCACAGTTTCTCCCACCAGTTCACCAGAAACGCAGACAGTTTCCGCCTGCCTCTGAGCATCAAACGATTCAGTGACAGTCTCTTGCCCGGAGTGGAATACTGTCTGGAGTTCAAATCCACCGCACAGGCTGAACTCGCTGCCGCGATTTTCGACAAGAGCACCGAGGACATAGCCCCTAACAGGTGGAACGAGATTTTTCCGTCCATACGGGGCATCTACCTCTGTGGCACCACATCCGGCGGCTGCGATTTCAGCGCAGACAATTTTTACCGGGGCATAATGCCTTTCCAGCTGATGGAGAGCAGAGCGGAATTTATGGAAGATGCTGAGATGGCACCTTCAAGTGCATCTATGAACCGCAGCCCGAAAGAGTCCGGGCCCGCCGATATGGAAATCCGGATAAGGGACGATTTCCGGAGCACTGCAGTTTTCGAGCCCCATATCTGCACGGCCGAGGACGGGACTGCCGAGCTGCGTTTCACAGCCCCGGACAGGCTTTCGACCTATATAGTATCAGTGTTTGCCCACGACAAGGCCTTCCACAACAGGAGCTTGAGGGAAGAATTTGTAGTGAGCCAGCCGGTGAGCATCACCGTCCACGAGCCTTCCCTGCTCTACGGAGCTGACCTGTGGCATTTCCGTCCGACCCTCTCGAACAACACGGACAAAACCGTGAAAGGCATATTGGACATAACTGTTTACGACGGGGAAAGTGCAGCCCTGCTGTCCAAATCCTTACCTGTGGAACTCCCCTCCATGGGCATCCACACTCCTGACCTGCAGATGAACATACCCGCAGCTGAAAGACTGTCATCATTCAGCAATGGCAGGGCAAGTCTGAAAATCAAGGCTGTATTCATCTCGGAATCTGCCTCAGATGGAATTGCAGTGAGGATTCCGGTTCTTCCGGACAAGCAGGAAGTCACAGAAACCCATTCCGCCCTGCTCAGCAAAGGAGGCGACAGGGCACAATTGGAAAAGAGGCTCAGGGCCGAATTCATCAATTTCAGCGGAGAGTCTGCCACAGTCCGGGAAAGAAGCCTTGCCGATTTGCTGGACGAAGTGATGAGGGGCAAGACAGAAATCAAATCGGAAAACCTCCTGGACCTGAGTGAAGTGCTGTGCGTGCGCTATCTCACCGGACAGGGAGACTGGAAGGAAGCTTGGGAAAAAATCCTCAAATGCAGGTGCAGTGACGGAGGTTTTGCCTGGTTCCCGGAGTTCAATTCCTCACCGGTGCTCACGGCAGTAGTGCTTGAGAGGCTCTCCGGATTACTGAAGGCGGGGCTTGAGGACGAAAGTATCAAGGCCATCTTCCCGGATGCCGTGGCATATCTGGACAGGAGTTTCTTCTCGCAGCCCCCAGGCCTTTTCTGGAATCTTTCAGTGGGACAATATTTCAGAGTGAGGTCATTCTTCCCTGAGATTGCGGTGGACTCAAAACTCATAAAGGAGAATAAGGAAGCGGCAATGGCCGTCAGGGAATACGCCTGCGCAAAAAGCGGGAAGGACATACTCAAAGGACGTATTCTGGAAAAGGCCCGCAGAGCGGCAGCTTTTATGGAAATCTGTGCAGGCCATGCTTTCGCGACATCCCTCGGCCTGAGCCGTCTGAAGATGGAGAAACTGCTCAGTGCAGACATAGCCTCGCTCAAGGAATATGCGGTGGAGCACTCCAGCGGAGGTTGCTACTACCCTAATGCCGTGATGCCGTTCAGGGCTATGCTGGAGTCCGAGGCCTACGCCCACTCGATTGTCTGCGACCTTATGGACGGTTGGAATGACTATCTTGAAGGAAAGGGCAAAAGAGATGAACAGGCAGCGGAAATAGCCGACGGCTTAAGGCTTTGGCTGATGATTCAGAAGGACAATCAGAAATGGGAAAGCGGCTTTGAATATGTGAATGCGGTGCTGGCTGTAAGACGGGGCTCAGAAGAAATGCTCAGCACCTCCGTACTCAGTCTCAGTGCAACATCATACCTGCCGCTTCGGGAAATCAAGGCTGCCGGAAACGGATTCAGCATCTCCACGGAAGCCCTGATGATGACAGAAGAAGGCAAATACCGGCCGCTCCGGGAAGGAGAAGTGCTGAAAGTGGGCGACAAACTGACCATAAGGTACAAAGTCCACAGCGATGAGAACCGTTCTCTCGTGCACCTGAGACTTCCTTACAGCGCATGCCTGCGACCTGTCAGACAGCTTTCGGGTCACTATGGTTTCGGACTGCGCGAGTGGAGAATCAATCCCTCCATGCAAGGATTGGATGCCTGGTGGGTGAGTTCAAAAGCCTACAGGGAAGTGCACGAAGATGCCCTTGATTACTGGTTCGAGGTCTTTCCGGAAGAGGACAGAAGCTTAGAAGATGAGTTTTTCGTAAGCCAGGCCGGAGTGTTCAAAGCCGGGGTGGGTACGATTGAATCGCTCTATGCTCCGGATTACAGGGCCAATGGGGCGTTCTCCGGGACTATGGAGACTTCGGCAGAGCAAAATTTGTAGGGCGGAGCCGTCAGAAATGACACCGTCAGAAAGGCACACGCATACCGAGTGAGAGGCTCAGCAGCATATCGTAATAGTTGCGGCTGCCGGTGACAAGGGTACTGTTGGTGCGCGGACTGAAGGTGTAGGGCACCATAGAAAAGCGCGGTTCAAGAAAGAGAGACAGGTGCCTGTGCACCAGGAAATCGGGACGCAAGGCCACTGAAAGACCCATATAGGCCCTCTTGACGGAATACCCGTCATCCTGTTTGATGATAAGACCGATTTCCGGCCCCACAAGCAAAGGCATAGAAAACCATTCAATCCCGGCCCACCAGAGGGGGTCGAAAGCCAGCTGCGGACGCAGACCGGCATAGTAACAGAATTTGTTGCGGAGATCCGAGAACTGTTTCCAAACATCCCTGGAATAGAACAGCGAAAATTCCACTCCCACAGGCCCTTCCACAAGCCTTCCGTAGGTCAGCTGCACAGTCTCCCTCGCCGAAGGAAAAAGTCCGGGATGGTTGAGAGTGAGGGATGAAAGCTGGAAATTGCAGCCCCCGGAAAAGAGTATATAGGAATTTTCGACAAACCATTGCCCGAAGGTCTCCTCTTGTGGGGTCTCTGCCCTGAAACGGTTGAGATGCCACATCAAACCGGTGGAAAATCCATAGCCCATATCGAATCGCTGCCAGTTTGAGGCCTTGGAACAGTCGATGCCGTCCGTATAGAATGCCACATCCGGCTGGAAGAAAATCTCGCAGTCCCTCGACAATACGGCCGAAAGCATAAGTCCGAGCCTTGCAGAAAAAGAAAATCCGTAATTCCCGGATGCATAGGAAAGGTTCATCCCGACGGCCTCCACAGTCCTGACCGCCCAGCTGCGATCCGGGTCATATCCGAGATAATAGGTGGTGAAATCATAGCTGTGCCCCAATTCGACACCTCCCCTGAATACCTTCACTCCTTCCTTGTTGCGTCTGAACATCCCCGCCGAGGCCCCAGCAAAGAGATTATTCGTGGCATTCAGGTCCTTGCCCACCGAGCCTCTGAACAGAGGACCCAGCGAATAGGAAGAAGTCGAACGCTCCAGAAGCTGCTCCACCCCGCCCCCGAACCTGAGAGTGAGATTGTCACTAAAGCGTTCATTGAGCCACTCCCTGTTTGCCGGCCTCCACCGCTTCTGCATAGAGTATTCAAGTGCATTGAAACTTGAGGTATCCACCTGCTGCGCTCCTGCGGCAAGACAGGACAGACACAGGGAAGCAAAAAGAGCCGTGATTCTATTCACCGAAATCATACCTGTCTTTTGCATTTTTAAATATTGTCTCGACCACGTATCCGTCCCCGGCAGCAATGTCAATAAAGGACTTGTCTTTGTGGAAACAGTCCAGCAGGGCATCTTCCGCAGCCATATCATCCATAAAGTCCTTGGTCCTGGCGGCTTTGCGTCCATAGATTATGCAGCGGAAATAGCTCGTGAGGGCATCCTCTGCCGGCAGATCCTCCAATGCTGCCTCGGCCATTTCGTCATAGACCTTGGCATTCATCGCAAGACAGAGCACCACCTTGTTGCGTGGTGAAGAAGAACTTACAAGTTCGAAAACCCTTCGGGACTCAGACCTTTCCGCAGCAGTCTTTCCCCCTTTGTAATAACCGCCCAGACAGAGGGCAAATGCCCTGACCATACTGTTGCGTTCATTTTCCGGAAGTATGTTGGCAAGCTGTCCCGCCTTCGGGAAGTCATTGGCCATCACATACATAATCAGCTGGTTTGCCACTACAGCCTCTGGATTCACCAGGTCATATCCCGTGCCGTTCATCCTCATCATACTGAAATTGGTGGTGTGGGTCTTCAGGTCGATGTAACGGCCCAGCAAAGTTGTGTCGCAGACTCCCCTGCGGATTTTTGAGGCAGCAAGATTGCAGGCGGCGAGAACCCACGGCTTGCTGCTCTCCTGGGCCGACTCCCTGTAGGCCCTTTCATAGAGCTGTTCGAGTTCCTCGGGATCTGTCACCATATTGAAGAGGTTCCAATATTCATAGAGGGCGAACTTCTTGCGTCCGCTGCGGTAGTCCTCGTCGTTGCGGTATCGGTCCATGATTTCCTCAGGAGTGAGTTCGCGGAAGATTTCATAGGAATAGCTGTAACTGACTGACCTCAAGCGTGGCAGCAGAGGAAAAATCACCGCTTTGTAGTACGGCAGAGAGCGGATAAGATAACCCTGCCGGTCAGGATTGCGCGGGTTGGCAGCAACTATGGACCTCACTGCCTGAGCCTCGAAATCCAGGGAATCAGCCTCAAGCAGCTCGGCCACCTGTGTCCAGGAAGCCACGCTGGCATTCGTGGTCATATAGACCCTGTCCCTCACAGCTTTCGGAAGCACCGAGGTAATCTGATCAAGCGCATAGTCCAGACGCTTTTTCGCCAATTTCTGATTCCCCGCCAAAGGGCCTTCCGGAGATGCGGTGCCTATGATGTGGAACTCCTTGAGCTGGGATCCCTCTCCGTGGATGATGTCCAGCAGCACGTTCTTCACCGAGTCGAGCTGGCGTTTTCCGAGAGTGTCGGAGTCTTCGAGCCTGGCCTGCCCCACCTTGAAAGTCAGGGACATCTTGCCGGCGGTGTTGCGTTTCTCGCGCCTCGCCCTCTCCCTATAATCCTCGGGGTTGAGCATATAAGGCACCATAGAATATTCCAGAAAACGCAGCGGACGGCCTATTCGGGAAGACGCGAGATAATGTTCCTTTGAAGAATAAACGTGGTTGTAGTCCTCAAGCTGGACAAGTCCCTTTACGAGATAGTTTCGGGAAGGGTCTTTGACATAAATCGTGTCCGCCCAGGGGATGAAAAGCGCGTTGGAAGACAGAGTGTCCGAGATCAGGTATGCATTGAGAGGGTCGAGGGACTCGTCATAATTCATCCTCCTAAGCTGGGTCAGACGGTATTCATTACCTTCCATCACGGTCGGTTTGAGGGCTCTGAGTGTGTCCTTGGTGCGGTCGTCGATGAGGAAGGGCTGCACGATGAGACGGGAATCCCGGCGGCCCACGTTTTCAGGTATGCTGATGACACTGCGTGCTTTGAGATAGTTCCCTTCCATATCGGTCCTCTTGTCTATTACGTCCACCACATTCCTCACCGCAGAGACTTGGCTGGTACGGAGAATATTGCCCATCTCAATCCGGACATTGATTTCCATACGGAAGTTGACCTTTTCCAGCACTGCCTCCTTCATATCAACCTTGAAAATCAAAGCTCCTGTCTCAGCAACACTGATCTCGTAATAGCCGCTTTCATCCGGATATGCCTCCGTGTCCGGCACAACGAAGGTGTTGGCATCCAAATCCATAAGCTTCTTCACATCCTGGGCCGAGGCTACGGTGTTGAAGCCGTAAATCCGCACACCGAACTGTTGCTGGTCTATGGGCTTGCCGGTCTTCTTGTCCAGCACACGCCCGGTCACCCTCTTCATCTGCTGCGCCCCGAGAGGCACGGAGAGAAGGAGCAGGATAAGGGAAGATATGAAAAGAAGTTTCCTCATAAATCGTGATGTTGTCACTTGACGGAGGTATGGCAGATGCAAGATTTCAATCACTTGATTATATAAATGAATGTGACACCGAGGTTGAACGGCATAAGGCAATAGCCCTTGGAGTTGGCCCAGTCACTGTCTCCGGCATAGTAGTCTTCGTAACTGTCTGAACGGGTGTAGCGTTTCTGGTTGAAGGCTATCAGGGCGAGACCTCCGGAGAACTCGATTCCCCAGCGCTTGCCCATAGACAGGACATAGCCTCCAGTGATTCCTGCTCCCACGGCATTGCCGTTGTATATTCCTTTCCCAAGCCTGATGTCATATCCGGCATACAGGGCAGCCACTCCCACATATTCGCGGTTGAGCGGACGACCCGAGAACCAGAACCTGTACTGCGGCTGAACGGTTATGAGCTTTGTGTCCAGTCCGTAGGGCTTGTAGTGTCCAGCAACAGAAAATGAGACGGAACTGTGCTCTCCGGCAATAATCTCCACCCCGAAATCGGGAGTCTGGAGAGGGCCTGTGGAAAGGGCATTGGAGCGGATTGCAAACTGCTGGGCAAAAGCCCTCTGCCCGAAGCCTGAGGCCACGAGCAGAAAGGCAATTGTCATAGCAGTCCTGAGTTTCATCATTCGACTTCGCCTTCACCAGGTGTTGTTCCCGGCTGCCATTCATCCAGACCTGTCGCTATAATAGTGACATCCTCCGGATTGTTTACCTTGACAGTGAAATAGTAGATGAAGCCGGCCTTGAACTCGCCGTCGGCGTTGGCTATATTCAGCACAGAGGAAGCGCCTCCCTTGTCGAAGCTGATCTGTGCGGAGTAGCTGCTTGCAGGCATAGCGAGAATTGTGCAGGCGTTGGAGGCATCGGTCGTAACCGGCACATTCAGGTTGTCAAAACCTATGCTGCCGCCGTCTTCATTGCCTGTAAGCACACCTGACTGGCCCTGGCTGTCAGCAACCTTGAGTGTAGCCTTTGTTGATGTGTTGAGAATACGCACGCCGGTCACATTCAGATCATAGGTTCCGATGGTTGCATCCTTGCCCTGAACCTTGAACACAATCGCAGTGAGAAGGTGATGGTACTGGAGTTTCGGGAAGTAGTTATTCTGCTCCCCGGCCTGACGCACAGCACGGCAGTATTTGGCATTGAATCCTTTCAGACCGTCATAATCAGTGGCCTCTGAATTTGCCCAGAGGATGTCGGTGTTGCCAAGGTCGTAGGTGATGCTGTAGACTCCGTCCACATTGGCAGCAGCCTCTCTGGCAGCATTGGTGTAAGGATAGTAGCTGTAGAACGAATAGGCATAAACATTTCCGAAAGGATAGTAAACAGCGGGGCTGAAAGCAATGTCTCCGGCTTCGGAAGTCGTAACCTTAGTGTTGTCAATCAGGATTGAACCATCAAGAGTACTGCTCCAGGTAACCGGAGTGCCGTCGCTCTGCTTCTTGGCAACAGCAATCACGCCCACATCAAGGCCGTTCATTGTAATGCCGTCGATGCGTCCGTCTTTTATGGCCTTGGTCTCGACCTGAGTCCTGGATGCGAACTGCACGGGCACCCTCTGGCTCTCGTCATTGACCCATTTGTCGGGATCCTCAACCGGCTGGGATGCCTTGGAGCAGGATACTGCGCAAAGGGCCGCAACGCAAATGAATAAACAGAATTTTTTCATAACAAGTTGAATTTCAGATTGAAAATAATCATCTGCTAAAGGTCAGGGTCAATTATAGTTGAACCGCCGTCTTTCCACTCTTCAAGTTCAGCAGTAATCTTCACTTCCTCAAGACCATAGACTACGATAGTCACTTTGTAGGTGTAGCCTGCCTCGAAAGCCACTGCACCTTCCGGAGCACCTGTTATGTCGCCTATGTTCAAAGTCCACTCGAGAGGGGCGATTGCTGTCTGGGTACCTTCCTGGCTGGTATATACGGTGAGTTTGTAGCTTGCCTCGCCCGGAACTACCATAAGGCTTTCGCCTACGCTCTTCACATTTGTCTTGCTGCCGTCAAAGGCATTCGGTTTCACAGGAGTGAGGGCCTGCATTGCTCCATTCACGGATTTCTCCTGGAGTTTGAGCTCAACCTTGTCGGAAGCGAGGTTTGCAAGACCTCTGTCAGCGCCCACGACCTTGAGCTCTCCGCTTGCAACAGATTCGATGCTGATGCCATCGACATTGACATTGTTTCCGGATTCAACTCCTGCAACAATTTCGAATGTGAACCTTGCGAGCTGGTGCTTGAACACGAGTTTAGGCTGTATGTTGCGGCGTGCTGCGTATGCGCTGTACACCCTGTCCTCAGTGACAGTTCCGGTCTGATTGGCAGCCTCAATGTCAGCAGCCTTGTCTGAAGTTGCCACCATAAGGTCCTGGGAGCCGTCGATGGTGAAAGGCACATAGACTCCGTCTGCGAGAACGGAAGGAGTTGCAGTTGCAGCATCATCAATGTAGTATCCGAAGAAATCGTAATATTTTCCGGCTGCATAGTAGAAAGGCTCCTGAGTTGAAGGATTGGTCAATGTGATGGCATCTACAAGACCAGTTGAAGGAGCTGTAGTTTCAACATTGTCGATGAAGGCAGTGGCTGCAGAATAGTCTGCCACACCGGCTTCATAGGAATAGATGTTGAGGGTTTGACCGGCCCAGCTTTGGGTTGCGGCTCCGGTGGATTTCACCTCGATGGAACGTGGAGAAGAAACGGAAAGGAGAACCGGAACGGCGTCACCTTTGTCAGCAGGCTCCTGTGGAACAGAACCAGTCTTCGAGCAGGCAGCGGCCACTGTGACCGCGAGAGCTGCAAATAATAGAGTTTTTTTCATAACATTTTGTGTTAATGGTTTTTATATGATTATTGAAAATTTTTCTGCTTTCTAATTCCGGGGTGTAAAATTGTCTTCATTGTCAATTATGATATGTCCTCCTGTTCCCCAAGGCTCCAGCTGCACCGTAACCTGGGGCTCGAGCAATCCGTAAACTGCTATACGCACCACGTACTGATGGCCCGGAAGGAAGTCTCCGCTGATGTCGATGGCGGATTTTCCGGAATGTCCGCCACCTCTGTAATCAAACAGTTCCACCTCTGCCTCGTAGTCCGAATCCGGTGCCACAAGTATGGTTCCTCCCACCTGAACAGCCTGTCTTTCATACAGAGGCAGATTCAGATTGGCCCCTTCAAGCGTGTGGTAGGTATCCCTTTTCAGGCTGCTTCCGTCCGCTTCGGGCAGATAGAGCCACTTGTAAGAGCTTGAGGAAAAATCAATTCCTTCATCTTCTTCACTGCGGGCTACTGCGGTAAAATTGCCTGAATACCTGGACTTTACCCCTATGGAGTTGATTACGACTTTATGGGACTCCTCCGAAGTGGGATAGATTTCGAAACGAAGGCGGGTGAGATGATGGCGGAAATTCAGAACCGGATTCACTCCCCTTCTTGCCGTGTAAGCACTGAAAGCCCTTTGTTTGAGCAGGTGTTTCTCAGTTTCGGAAAAATAATCCGGCAGAGCCTCATTGCTCAGAACCGCCCGTCCGCTCATAATGTCCCTTGCCCCGTCAATCTCCACGGGGATTTCAATCCTGTCTGCACTCCTCATCACCCGGGAAGGCTGATAGTCATCGGTAAAATAGGCATAGAAATCGTATGCGTCGGTATTTCCAACGGGATAATATGTCAAAGACGAGGCATCCGGCCAGTCCACATAGATGTCTGAACCGTTGAAAAATGCCTTGCGGCCTTCATTGGAGAAAGGATAGTCAAGCGAGCCGTCAATCAGGCAGGACTTGGAGTCAGATGCCGCCTTTGCCGTAAAAGGCGCCCTTGTGGTTGAATTGAATGCATAGACATAAAGGTTCACGTCCATAAACGGATGTCCTTCGTCCGCATCCACGGCTCCCGTACCCTTGGTAGAGGATGGATCCCCCACCCCCACAAGCACAGGCACAGGAAAGGCATCTTCGGAATCGTCATATTCGCCATCGACTACCCCGACCCACGCCCGGTCCGCACAGGAGGGAAGCAGGAGAGCAGCCGCAAAGAGCATAAGATATTTCCGAAATCCCGTCATAGTTCCACATCTACAGTACGTTCAGAATCAAACCATTCCGTCACTCCATCACCGCCGTCCCCGCTGACAAAACTGTCCGCTGTGATGGTCAGGACATTCCCCACGGTAAGAAAAAGTTCCTTCGAAGATGTCACATAGCGGCCTTCCTGAAGTGCCGGCACCATAACATTTTGAGACACCAGTTCATCCCTCAGGTTTAAGGCCGGATGCATCATCTTCTCCTTTCCGTCACAAACTGCCTTCAGGCTCAGACGCAGTATTCCCGGCCCGGTCATCAGCCCCGACGATTCCGAAGGATACAGGCCAGTCAGCAATATGATGGCATTGCAGGACCCGTCGCTGCTGCGGGTTACAGGAAAGATTACCCTGCCCAAATCGGAAGCGGAAGTGCTGCCATCCTTTATATTTATGGAAAACGGAACGCCGGAAAGTTCTGCTGTGAGGAAGGTAATCTCCACAGAAGAGGCACAACGGACCGTAAAATTCAAGTTCAGTTTCATCAGCAGCGGCTCCAAAGAGAATGTGAAACGGTTTTCTCCCACATCTGAAACCGTGAGCAGCTGAGCTTTGGAATAAATCTGCGTAGGAAGATTGACAAAGCGGTAGGATGCGTTGAAATCAAGGTCGGACCCGCCCCGAAGTGCAGCCAGATCTTCCGCAGGCACAGTTCCAGCCACAGCTGTAAAATCGCGGATGTAGGCTTCGCTTGAGGAAAGGAAGTCATTCCGAAGAGCGATGGTATAGTCGGTAGAATTGAGGGAATAGGCCAGGGAAACATATTGTCCGAACACGGCGACCGTGTCGGGAAACTCCCCGGCAGAGGGCACAGCATAAAGATAGCGAATTCCCTCAGTGGAACGGTTCATAAGGACATAGGCACTGTCGCAGGCGGATTTCGCGGCTTCGTCAGGCCATTCGCAGCTGAAACCGACTGCTGAGTCCACGGCTTCCGCATCGGATGTTTTCAGGTCCAGCATCACGCAGGAAACAGAGACCGCCGCCAGGATTGAGACGGTCAGCAGTGCTCCTGATGGACGGAACAGGCCTCTTGTGAATGTCATCAGGCTACTCATCTTTCTGCTCCTGTTTTTCATTCTTAGTCTGATCCTCTTTTTCTCGCGCCTTCTGCTCTTTTTCTCGCGCCTTCTGTTCTTTTTCCCGGGCCCTTTCTTCCTTCTTCTGTGCTTTCAGTGCTGCCTTCTGCTCTTTTTCAAGCGCCTTTGCCTCAGCCTTTTCCTGTTTCTCTATAATTTTGGCCTGATCTACCTTTGTGTATTTTTCCTTGATGGAAAGCGTACGGAACACAAAGCAGGCCTTGATTTCGGTGAATGCCGGATATGGTACAAGATGCATCTTCCTTGATTTTTCCGGCACGTTCACATATTCGGTACCGCTGCGGCTTATGGTGAAAGCATTGTAACCGGAGACCAGCAGCCCCGCAGCAATTCCGAGTTCGAAATCGAGAGCGAATTTCTTGTAGCTGTAAAGAGGAAAATCTAATCCGAAACTTGCTCCGGCGCCATAGAGAGGCCCCTGAATGCCGTAGGTTCCGGGTTTGATGGAGAAATTGCCTGCCTGTGCATAAACTCCCGCAAAAAAGGCTTTGTCTGAAAACCAGTTCTTTTTCCCCTCCCTTTTCGGAAGACGGAACCACCAGCGGTACTCCGGCCTGACCTCCAGCATATTGAACACAAGTTTGGGAGGGAGGCTGTGCCAGGTCTGCCAGTTGTATTTCACCCCAAGCGCAAGGGTGGAGCGGGCATATGGAGAAGAGGAAAGATCGAATTCCACAGAAAAGTTTGGCACTGTACAGAGCAGTTCGAGGGCATTGATTCTGAATGACCACCGGTCCCATCCCTGCACTTCCCCCACCGTTTGGGCGGACAAATCCGGACACGACAAACAGGTTAAGGCAACCAGAACGGAGGCAAGGTATGCTCTAAATCTACTCAACTTCCAATTATGCAAATCTTGGCAAAATTAAAATTATATCCTTAAAAAACAAAGAGGTTTGACCATAAAAATGACGCGAACTGCATACTGTTGCAATCCGCGTCATTAAAAATCACTTGGAATTAAGTAATACGAAATGACAAATTGCGTCAGATAAATCAATATCCGAAAATATCATCTATGCTGACGATTTTCACAGGACCAAGAGTCTTGAGATAGCCCATATCGAGGTCCTTGATGTCGCCGAGTATGCAGTAGGTGTAGTTGCGGTCCTTCACCCATTCTTTCTGCACAGCCTTCACATCTTCAAGAGTCATTGCCGGGAGGGCCTCCCAAATGGCCTTGTCGAGAGGCTCATCAAGTCCGAGGTCGCGGCACTCAATGTAGCTGTTGAGCACATCCCTGCCCACGATTCTCTTGGTCCTCAGGTCGCTAATCATACTTTCCTTGGCTATGGCAAAGGCTGCCTCGGACTCAGGCATATTGTTGATGATGTCGTCGAAGGCATCGAGTGCCTGGCGGAGCTTGTCGTTCTGTGTGGCGATGAAGGCCATATAGCAGTAATTCCCATCCTTCCACTCCGGGCTGCTCAAGCTGGCCCAGGCTGAATATGCAAGTCCTCTCGCCTCTCTCATCTCCTGGAACACCACGCTGTTCATTCCGCCTCCGAAGTAGTTGTCATACAGCTCGATACCAGCCTGACTTTCAGGGTCGTACTCCCTGTCGTCACAGGAGTACTGTGTGAAATAGAGCTGCTTTGCATCGTACTGTGCGAGAAGCACCGTGTTGGTTGGGGTGAGCTGGAGTTCAGGCATATCAAGTTCAGTGTCCTTCAACTCGGTTTTGCCGTCGTGGAGGATGGCGAGGCTCTTCTTGAGGCTGCTCTGGGAAGCCGGACCGTAATAGAGCACCTCACATTCGTGATTGAAGAGATCCCGGACTGCATCAATGAGCTGCTCGGAAGTAAGGGCCATAATCTGCTCATCGCTGAGGACTCCGCTCACAGCCTGCTCCGGCCCGAAGTAAGCATAGTTGCGGAGAGCGCTGAAACACATTGACTGGTTGAGCTTATTGTCGGTACGGCTCTTTATTTCGTCGGATTTGAGGTTAGCAAGAACTGCCTCGTCGCCCTGCACATCATCGAGCAGTTGTTTGAAGAGTTTCAGGGTCTCATCCATTGAATCTGAAAGACCGCTGAAGCTTACACTCGTACGGACTTTGCCCACACCTGCCCTGTGGTCCACTGCGAGGTCATACATCTTTGCAGATATTTCGGCATTGCTCATTTCTGATGTGCCGAGATACTGAATGTAGGAAAGCGCAAGCGGGAGTTCCGGTTTCTGGGTCTTGGAGATGTCGAAGATATAGCTGATGTTGAAAAGTTCGTTGATGGTGTTCTTCTTGTAGAGCACTTCCACGCCTTCACAAAGGTCAAACTCTGACATTTCCTTCTTGAAGTCCACGAACACAGGCTCAATCGGCTTCACCTCGGAATTTGCAATCTCCACGAGGAAATCGGACTGGAGGTCACGGTTGGTGACTATAGGAGTAATCTTCGGAGCAGCGATTTTCTTCACGCTCTTGTCCTCTCCCTGTCTCTTGTAGATGACAGCATAGTTGTTGTCCGCAAGGAATTCTGCTGCCCAGGCCTGGATATCTGCCTTGGAAACTTTTGAAATGCGCTCGATGCGTCCGGAGTGCTCAGCCCAAGGCTCGCCGTTGACGAAGGCATCCACACATTCCATAGCCCTGGACCTGTTGTTCTCCAGACCGCTCATATAGTCCTTCTTCATATTGTTCACGATGGACTTGATGATAGCCTCGTCGAAGTCGCCGTCACGAAGTTTTGCCACTTCCCCGAGAAGAAGGTCGCGTACCTGCTCAAGTGTCTGTCCCTGCTTAGGATAGCCTCCGAGTATCATTGCGCATCCGTCAGGCTGGGTTACAAGCTCTGCAAATGAGACGAGAGTTTTCTGCTGCTGGTTCAAATCCAGGTCTATGAGTCCTGCCTTGCCGTTGCTCAGAACTGCCCCTGCGACTTCAGCCACATCTATGGATTTGTCGGTGATTTCAGGAAGTCTCCACGCCATATAAAGATACTCAGCCTCAAGGCCTTTCACCTCAACCTCCAACGGCTCGGTGATAGGAGTTGCCGGATTGGCAGTGACCTTTGCTCGCAACTCAGGGATTTCAGGATTAGGCTCCATATCGCCGAAATACTTCTCAATCACTGAAACCATATAGTCCGGGTCGAAGTCTCCGGCCACGCAGACTGCCATATTGTTCGGAACATACCAGGTCTTATGGTAGTTCTTCACATTGGTGATGGAAGGGTTCTTCAGATGCTCCTGGGTTCCCAGAACCGTCTGGGTGCCGTATGGATGGTGAGGGAAGAGGGCTGCAAGGGTTGCCTCCCACATTTTGCGGCTGTCCTGGGTCAGGGACATATTCTTCTCCTCGTAGATGGTCTCCAGCTCGGTGTGAAAGCCCCTGATGACAGGATGACGGAAACGGTCCGCCTGAATCTTCGCCCAATTCTCGATCTGGTTGGAAGGAATGTCCTCCACATAGCAGGTCACGTCGGTGGAAGTGAAGGCGTTGGTCCCCTGTGCACCTATGAGGGACATAAGTTTGTCGTACTCGTTGGGGATGGCAATCTTCGAAGCCTCGTAGCTGAGGGAGTCGATGCGGTGGTAGATCTTTGAACGCTGAGCCTCATCGGTGGTCATACGATAGACCTCGAAGAGGGACTCAATCTCATCAAGCAGAGGCTTTTCGGCAGCATAGTCGGAGGTGCCGAAATTCTCTGTACCCTTGAACATCAGATGCTCGAAATAATGGGCCAGACCAGTAGTCTCAGCCGGGTCGTTCTTGCCTCCCACCCTCACTGCAATCGCAGTCTGGATGCGCGGAGTGGTCTTGTTCACACTCATATAGATTTTGAGGCCGTTGTCCAGGGTGTAAATCTGAGTCTGGCTCAAATCTCCCTTTACGGTCTCATACTTCCCGTTGCAGCAGGAAGACAGCATTGCGCAGGACAATACTGCAAGGATAAGTAATTTCTTCATAAACATATAATATTAAATATATTTCAAAACAGTCTCTGAAGCCCAACAGATTCCTGGCTCCAAAAAAAATCCGTGAAACCCGACTTGAATAGGTCTGTTTCACGGAAAGATGGAGCGGGTGGCGAGGATCGAACTCGTGGCCCTCGGCTTGGGAAGCCAATGCTCTACCGCTGAGCTACACCCGCTTGGGGACTGCAAATTTAGAAAACAATATTTAATTTCGCTACCTTTGCACTGATTTTGTGCAATTTTTTTTGATTATGGTTTACTTGCCGACTGCACCCAGATGCTTGCGGAACAGGTCCGGACGGTTGGTAATTACCGCATCCACATTCGGGTTAAGGTCCTTCAATTCATTGACTGTCCACACCTTGACCTCAAGTCCCGCATTGTGGCACTGCTTTATGAATGCATCAGAAGCGAATTTGTAATAGACATTGATTGAGGCACAATAAGCATATTTTTCAAAAGAGAAGGCCGTGATGCTTCCGTCAAAGCAGCGTCCGAATGGCAAAGTGCAGAAAATCAGTTTCTCCACCCTTATGGTCGGGTCCAGGCTGTGAATTTTTTCGATTACCTCATCGTCGAAAGACTGACAGATCACATCATCGTGCATCCCCTTCTCTTCTATGAGTTTGAGCACCTTTTCCTCAATGCCCTCGTATTTTCCCTTGCGGAACTTCTTGATTTCCAGCAGCACACCGGCCCGCCCTTTGATAAGGTCAAGAGCCTCGGACAAGGTCGGCAGTGATTCGTCAGTGGGTTTGCCTGTCTCACGGTCCAGGGCGCGCGCCTGCTTGAACTGTTCGAGAGTGAGCTCGCTAATCCGGCCCTTACTGTCTGTGGTGCGGTTCAATGTGGGATCGTGACACACCACAACCACTGAGTCTACAGTCAGATGTACATCCAGTTCAATCAAATCTGCACCCGCTCTTATCCCGTTCTCAAATGCGGAGAGAGTATTCTCATTTCCGATCAGGGCACCACCCCTATGTGCAACAACTTTCATATTCTCTGAAGTTTGAGCATTGCCAGTCGCAAACACCGCAGCCGAAATCAATGCAAACAAAAACCTTTTCATAAATTCACGTCAAAAGTCCAACGGAATACAATACGCACGCTCTTGTCGAACCACTTCACGCAATCCTTGGCCGAAGCCGCAGCCTCAAGTATTTCAGATGCCACCTCATCGATTACCTTCTCGTGGATGAGAGCCCAGATGACAAAATTTCCGAATTTGTGCGTAAACAGGTCCGAAAGACGTTCACCCCCTGGATTGAAGCTCAAAATCTCATCCTTATAATGAGCAAGACCCGGGAAAGTCAGCGCCTGGGCATCCTTCTTCAGGAACTGGTTCACCTCCCGAGGGAAATAGTTCTTTGCAGTGGTCAGGACCTTGCCTATCAATGCTATGATATCCTCCGATGTCTCGGGATACCTTTCCTCTTCCCGGATGGCAAAACTGTCCAATGCGGTTTTGTCAGGAATACCCTCCATCACTGTTTTAAGCAGATCGAGGGCAGTGTTCACATAGCCGGAATCAGAAATCAGTTCCGAAATATTGTTGATAAGATGAATGAGCAACTCTCTGTCCCGGTTGCGCAGGGCTTCGTCAATTAGTTGCCTGAAAGCTGGAACACTACGGCCGGACGGGTCTGCGGCATCCCCGTTCCTATGGGCATAAACCATTGCATACCAGGTCATAACATTCCTCTTGTAGAGTCCTATGGAATTTGCCACTGCACTGTTGCGGCCCTTGAAATAGCCCCGGCAGCGTCTGGTCCAGTCCAAGCACCATTCCTCCAGCATATTCCAGACAAAATCCGGCAGTTCTTCCATCTTCATCCCCATCTGGTAGAGGGTGTAAATCACTGACATCTGGGTGTAGTCGAACCATTCGGTTTTGTCGTAGCCGTCATAACGCAGATGCTCCATAACCGGTTTTACGCTCTCCCAGTCGCAAACTGCCATAATGACGAGTATGCGTTCAAGCACGAAATAACTCAAGCTGTCTCCCGTCTTGTAGGCCAACAGAATCCGGTCCAGATACGGCCTGAAATCAGGAGCATCGGAAGGACTGCAAGGAGCATCCGGAGAGTAGTATTTGGAATACTGGGTGATGAACTGGGCCATATCCTTGAAATCGCTCCGGCTCCAGCGCCCTTCTTCGCGTTCCGGTGCAGTCACATCCGTGTCCCAGAAAGACTGATACTCAATGACATTGTTCACATAGGCAGACTGGAAGGTGAACTGGCGGCGCATAATCCAGTCAAAGAAAGGCATAAGGGCTTTCAACAGCCTGAACTTCAAGGTGAAATGGCTGAAAATCCTGCGTATGTCGGCGAGATATTCCAGAACTCTGGCATTGTCCCCTCCAGCGAGCAGAGTGTCTATCATCATCAGCACCTCCATCCGCACCGCAGCCTCGAGAAGAGTCACTGCACGGGAACGCAAACGGCCAACAGCCACAGTCTTCACAAGGGAAGACGAAATCGCCGTGTCTATCATCCAGTCCACAATCTGCTCCGTGACATTCCTGCGCAAGGGGGTGTGGCTGGAGGTGTGTGTCTTGCCGTAAAGGTAATAGACCAGCATACAGCTGTTGTCACGGACCTCATTTATGCTCTCATCCATAATCAGGCTGAAAAGCGAGAACGGGTCTTCGGCATACAGGGACTCGTTGTGGAAATCTGAGAGAAAAATACCATTCATAAGGGTGGCGGAAGCCAATTGACGCCTGCGGATGTGAGACCTGAGCGATGCGGAAAGCCTCTGATGGGCAGCAATCACCTCCGAATCCGCCTTGTTCGCACTGATCTTGGCGCAAACGGCATTGTATTCCTTAACCCGGGACGCAGTTTCCTGATCTGGAACAGACAGCAGAATACGTTCAATGTCAAAGAGTTGCTTCTCGTAGTTCTCCTGCACCATCAGGTTCATCACGTCCGACACGAGAGACATCACAAGGAAATTGTCCCCGTGTTCATTCAGCAGCTCAACGATGGTGTCGGCATTTCCGCTGTGCAGATAATCCATCAGCAACACAGTGGACAGAGTCTCCATAAACACCTCGTTCAGAGCAGCCTTGGACATTGTTTCGATTATACGGGAGGCAGTGATTCTGCCTTGCTCTGACTCACGCTCATAATATGCCCGCGCCATCACATATTCCAGAAAACGCTCATAGATGAACTGGATTTTCTCATTGTCCACCATCCTCATTATCGGGCGTTCCGGTTTGTTGAGCAATTCTGCAAAGGCTATGCTTATGCCGTCCCGCTTGAACATAAGCGCTGCAATGTCGTGGAGAGGGTCGTCCGCTGCGGTGTATGCAGTTTTGAGGCGGCTGGCATACACGGAGTCACAGGCAATTCCGTCCTGATATGAACGTAGCATCCAGTCCCCCACCTGCATAATGATTTCCTTCTGACGGCGTCCTGCATAGGAACGGGAAATGTCGTCCATCATCCTGTTCCACATCGCAATGGAACAATA
Source organism: Rikenellaceae bacterium (assembly GCA_022777205.1). Classification (GTDB taxonomy): domain Bacteria; phylum Bacteroidota; class Bacteroidia; order Bacteroidales; family UBA932; genus Cryptobacteroides. Next base: position 21,665 of record JALFGP010000069.1, read on the forward strand.
TTCGGCATTGTCCGTAGGGAGTTTCTTCCCTAAATAGTTCGTGCAGGCAATCTTGAGCAGCAGAGGGTCCTTGAGACGTATCACGCAATTGCGGCGCAAGTCCTCGAAACGGGTTTCCATCTGGTAGAGCTCGCCATAGATGCCATAGGCCTTCTGCACCTCACTGTCCGAAAAGCCCCTCACGGACAATTCATCTTCCATTCCCCTGCCGTAGAACATCGAAGAGTCTATGAGTTTGAGCTGAGGCACCAGAGTCTGATGCCAGGTGAAGTTGCGGCAGGTAAAAAGCAGCTTGAAATGGGTGTATTCGGGTTTGGCGAAGATGGAACAGATTTCACGGAAGAGCATCAAAGGCCCATCTTCTGCATTTTCCAGCCCGGGATAGGCTATGCACTCGTTGATTGCATCGAAAAATATATGGACATTGTGCCCTGATTCTGCGGCGACCTTGTGCAGATGGTCGGTGAGACGGCTCAGGGGCTTGCGCCGCGAAAGGCCGAAAACTTCCCTCAGATGGTCCGTCAAACTGATGTCTGCAAAATCAGCACCTGCGAAAATCATCACGGCCTCCCCCGCCTCGCTCAAAGTTTCTGTCCAATGGCACAATTGATTCGTCTTGCCCTGCCCTGCCTCTCCCAGCAGAGGAAAAATTGTTTTATCGGATGAAAGAAAGTCGGACCAGGCTCCGTTCAAGGCTTCCCGGTCCACGAAAAGTTCCCTGTTGTACTTTTTCTGGGCATAGATGCGCTCCAGATACCTGGCCGAGACTCCGTGTGTGAGACAGACATACTCCTCCCAGTTCAAATCCTTAGAAATGTCGAAGGACGGCACCAGAGTCTGCATCCAGGCATCGAAGGCCTCATTGAAATCCTCGCCGATATAGGTCAGAGCATCCTCGTCCACTGAAATATAGGACACAGACTCTTCCTTGAGCGACTGGAAGACGTATTCGTGACCTTGGGAATCGTGCCTTACCAGAGGTTGGAGATTTTCAGGCACATAATCCTGCAGCGGCTGCAAGGCAGCGATCCATTTCTCGGCCCTGGGCAGCAGCATATCCACCACCTCGGCATAGATGGACTCTGACAGGGTGGTGCTGTGCCCCTTGTATTCGTTTCTCACCTGCACTATGCTCTTCTCGGCCTTCGAACCGAGGAAGATATTGCGTTTCTTCCCCACCACCTCAGGCAGTGTACGGCTCAAGGGATGTTCAGGCAGCACGGCAGCAATTTCCCTCACAAGGGGAGGCAGGATGTCGTTGCACCAGTCTCCCATTGAGAGAGGCCGCTTGCCGTCAATTTTGGCTACAACTTTAGTGACATTGTTCCCCGGGACATATCCCGACTTCAGAACCTCATCCCGCAGCAGACCGAGCAAGACGACGGACACATATTGCACTCCAGCCTCAAAGAAATCCAGCAGGTAATTGGCGGCCTTGGACCATTGGGCTGCATCCCGGTGCTTGAGAAACTGGTCATAGGGATGGGATAGGGTGTGTGGAAGCATCACTTTTTCTTATAACGGGTTATGAGCAGGACTATGAGGATGATGGCTATCA
>JALFGP010000082.1 GCA_022777205.1 Rikenellaceae bacterium
AAGGCAGAACCGTAAGCCGGATTCTGTTTTGGCTTGTCATTTATCTTCGCAACCTACCCCCCGGCAGCGGGCGAGCAACCCTTGATTGCCGGTATATTTGGTCTTGCAGGTCCCGGTGCCGTACCCCGACTGTGTCGCCACAGACGGTCGTGAGCTCTTGCCTCGCGTTTTCACCCTTGCTGCGGCCGGGCCGTTCCCGTGGGCGTACCCGTTACCTTCGTGCAGCGGTCATTTTCTGTTACGGCTCTCATAAAGTTACCTCCATCAGTGCTTTCCACTGCGGGATGCTCTATCCTGTCCGGACTTTCCTCAGCTTTCGCCGCGACAAACCGTTCTGCCTTTTTCTTCAATAATAGCTTCCGCCTTAGGCTTTGTATCCAGCCTTGCGCTCACGGCGGTCATTTCTCCTGTTTATGCGCTGGACTTCACGCTCCAGGAAAGGAGTGATGTCCTCACAATGCTTGTGGCACTGCATCGACTTGGAATACATCCTGCCTATGCAGAAATTGGAGTGCTCGCATCCGCTGCAGTGATTTTCGTCTGCCTTGAGCTTGTTCACGAAATCCGTGTCCTCAAGAACTGCCCTTCCCATCTGGAAAAGCGGAAAACCGTTCTCAAGCACCTTGCGCGCGTCCTCTCCTGTGGTCACTCCGCCCACATAAATGAAAGGATAGTCCGGCATTGCCGCCTTGAACTTGAGCGCATCCTCCATAAAGAAGAGATGCTTGAAAGTCACGGTCGGACACACAGCCCAGGAACCGATATACAGGCATATTTTCAGCCACCACTGGGATGCAGGCAGATAGTGGGCAATGGCCTTGGTCGGGAATTCTCCCCTCATGACATACTGTGGTGCCCTGCTCACAAATCCTCCGCTGAGGGTTATGGCATCCACTCCGAGCCTGCGCAGCTCCTTTGCCACCTCAATCAGTTCGTCCACTTCCTGGCCGCCCCTGAATCCGTCGCGGGTGTTGAGCTTGGCTGTCACCGCAATCTTGCCGTCCGCAGCCTTTACTACCTCCCTGATACACTCGCGCATAAAGTTCATCCTGTTGTCCAGGCTGCCCCCGTAGCGGTCGTGACGGTGGTTGGTGTAGGGCGAAAGGAACTGGGAAATCAGGTAACCGTGTCCGGCGTGAATCTCCACGGCATCGAAGCCTGCCTTCATAGCCAGCCTCACAGCGTCTCCATAGGCTTTCACCACCTCGTCGATATCCTTCTGGTTCATCTTTCTGTGGAAAGTGGGGGAGTAGAGGTTGAATCCGCTGCTCGCTCCTATAGGCATCTGCCCGCAGGTTCTCCTGTGAGTCATATTTCCGCAGTGTCCGAGCTGTATGCTCGCCTTGGCTCCTTCAGCGTGTACGGCATCAGTCAGCCGTTTGAGTTCCGGAACAATTTCTTCCCTCATCCAGAGCTGGGAGTCGAAACTGATTCCGCTTCTGCAAACTGCCGCATAAGCTACCGTAGTCATTCCTATTCCGCCTTTTGCAACTGCCCTGTGGTAGTTGAAAAGTTCTTCTGTCGGTCCGTTGTTCCTGCCCATTCCCTCGAATGCGGCTGAACGTATGGTCCTGTTGCGCAGTTCTATAGGGCCGAGTTTGTAAGGTGTAAAAATTTCGCTCATTTCAAATCATATATACGCGGCAATTCACCGCAATTGGTTTACCAGATGAAAGGTATGAGGTTCTTCTTGTTCAGGGAAGTGTATTCCTCCCCGAATTCCTCTTCGTACTTTGCAGTCAGGGATTTGGCCCTCGGACCCAGGTTCGCGAATGTCCAGACTGCAAAGAGGAGTCCGGCAGGGGACCAGGTCAGGATGGCATATCCCGTCCACTCGACGAGTTCTCCGAAATAATTGGCGCTCGTCACATATTTGTACATACCCTTCTTTGGAATATAGTGTTTGGTGTCTCCTGGTTTGCGCAGGCTGCGGATCACGTGGTCCGAATTGATGTTGATTGCCATTCCGACAAAGAAAATCACGGTGCCGATGATGAACCTCGGGTCGAAGAACCATTCGGTGGTGTAGTAGCCATCGGGCGCCTGGGCAGGCATCAGTCCAGGAATGCCGAACATCCAGCCTGCGATGAGGAAGGAATTCAAGGTGTTGAAAACCATACCCATAGCCATAATCGCAATCGGAGTTGTGCTCTTGCCTTTCATAAGCAGCGGGAAGATGAACGACCTCTGGAAATAGTGCAGCAGAAACAGCCCGGCCATAAAATAGAGTACCCCCGTGCAGTTACCGTCCACGATGCCCGTCAGTCCCATACCTTCTCCCGGTCCTTCAAGAGCATATATCAAGGTATAATATAAAAGGAAAAGGAAGGACGGAGCCTCCATAAGCACCCACGCCACTTTGTTCGGCAGCACAGGGCCCCATTTCCCGTTGGACAGGTACCCGTAGCCCGCTTTGAAATAGAATAGCATCACAAAGACGAAAACGGCGAGCACCGCCATTACTATCAGAACAGTGTAATATAAATTCATAAGTATGTCTGAGCAAAAACGCGCAAATTTAGCAATTTTTTTTATTATTTCATTTTTGGGTTGCGGCAACGCCGAAAAAAGCCTATCTTTGCACCCCTGTTGGGAATATCGTCGTTCCTTAACAATGACAAACCAAGGAGGAAATATGAACACAAAGTACGTATTCGTAACAGGTGGAGTGGCATCGTCGCTCGGCAAAGGAATCATATCGGCATCTCTTGCCAAACTTCTCCAGGCTCGCGGCCTGAAAGTTACCATCCAGAAATTCGACCCGTACATAAATATAGACCCGGGCACTCTGAACCCCTATGAACACGGCGAATGCTATGTGACTGAAGACGGGGCAGAGACCGACCTCGACCTCGGGCATTATGAGCGCTTCCTCGGTGTTTACACCTCCAAGGCCAACAATGTCACCACAGGAAAAATCTACAACACTGTTATCAGCAAGGAAAGGGAGGGAGCATACCTGGGCAAGACCGTGCAGATAGTCCCACATATCACTGACGAAATAAAGCGCCGTATGATGCTCCTGTCCAAGACCGGGGATTACGATGTCATCATCACCGAAATTGGCGGTACTGTCGGGGATATGGAGTCCGAACCTTTCGTGGAGGCTGTGCGCCAGCTGCAATGGGAACTGCCTGAGGAAGACTGCGTTACCATACATCTTACCCTGGTTCCTTATTTGAGCGCGGCCAAGGAACTCAAGACCAAGCCGACACAGCATTCGGTGCAGAAACTGCAGCAGGACGGTGTGCAGCCGGATATAATAGTCTGCAGGACCGAGCACGAACTCTCCCCTGAGTTGCGCAAGAAAGTGGCGCTGTTCTGCAATGTCAAGCCGGGCCACGTGATCCAGTCCATCGATGCTGACTCGATTTACAAGGTGCCGTTGAAGATGCAGGAGGAAAAACTTGATATATTGGTACTCAATCATTTCGGTCTCACTTGTCCTGAACCGGACCTGAGCAGATGGAACGAATTCCTCTATCGTCTGGACCATCCGAAAACCTCGGTAAACATAGCCCTTGTCGGAAAATACAATCTTCAGGATGCCTACAAGTCCATACGCGAGGCTTTCGTGCACGCCGGGGCTGAAAACGAATGTCGGGTCAATGTGGTTTACATCCATTCCGAAAACATCAATGACTCCAATGCAGCGGAATTGCTCAAGGATATGGACGGGGTGCTCGTGGCTCCGGGCTTTGGCGAGAGGGGCCTCGAGGGCAAGATTTCGGCTGTGAGATATGCCCGCGAGAATGGAGTGCCTTTCTTCGGAATATGTCTGGGTATGCAGATGTGCGTGGTGGAATTTGCCCGCAACGTGCTCGGTATGAAGGGGGCTCACTCGACTGAGGTGAATCCGGGGACAGAATATCCGGTCATCAATCTTATGGAGGACCAGAAGAGTACCACTTCAAAGGGTGGCACTATGAGGCTGGGTGCCTACAAATGCGAGCTTCGCAAGGGCTTCCTTGCGGAAAAGATTTACGGCAAGTCCATCATTTCGGAGCGCCACCGTCACAGATACGAATTCAACAGCGACTATCTCAGTGCCTTCGAGCAGGCGGGAATGTTCTCCACGGGACGCAATCCGGACACCAAACTGGTTGAGATTGTGGAGATTCCGGAACATCCTTTCTTTATAGGAGTGCAGTTCCACCCTGAATACAAGAGCACACCGGAGAATCCTCAGCCTCTCTTTGTGGCATTTGTGAAAGCGGCGATGCAGAGGAAAAAATGAGAAATCTGCTGCTCATATTTCTGATGTCCGCGCTCTTGTTCTCATGCGGAAACGGCTCCTCAGGAAAGATTGTGGAGCCTGTGAAATACAGACTTGAGGTCGTGGCAGAATATCCCCATTCGAGGACTTCCTACACCCAGGGCCTGTTTTTCCGCGATGGCCAGCTGTATGAGAGCACGGGTCAGAGAGGGGAGTCCCGTTTCGGGAAGATGAACCTTCAGACGGGAGAATTGGAGAGCCTTGTGAGCCTGGAAGACAGATATTTCGGTGAAGGCAGCTGCTTTTTCGACGGAAGGCTCTACTACCTCACCTGGAGGGGCTTCGTGGCCTGCACCTACGACGAAAACACTTTTGCGCACAAGGGCAATATTACCTGTCCCCGCGAGGGCTGGGGCTTGACCACTGACGGAAAGTCTCTGATTATGAGCGACGGAAGTTCAAGCCTGTGGTTTATGGATGCGAAACTCAAAACTCTCAGGCGGATAAGCGTCAAGAGCAAGGGTAAGTCCGTGGGATGGCTTAATGAACTGGAATGGATTGACGGGAAGATTTGGGCCAATGTTTACACCACTGATAAGATAGTGATTATCAATCCTGAAAACGGAATTGTTGAGGGAATTGTGGATTGCACGGGGCTGCTGGATGAGAGCCTCAGGGACAATACCACCGACGTGCTAAACGGCATTGCCTGGAATCCGTTGGACGGAAAAATATACCTTACGGGAAAGAACTGGCCCCGTATTTTCGAGGTCAGGATTGTTCCGGAATAATACACCCGGCAAGTCCGGATGCAAAACATATTAAGCGGGGGTACTTGAATCCTTCCTTTGCCTTGCCATAACCCAAGTCGGTTCCGGGCACGGGCGGATTCAGGTTGAGAGATACCCATTGAACCTGATGCGGTTAATACCGCCGAAGGGAATGCGACAATCTCATAGCCCCTCGTATAGTATTAATTTATAATTAAATGCTTTATGCGAGGAATTTTATTTCTTATGGCGGCACTTACGGTTTCTGCCAATCAGGACCCGACTTCCGGAGTCGGAAATGAAACCGAAAAAATCGATTCTGCAGTTGTGGTGGCCTCACGTGCCGGTGCAAATACACCTGTGACCTATACCACTATAGGAAAGGAAGAACTTTCCCGAAGCAACCCTATCAATTCCCTTCCTATGAACCTGAGTATGCAGCCTTCCGTGGTTTCAGTAAATGAAGGCGGTACAGGTCTCGGCTATTCCAAAATGACAGTGCGTGGCGTGAAAGGGTCGCAGATCAATGTCACACTCAACGGTATCACCCTCAACGATGCCGAATCCCAGGAAGTTTTCTGGGTGAACATTCATGCCTTGGGCAATATGCTCACCGGTGTTCAGCTCCAGAGAGGACTCGGAACTTCCGCAAACGGAGCCGGAGCATTCGGTGCCAGCATCAATATGAACACTGCCTCAGCCGGTTCTGCACCACGTTTCCATATTGAGCAGTCAGCCGGCAGTTACTGCACCGCAACCACCTCAGTTGCAGCTGCCACCGGTCTTACCAAAAGCGGATTCTATGCCCAGGGAGCCTTCAGTTTCGGACGCACCGACGGTTATATCCGCAATGCCTTCGGCAAGGTTATTTCCGGAATGGCAGTGCTGGGTTGGATGGATGAAAACGATTCCGTGCGTCTGACCTATCTCGTGGGCAGCCAGAGAACCGGACTCACCTGGGACGGAATATCCTACAACACCTATCTGGTGGACCGCACCTACAACGGCCTCGGCAAATACAAAGATGACGAAGGCAACACCCGGTACTACGACAACGAGACCGACAATTATGTTCAGCACCACGTCCAGTTCAACTACACCCACGCCTTCAACAACGGCCTGAGCTGGTCCAACACCCTGAACTACACCCGTGGAGACGGCTATTACGAGCAGTACAAGGCCGACAAGAAATTCACCAAGTACGGGCTGGAATACCCTCTGGATGATGCAGGCAATGTCATACAGAAATACACCGACTTCATCATAGACAAGTCGAAGGCCAACAACTATCTTGTCTTCAATTCCGACCTTATGTACCGCAGCAGCCTCATAGATGTGACTGGAGGATTGAGCCTTTCCGGCTACAACGGCAACCACTTCGGCAATGTCCTTTGGAGCAGATACTATGAAACTGATTACGACTACGCAGACAGGTGGTATTTCAACAGTGGCAACAAGTATGAGGCAAATCTCTATGCCAGAGGTGAATACAAGCCTTTGGAATGGCTCACCACCTATCTCGACCTCCAGTACAGGCACGTGACTTTGGTGATGAAGGGAGAGGATGACGACTTTGCGAAGCTCGACCACCGCGAAAACTGGGACTTCTTCAATCCTCGTGCGGGTGTCACATTCCATTTGAACGGACACAAGGCTTATGTCAGTGCAGCCTGGGGACACCGTGAGCCTGGCCGTAGCGATATAAAGGATGTAATCATCAACAATAATAGCGGTGCTAAAAAGGAGGAACTCCGTCCTGAAAAGATGGCTGACGTGGAAATCGGCTACGAGTATTCCAATTCCAAGGTGACTGCAAGCGCCAATTTCTATTTTATGGAATATTTCGATATGCTCCTTGCCACAGGACGCATCAGCGATTCCGGCTACGCAATCAAGGAAAATGTGGGCAGGGGTTACAGACGCGGTCTCGAACTCGGTCTTGCCTGGCAGCCGCTTTCGGTTATGAGATTCGATGCTAACCTCACCCTCAGCCGCAACCGCCTCAAGAATTTCACTGCTTATATTCCTGAGTACAACAACGCCAACGACTGGGATCTGACCGGCAACCACGTTGTTGAAGAATATCACAACACGGCCATTCTGATGTCTCCTTCTGTGATTGCAAGCGGCCAGCTGAGCGTGACTCCTTTCAAGAATTTGATGAGCAATTCATTGAAAACCACGACCTTGACTCTTGGTGGAAAATACGTGGGCAAGCAGTATTGGGACAACACCCAGAGTGCTGACCGCTGTATTCCGGGCTATTTCGTTGCAAATGTGGCGCTTTCTCACGAGTTCGACGTGAAACACGGAGTTATAGGTCTGAGTGCTTATGTGAACAACGCCCTGAATGCCAAGTACTATGCTGACGTATGGGTGGGGCGTTCCTACCTCAAGGCTGAAGACATAATATATCAGGAAGAAGGTGTCTTCCCTCAGGCTCCAGTCAACTTTATGTTCAAGATCAATTACACATTCTGAGCCGGTCCCTCTCCGGGGATTTGAAATGTTTCCGGATGAATGGTACCGCAGTTTGAAAATTTATTCGTAAATTGGCGGCTTGTACGTGCAGGCCGCCTTTTTTGTGACTGCCCGCCAATAGAACCAATAACACCACATATTATGACAGAAAATTATTTGGATATCGCATCCCGTTTCGAACTTCAGGGGGAAATCTCAGAAATCAAGCCTTTGGGAGAAGGTTTCATCAACGACACACTCATTGTCCGCACTAAAGGTCAGACTCCGGACTACATACTCCAGCGCAAGAACAAGGCAGTATTCCCAGACGTGCCGGCTATGATGAACAATATCACCATGGTCACCAACCACATTAAGGCCAAAGTTGATAACCCTATGCGTGAGACTCTCACCGTTGTCCCGGCAAAGGACGGAAGAAACTATTACCAGGACGCGGACGGTGAGTTTTGGGCAGTTTGTACCTTCATTCCGGACACTCTTTCCTACA
>JALFGP010000094.1 GCA_022777205.1 Rikenellaceae bacterium
TCATCGGGCCAACCGTTTGCCGCCGGCTTCCTTCAGATTCCACCTCACGATGGACACCCTTGCCTTTGACTGTAACCTTCCCACTATCAGGGCGGTTTGGGGACTTGCGCCCGTTAGAGTACGTTCGTGCTGGGCGAACTAAAAAATCCCCGGAGATTGAAACTCTTCGGGGATTTTTTTGTAAGGGGAATCAGTCGTCAATATAATCCGGCCAAGGATTGTGTTCAATGCCGGCAAGACTCACCATAGCGGCGTGCGCTTCCTTTAGCAGTCTCATAACCTCTTCCTTGCGGGGTTTAGTCTTGTCCGGATAAATCGGAGCCCCGATATTGAGTTGCATCAGAGGACGGGTCTGATCTCCGAAAAGTTTCCAGAAACCGTGACGGGGACGGTAAGATATGGCACAAGGAATGATTGGCTTGTCGTATTTGTAAGCCCAGGTGAAAGCGCCTTTCTTGAATGGGCGTATAGGCTGATACAGTTCCCAGCGGCAGGACTCAGGGAAAACGTGGAACCATTTCTTTTCTGCATTCAAGGTGTCGAAAGCATCTTCGAATTTTCTCATTCCACCGCGAGTCTGGGGTACGGGAATGGTGCAGAAATACTTTATGAACCAGTGGTCCTTTGTCATCAGCTGGTCTCCGAAAACTGGAATCCATACCTCCCTCCAGCCAGCTGCAGTCACCACAGATATGGCATCCCAACGATAAACGTGGTTGCAGATTGTGATGGCCCCGTTCTTGAACTTGTTCTTGCGCATATTCTCCTTACCCTTCACCTTCATACCATTCTTGATATAGTTCACAAGCGGACAGATAATATGAGCAATTGCATAATTGATTCCGTGATTGAACCAATAGGAAAAGCCCTTGCGGTTAAGATAAGGGTAGTTCTCATCAAACACCAGATTGCGCACCTTTTTGACCGGCACAAGTTTGAGGAAAGGATCATCCTCAGGATATTCACGGTGATTTTCAGCCAGATAGGTTCCCTCCTTGAGCTTCATTTCCCTGTATCTGACATTGTCCAGCACTGAAACTCCTTCCTGAGCTTCAATTGAGTATTTTTTCTGTTCTGCCATAATTCAGATATGAATAGATTATATGCTTCAAATAGATTTCTGAAGCGGTGCAAAATTAGTAAATTTGCGCGAATAGATGGTTTATGGTTAAGACAAGTTCGAAAATAGAGCGCAAAAAAAACAAAAATGTGGCGAAATCTGCCCGTCAGGCTATAAAGCGGGGGAAAAAATCCAGCAAAAAGCATAAAAAGAACAGGACAATCTCGTTCTGGTGGATAATATCCCCTGTTCTGCTCTGCATATGCATAAGCCTGGGCATTGCAGTTGTTATGATGTGCAGAGATACGGAAAGAGGCGCAGCTGTACCCAAAGGCAGCTATGACTATGCAGTGGATATTTCCAAATACCAGAAAGACGTGAATTGGGACTCATTGATGGTGGTTACAGATGCAGCGGGTAGGACCGTGAGGAGCATAGAAAAGGCCGCTTCAATCCATAGGGTCAGGTATGTTATGATTAAGGCCACTGAAGGAGAACGGCACGTGGACAGACTCTTTGGAGAACATTGGGAAAAATCTGCGGCAGCGGGTTACGGAAGAGGTGCATATCATTTCTACAGGAGTTCAAAACCTGCTGAAAGCCAGGCTCTTAATTTCATCCGTACCGTAGGACCTCTAAGGCACTCAGACCTTGCTCCCATTTTGGATGTGGAAACCGTGCACAGAGGATGCAGTCGGGTTCAACTCAATGCAGGGGTGAGGATGTGGCTTGAAACGGTTGAGAAGCACTATAAACGCAGACCTATTGTCTATACTTCGGATTCATTTCTCAAAGACTGGCTGGATGCGGAAATTGCTGAGAACTATCCAGTCTGGATAGCCAGATACAGCGACCGGGAGCCGCAGTTCAACGACTGGGTGTTCTGGCAGTTCACTGACAAAGCGGCAGTCTTTGGGATTCCTTCTCCTTGCGATTTGTCCGTAGTAAGGAATTAGACATCTTGGGCCGGGGATGACGGGGAGGTAATAAAGGGATGACGGGGACGAGAATAAAAAAAGAGGGGATGAACATTGTCATCCCCTGAATTTCGATTGACTCCGATTCGGAAATTACTTCGCAATCACGCGAGCCATTTCGCAAACCTTGTTTGAGTAACCCCACTCGTTGTCGTACCAGGAAACAACCTTCACGAAAGTAGGATCGAGCTGGATACCAGCCTTAACGTCGAAGATTGAAGTACGTGCATCGTTGCGGAAGTCGGTTGAAACAACTGCATCCTCAGTGTAACCGAGAACTCCCTTGAGTTCGCCCTCTGAAGCCTTCTTCATTGCAGCGCAAATCTCCTCGTAAGTAGCTGGTTTCTCGAGCTCTACAGTCAGGTCAACTACTGATACGTCAGAGGTAGGAACACGCATTGACATACCGGTGAGTTTGCCGTTGAGTTCAGGAAGAACCTTACCTACAGCCTTTGCAGCACCTGTTGATGAAGGAATGATGTTCTCGAGGATACCACGTCCACCTCTCCAGTCTTTCTTGGAAGGACCGTCAACAGTCTTCTGAGTTGCTGTTGCAGCGTGAACTGTAGTCATAAGACCTCTCTTGATACCGAAGGTCTCGTGGAGAACTTTGGAAATAGGAGCAAGGCAGTTGGTTGTGCAAGATGCGTTGGAGATAATCTGCTGGCCAGCGTAAGTCTTGTCGTTAACTCCGTAAACGAACATAGGAGTAGCGTCCTTTGAAGGAGCAGACATAATGACTTTCTTTGCACCTGCTTTGATGTGTGCAGAAGCGAGCTCTTCTGTGAGGAAGAAACCGGTTGACTCAACAACAACGTCAACTCCAAGAGCGCCCCAAGTGATCTGAGAAGGATCTTTCTCAGCGAAAATCTGAATCTTGTTGCCGTCAACGATCATATAGTTGCCTTCAACTTTGATGTCGTGGTTGAAGTGACCGTGAACAGAGTCATACCTGAGCATATATGCGAGGTAATCTGCATCAAGAAGGTCGTTGATACCTACGACCTGAATGTCGTCAGAGAAATTCTCTACGGCTGCACGGAAAACCATACGACCGATACGGCCGAATCCGTTGATTCCAAGTTTAATCATCTTAAATAAATTTTTATAAAAAGTTACTGAATTTCATCTCTTTGCAATCTTTCCTAAAATTGCGCCGCAAATTTAGCAATTTTTATGAAATAATAAAACTATCTTTGCACAAATTTTCAGGTCGCTATAAAGAATATGAACATCCTTATAACCAACGACGACAGCTTCAACGCCAAAGGCATCCGGGCTTTGGCAGATATTATGAAACAATACGGTAACATAGCTGTCATTGCTCCGTCTCAGGTGCAATCAGGTATGTCTATGGCCGTTTCTCTCAACGCGGAAAAGATAAAATTCACGGAGTTGTCTTCCACGACCCATCTGGACAGGAACGGAAAAGAATGCACACAGCGTTGGGGAGCTCTGGATGCCACTCCGGCAAGCTGCGTCAAGTTCGGGCTCAGTTCCGAATGGTTGGGATGGATTCCGGACGTGGTGGTCTCAGGCATAAACCACGGAGCCAATACTGCCACTGCATCCTGTTATTCAGGAACACTTGGAGCTGCGGCGGAGGCTGCAATCAACCATATACTCGGAATTGGAGTTTCTCTCTGCTCCCACGATGCCGATTCGGATTTCTCGGCAGTGGAAAAATTTTTCCCTTCAATTTTCGAAAAGTTGCTCGAAGCCCCGAGGCCTAACTTTATGACCTATTACAATGTGAATTTTCCGGACACCAAAGCAGAGGAAATCAGGGGTGCCAGGACCGGATATATGGGCAGAGGACGCTGGGTCAAGGAGTTCAAGCTCATTGAACCGGACAACGGCAGCGGGGAATCCACCTACAGAATGACAGGAGATTTCGTAAGCGAAAGTTGCAACACAGACGAAGCTGACCACATTCTCACTGACAACAACTACATTTCCATAGTCCCCCACACCCTGGACAGCACTGACTATGCTCAGTTGAAAATTCTGGACGGCATAGATTTCTGAAGACAATGAAATATTACATCATAGCAGGAGAAGCATCGGGAGACCTTCACGGAGGGAACCTGATGGAAGGCATCTACGACAAGGACCCCGAAGCCCGGATACGCTTCTGGGGAGGCGATTGTATGAATGAGGTTTTCCTGCGCAGACACAGTTCGGGGCAGAATTGCGGTCTGGTGAAACATTATAGGGAAGGTGCTGTTATGGGCATTGCAGACGTGTTCGCCAAAGCCCGAAAACTGCTGACCAACTTGCGAAATTGCAAGAAAGATATAATTGAATTCTCCCCTGACTGCGTAATTCTCATAGATTATCCCGGATTCAATTTCAGGATAGCAGAATTCGCCCACAAGAAGGGACTCAAAGTCATTTATTACATAGCCCCGAAAGTATGGGCCTCAAGGGAGGGACGTATCCGCAAACTGAAAAAATATGTGGACCGACTCTATATCATCTTCCCTTTCGAGATACCGTATTTCGAGTCCAAAGGAGTGAAATTCGTCTATAAAGGCAATCCACTGGTGGATGCTGTGGACAAATCAGTTGCAGCGACAGAATGCCGCAGGGATTTCTTCAAGCGTTGCGGTTTGGACGACAAACCTGTGATTGCGCTTCTGGCAGGCTCCCGCAAGGGTGAAATCAGCACTATGATGCCTGTGCTTATGGAACTGGCTGACAGGTTGCACGCCATTGCTGAATATTCAGATTGGCAATTTCTGGTGGCAGGTGCCCCCGGAAGGGATATGGACGACTATAGCCCCTATCTTGGAGGAAGGAAATATGTGAAGGTACTGTTCGGACAGACTCAGAGCATAATCAAGAATGCAGAGGCAGCAGTGGTAAACTCCGGCACGGCTTCTCTGGAAACCGCCCTCTTGGGCACCCCGCAGGTGGTCGGGTTCATTTTCGGCAGTTCGCTGACCTTCGCCATTGCAAAGAAAATAGTCAAGGTCAAATACATAAGCCTGGGCAACCTCATTCTCAACAAGTTGGCTTTCCGGGAATTGCTTCAGAAGGAATGCAATGCAGAGGAGTTGTGTCTTGAAGTCCGCCGCCTGATAGAGGACAGCAGGTACCGGCAGGCAATGATTGAAGACTACTCACTCATACGTGAGAAATTGGGAAGTAGCGGCACCTCATCTGCGGTTGCAACCGACTTGGTGGGTTATATTTCCGGACAGGCTGACTAATCAATATTCCCTTTCCCCAAATATCGCGGTGCCAATTCTCACTATGTTGGAGCCCATTTCCACTGCAATGCGGTAGTCACCCGACATCCCGAAAGACAGAAGATTGAAATCGGAAGGAATGTTCGGGCAAAGTCCGCGCAAAGGCTGTAGAGCGGCATTCAAGGTAGTCAGTTTGGTAAAATCCTCCCGGATTATGTTTTCGTCTTCTGTATTGGTGGCCATACCCATCAGACCTCGGATATGGATATGTGGCCAGGAGAGCTGTCCGGTAAGCAGTTTCAAGGCTTCATCCAGACTGAAACCGGTCTTTTCCGGTTCTCTCGCGATGTGACATTCTATGAGCACTTCCACAGTCCTCCCCTCCCCGGCACACCACTTCTCAATGGCATCCAGAAGTTCCACAGAATCAACGGATTCCACCAGACTGGCATAGGGCAGTACCAGCTTCACTTTATTGCGCTGAAGATGGCCTATGAAATGCCACTCAATATCCCCAGGCAGGGATTTGGCCTTTTCTGCCAACTCCTGGGGACGACTTTCCCCAAATACCCTTTGCCCTGCATCATAGGCCTCCTGAATGGCTACGGCAGGATGGAATTTGGAAACTGCCACCAGCTTGACTTGCGGTGGCAGTTGACTTTTTATCTTCTTGAGATTTTCGGAAATCATATTACCTTTTGCTTCGACGCTGGCGCTTGGCCTGTTCTTCCCTCTGCGCCCTGAGCTGAGCCTCCTGCATCTTCTGAGCCTGCTCAAGTTTGAGCTGCCACTTGGACTTCTGGATTGGCTTGCCCTTGGACTCCTCAATTTTGGCCAGTATCTTTTCCGGTTTCACAACCCACTTCTTGATGACAAAGGTCTGGACCATTGTCAGGAGGTTTGAAAGCAGATAGTAGTAGGACAGACCAGAAGAGAGGTTATTGCAGATGAAGAGCATCATAATAGGCATAAGCCAGACGCTCATAAACTTCATAGGAGCCATCTGAGGATCATTCGACATCTGGGACGAAGTCATCTTCGAGTACAGGAACATCGAAACCGCCATCAGAAGTGCAAACAGGGAAAGATGGTCACCGAACAGAGGGATGTTGAATCCGAAGTCCAGAACGGAATCATAGGCACTGAGGTCATCTGCCCAGAGGAAGGATTTCTGCCTCAACTCTATGGATGCCGGGAAGAAGCGGAACATCGCCCAAAGTATAGGGAACTGGAGCAACATAGGCAGACACCCGCCCATAGGACTCACCCCTGCCCTCTTGTAGAGTTCCATAGTGGCCTGCTGCTTCTTCATCATATCCTCTTCCTTAGGATATTTCTCGTTTATCTTGTCGATTTCCGGCTTGAGCGCAGACATCTTTGCGGATGACATATAGGACTTGATGGTCAGCGGAGACACCACAATCTTGAGAAGTAGGGTCATCAGCAGAATCACAATTCCATAGTTGCTTATGAAGCGGCCGAGGAAATCGAAACAAGGTATGATGAAGAAACGGGAAATCCATCCCACAAGCCAGCCTCCGAGAGGAATTATCTTTTCATACTTGCGGTCGTAGGCCTTCAGGGTATTGAAGTGGTTCGGACCGAAATAGAAATCGAAAGGAATGGTAGTGTTTCCATTGATATTCAGAGGGGTACGCATTTTGGCGCTGCAGGCCATAAGGTTGTGGGATGCATCATCCTCTTCATAGTAGTCAAGTGCAAGGTCTCCCGACTCAAAGCCCTGAGGTGCAGTGAGAATTGCGGAGAAGAACTGCTGCTGGAAAGCCACCCACTGGAAACCGGCCTCCAGACTTTTTGTGGCGTTCTTGCCGTTGCCTATATCCTCAGGAGACTTGTCTCCATCTATGTAATAGTCAATTCTGGAATACTGCTTTTCATTCTTATAGCCCTTTTCGAGTCTCGGGATGTCGGCCTTCCAGCTCAGGTCCATAGAAGAGACCTTCCTCGGGATAATCGCATCCAGCCCCACGAAAGAGAGTTCGTTGCGGAGCATATAGCTGTCCTGCCCGAGCGTGTATTTCTGCTGGATATAGCCACCATTCGCAAAAGGCAGCCTCATAACTACCGAAGTGTCGTTGAGTTCGGCGACATCGAATACGAAATCCTTGGTGTCCAGGGATTCACCGGCGTAGATATTGAAATTCAATTCACTCGCCCCTGCCGGAATGAGCATGAGGGCCGTGCTGTCGTAGCGTCTGTAATCTTTCACATCCACCGAATAGGGCTGGGCACCCTTTGTGGTGAATTCTATCCTGACTTGGTTGTTTGCAATTGCAACAATTGAAGGATTTGACTGTGCGGCGACATTGAGGGACGAATCCCTGTAGGGCCTGAAAGCCGGAGTGGCGGCACTTGCGGATCCCTGAGAGGCGGGAACTACTGTCATTGCAGAGTCCAGAACCATCTTTTCCATGGCTTCAACCCTGGCTATGGAATCCAACTGAGCCTGATATTCTGCCTGTTTTTTATACTGTCGCGACTGGTGCCAGGTGAATCCGAACATCACCAGTCCAATCAGTACAAATCCTACAATATTGTACTTAGATTCTTTTGTCATTCCTATTCTTCAGTTTTACGGATTTTTTCGGCAAGGGCTGAAAGTTCGTCCTTGGCCGCGTCAATTTTCTTCCTCATTGCAGAAATCATCGACTCTGCACCCTTGCCTGCAGCAAAGAAGCCGATATTGTTCTCGTAGGTCGCAATATCCTGCTGCAGCCTGTTAAACTTGTCTATGAGGATTTCCTTCTCGGAGCGTGCTGGTTTGCGGCTCTGACGGCCTTCTGCCACTGCGCCAAACTTGACCTTCACGGCCTCCTTGTATTCGGCATTAACCTTGTCCTTCTCCTTGAACGGTACAAAACCTGCATCAGCCCATCTTGACTGGAAGTCTTTCAAGGCTGCGGCATCCTCGGCATTGCCTTTGAGCTCATAATCAGTGATTTCCTTGATGATAGCGCGCTTGATCTTGAGGTTCCTGTAGAAATCATTCTCAGGCTTGGCGTGCTTGTCCCTCTCGGCAAAAAATTCGTCGCAGGCGGCACGGAAACGTTTCCACACCTCGTCAGAGTTCCGGTAAGGCACTGTCCCGATTTCCTTCCACTGTCTCTGGAGTTCCTGCAGCTGCTGAGCCGTCTTCTTCCATTCAGTGCTGGTCTTAAGGGCCTCAGCAGCCTCGCAAAGAGCTATCTTCTTCTGCAGATTGGCCTTGAGGCTGTCTTTGTATTCGGTGTAGAAGGCACGTTTCTTCACAAAGAAGGCATCACAGGCAGCCTTGAAACGGTCGTAAATTTTCTGGTTCTCCTTGCGGCTTGCAAAACCTATCTTTCTCCATTCCTGCTGCAACTGTTCCACTTCGCGGGAAAGCCTGTTCCAGTCGTTGGATCCTGCTGCTTCCGTTGCCGCTATGGCTTCAGCCTTTTCGCAAAGCTCCGTCTTGGCCGCAAGATTTTGCTCCTGTTTTACCTTAAGCTCCGCATAGTGAGCCTGATAGCGGCGATTCACCACTGCTGTAGCAGCCTTAAACCTGTTCCAAATGTCCTCCCTGTATTCCTTTGCCACAGGACCGTATTCCTTCCACTGTTCGTGCAGTTTCTGCAGCTCACGGAAAGCCTCCACGATGTTTTTCTCCTCGGCGAGAGCCTCTGCCTTTTCGCAGAACTGCTGCTTCACTTCAAGGTTTCTGCGAAAATCTTCGTCACGGAGTTCCCTGTTGATTTTCACCAGATCGTAGAACTGCTCAACATAAAGGGAATAGGTCTTGTTGATGTCGGCCACATCACTTGCAGGCACAGGACCTATTTCACGCCAGCGGTTCTGGATTTCCCTGAATGCCGGGAAAGTTGCGTTCACGTCTTCCTGCTTTTCGATGAGGGCTTTGAGGTCTTCAATTACCTGTTTCTTGAGTTCGAGATTGTGCTTGCGCTCCTGCTCCATTTTCTCATTGTATTGCGCACGTTCCTTTTTGTATTGCGCATAAACCTCTTTGAATCCTTCCTCTATTGCAAGGAACGGATTTGCAGCATCCTCCAGCACTTCCTCCTCCTTGAGCAGCGCAGTTTCCTTCTCTTTCTGCAATTTCTTATAAAACGCCGCTTTGATGGCCTCAACCTTCTTGTATAGGCTCATTCTGTCTTCGGAGGCAGCGACTTCCTGCAGGGATGCCACCAGTTCTGACAGGGATTTGCCCTGATAATCAGGAGTCTCCTCTTCCTGTGCAGGTTCAATTACGGATTCGCCCAAAACAGTCTCTTCAAGTTCCGGTTTTTCCAATTCTACATCTGAAGCATTTGCTTCAGGAATGATCTCTTCACTCATAACTCAAGTTTGTCAAGTAAATAAATATAAACTGTATGACCTGTGGAACTGCAAATAGCCGGGGTGACAGCTGCTCAATACGCTCCACGCAAAGCCAAACAACCTGCAAATATATGAATTATTTGTATAAAAACACTATTTTTGCAGAGCATAAGAAAAACGAATTATGAGAATTGACATAATAAGCGTTGTGCCTGAACTGTTGGACAGTCCGCTCAGCCATTCGATAGTGGGCAGGGCACGCAAGAAGGGACTGGTGGAAATTCACGTACACAACCCAAGGAAATACGGGAAGGGGCCGCACCTGCAGGTGGATGACTACAATTACGGACCGGATGCAGGGATGGTGATGATGATTGAGCCTCTTTTCAGGATGATTGAGGAGTTGAAGGCTGAAAGGGACTATGACGAGATAATATATATGTCTCCGGACGGCGAGATTCTAAATCAGGGCATTGCAAACGAACTTTCGCTCAAGGGGAATATCATACTGCTCTGCGGACATTATAAAGGTATAGACCAGAGGGTGAGAGACCATCTGATTACCCGGGAGATTTCCGTGGGCGACTATGTGCTAAGCGGCGGGGAGATTCCGGCTGCCATTCTCGCTGATGCCATCGTGAGGCTAATCCCAGGTGCAATCAGCGACGGCACCTCGGCTTTGAGCGACTGCTTCCAGGACGGACTGCTTTCAGCACCCATCTACACCCGTCCGGCAGAATTCAACGGCTGGAAAGTACCGGACATACTTCTCTGCGGAGACCCTGTCAAGATAAGGCAGTGGCAGGACGAACAGGCACTTGAACGCACCCGAAGGCTTCGTCCCGGCTTGCTTGATGGCGAATAAATCTTGCATTCGTTCACACACAGTCCGGAAATCCATTCAAATTGTAATAATACCGGGCCAAATCGCTAAAAAAGAAAGCAGGGCACACGCCCTGCTTTCTTTATGCAACTGATACATCAAGTCGGAGACGCTTACTTTCCGTCGGCCTCCGCTTCTGACTTACTCCTCAAATGCGTATGGAGCGTATATGAGTCCGTAATATTGGTAGAGCTTGAGCATTGAATCCTTCACCTTGGCAAGGAACTCAGGATAGGTCTGTGCATCCTTGTGCCAGCTGACTGCGGAAAGGGCGCAGAAACGCGGAAGATCCATGAACTGGACACGGTCAATGCCGCGCATATACTCAGTCCAGGTGTTTGCCTGAATGCCGTAGATGTATGATTTCTCCTTCTCTGTAAGCTGATCGAAAGGATCGAAGCTCCAGCATTTTTCAAGAGAGACATAGCCTCCGATGCCGAGCGGTTCCTTGTTTGCCTCCGGATCTGCCGTCTGGTAGTAGTCGAGATAGAAATAGTTGTTCGGGGCCATTACGACCTTGTTGCCCATCTTTGCAGCCTTTACTCCTCCCTGCGGACCTCTCCAGGACATCACAGTGGCGGTAGGAGTGGCGCCGGACTCAAGAATCTCGTCCCATCCGATGATATGACGACCCTTTGCGTTGAGGTACTTCTCAACTCTCTTGAGCTGATAACCCTGAAGCTGGCCAACCTCTGTAAGCCCCTCTTCCTTCATGCGCCTCTGGCAATCAGGACATTCCTTCCAACGGTCGCGCGGGCACTCGTCGCCTCCGATGTGGATGTACTCGCACGGGAAAATATCGCATATTTCATCAAGCACGTCCTCGAAGAACTTGAAAGTAGTCTCGCGTCCCATGCAGAACACCTCCGGGTTTACGCCCCATACAGGGAGCGTCTCATAACCGGTCTGACGGCAACCGAGATAAGGATATGAGGCAAGCGCGGCTTCGGCGTGTCCCGGCATCTCAATTTCCGGAATCACTGTAATCTGCCTTGCAGCGGCGTATGCAACGAGTTCACGGGCCTGCTCCTGAGTGTAGAATCCACTGTGGGGATGTCCGTCATACACCCTGTTCTCCTCCTTTTCCCGGTGATGATTGACGAGAGTGTCCTCTCGCTTTGAGCCTATTTCCGTGAGAAGCGGATATTTCTTTATCTCAATTCTCCAGCCCTGATCCTCCGTGAGATGCCAGTGGAAAGTGTTGAGCTTGTGGTAGGCCATTATATCTATGTATTTCTTCACGTCCTCGAACGGTATGAAGTGACGGCAGCAGTCGAGCATGGCACCTCTGTACGCGAACTCCGGCCAGTCCTCGATTACGAGCCCGGCGAGTTTCAACTGCCCGCCTTCGGCCTTGGACGCGCCATCGATGAGAATCTGGGAAAGAGACTGGAGTCCCCACCATACGCCTTTTGCAGAACCTCCCGTGATGACAATACGGTCTTTCGGATCAATGGTCAGCCTATATTGTTCCTCAGCGAGTGACTTGTCAACGGAAAGTTTCACATCTGCCTTCTTGGCCGACTTCTCAAGGACGGCCGACGGAAGCACAACGTCCGAAACGATGCGGTGGAAGTTCGTCTCTGTCCAATAGTCTCCGGCGATAAATGGCTTTTTGATGGACTCGGCCCAAGTGGCGGCGAGCTGCTTGAGCTCATCTGTGGAGGCATAAACCTTGATTTCAGTCGCGGAAACTGGAAGTACGGACTGCGTTTGTGTGATTTTCTGTGGTTCCGGGATTATGGAAACAGCACCGGCTGTCACAGAGAAGGAGGCAGATATGGCCAGCGCGGCAATGGTTGGGACCGCAAGAGATTTCAGTATCATAAATGTCTATATTTGTGGTTTTATAATTAAACTTTTACATATATAACCGGCGGTTTTCAGGCCGGTTAAATCGAAAATGCGTCAAATCCGCCGTCAACAACGCATACGGTTCCGGTAACTGCTTTTGAAGCGTCGGAGGCGAGGTAGTGAAGCGTGCCCACAAGTTCGTCCGGCTCAAGGAAACGTCCGATAGGAGTGTGAGAGAGGATTGTCTCAGAACGCGGAGTGAGCGAGCCGTCCTCGTTGGTGAGGAGGGAGCGGTTCTGGTTCGAGAGGATGAAGCCTGGAGCAATCGCATTCACCCTTATTCCCTCTCCGAACTTGAGCGCAAGCTCTGCACAAAGGTATTTTGTCCAGTTGACGACGGCTGCCTTTGCAACCCCATAGCCGGCTACGCGGGTGAGCGGACGCAGAGCGGACTCTGAGGCGAAGTTGATGATTGAGCCCTTGCCGCTCTCTGCCATCGACTTTGCAAAGACCATAGTCGGAAGAACCGTTCCGAACAGATTAAGCTCGGCAACTTGCTTCACGGCGTCAATGTTCAGGTCGAAGATGGTCTTCTCAGGCGGAACCGTAGCTGCCGGCATATTGCCTCCGGCGGCATTCATGAGTATGTCTATCCTGCCATATTTCTTTATAATCTGCTCATAGTTGCTCTCCAGCACGTCCCTGTCAAGCACATTGGTAGTAAGGAAACACGCTTCGCCTCCGGACAGGCTGATTTCCTCAACGAGTCTTTCCCCTTTTTCGGCGGAGCGGCCAAGCAGCACCACCTTGCAACCCTGGGCCGCGAAATACTTTACTATCGTACTTCCGAGCACGCCGCAGGCCCCGGTCATCACCAAAACCCTGCCCTTTACATCAAAAAGATTCTGTGTCATATCATTATGTAATTTTAAAAGTCTCTGTTTAAAGTCTCTATCTAAAATTTTCTCATACCAAGAACTTATCCACCGAAGTTAAAGATGAAGAAGACCCTCTTGCAAACCTCTGAGCTCAGCCAAACTGCGCATGCGTCCGTAGCAGGAATAACCCGGGTTGGCCCTGCGGCCGAGGTCATCGCACATCTGATGGCCGTGGTCCGGACGCACGGGAATACTCACCCCACGTCTCTGCTCGACCTCAAGCAGTGCCTTCATCATGCCGTACATATCCACGTCGCCCTCAAGCAGGTTAGCCTCATAGAAATTACCCTCGGGATCACGCTTGGTCGTGCGCAGATGGACGAAACCGACCCTGTCACCGAACTCCCGCATCATGGCCACACAGTCGTTATCCGCCCTAACTCCGAACGAACCGGTGCAGAGGCACAGCCCGTTCGATCTGTTTGGAACAGCGGCAATCAGTTTCCTGAAATCCTCTGCAGTGGAGAGGATGCGTGGCAGTCCGAGCAGCGAGTAAGGCGGGTCGTCGGGATGAATCACCATCACGGAGCCGCACTCGTCAGCAACCGGGCAGACCTGCTGCAGGAAAAATATGAGGTTCTCGCGCAGCTGCTCTTCTGTCACCCCGTCATAGCGGGACAGCGCCTGACGGAACTGCTCAAGAGTGAAGCTTTCCTCACTTCCAGGCAAACCGGCAATCATATTCCTCGTAATCAGCTGAATCTCGGCCTCATCCATCTTCTCGTAACGGGCCTTCGCCACCGCAATCTCCTCCTCAGTCCACTCGTCGAAAGCCGCCTTTCGGCCGAGTATGAAAAGATCGAACGCCATGAACGCCGCCTTCTCAAACCGCAGCGCATGCGAGCCGTCAGGCATCTCGAATTGGAGATCGGTCCTCGTCCAGTCGATAACCGGCATGAAGTTGTAGGTTATGATGTGAATTCCGCACTCGGCGAGATTACGTATGCTCTGCTTGTAGTTCTCTATATATTTGAGGTATTCCCCCTCGCGAGTCTTTATGTGCTCATGCACGGGCACGCTCTCAACAACGCTCCATTTAAGCCCCGCCTCAGCGATGAGTTCCTGCCTTTTTCTGATTTCCTCGACGGTCCAGACTTCTCCGTTCGGTATATGATGCAGGGCATGGACGATGTCGGTCACTCCAGCCTGCCTGATATAGCTCAAGCTCACGGGGTCATCCGGTCCATACCACCGCCAGCTTTCAGTCATTCGAATCATAATGGATTATATATTATCGTTAAACAAAACTCCCCACGAACGCGGGACATATATTTGCAAATTTAACAATATTTTTCAGTTTCCGTGTGCGAACACGGAGATATTTTCCCTCGATCTGCGACAAACCGATGTTTTTTCGTATATTGCACGATGTTTTAACATGCAGCCGGATACAGATGAAGAATTCCATAATTACGATAAGCGATGTGGCAAGGGCCGCCGGAGTCACGAACGGTACGGTCGACAGAGTGCTGCACGAGAGGGGTGAAGTGTCGAAAAAGACGCGGGAGAAAGTGCTCAGAGTCATCGAGGAACTCGGTTATCAGCCGAACGTCTATGCGTCGATGCTGGCGAAGAACAAATCACACAGGATTGCCGTCCTGTTTCCGAAATATAGGAACGGTGAGTTTTGGGAACTTTCGCACATAGGCATCGAAAAGGCGAAGGAATATGCCGGCCGCTTCTCCGTGAACGTCGTGGAGTGTCTATATGACCAATATGACGTCGATTCGTTCCTCTCCGAGTGCCGCAGGGTCATAAAGGAGGGCTATTCCGGAGCGATAATAGCCCCTATGTTCCTCGACGCCACACGCACAATGGCCGTGGAGTTGGAAGAGGCAGATATACCCTATGTCATATTGAATACGAGCGTGAGCGGGGTCTATGGCCACCTTGCCTACTTCGGCCAACCTATCTATGACAGTGGAGCGTTCTGCGCGGACATGCTCATGTCAGGCTCGGCGGTAGAGAACCGCGGCACCGTCCATCTCGTGAGAATCGAGCGCGACGTCAAGGGGCTGTCTGACCCGTCGCAGGAACGCCGCCGAGGATTCATGGACTACCTCACTGCGCACTTCCCTGATACGGAGGTGCGAAACGTCGTCATAAACCCGAACAATCCTGAAAAGGCGCACAAGGCGATGGACGACGCATTCACTGCCATCACCGGATGTCCGAACGTCGTGACCCTCAACTCCCGCATCTACCTCGTCGCCGACTATCTGCGCGAACATGGGCTCAAAGGATGGAACGTCATCGGCTACGACGTGCTCGAAAGGAACATGACTGCCCTGAAGGATGGCTATGTGAAGTATCTCATCGCACAGCACTCCGACCGCGATGCCTATGACGCCGTCGCCGTCCTCACCGACTTCCTCATCCTCGGCAAGCGCCCCGACCATCCCGATAACTTCAGTTCCATCGACCTACTCTCCCGCTACAATTGCCGGTTTTATTAGCCGCCTGGCTATTCGACTTCAACGACCTTGTAACGCGGAACAAAGGATTTCATCAGGAGCCAGCCTATGAGGTAGGCGAAGGCACATATGCAGAAGACTATGAAGTAGCCGGCAGGTTTACCCTCGAAGCCGAGGAAGCGGAGGCCCACCTTGTCAGACCAGACAAAGAGCTCGCCTGCGAACTTCTGCATAATCATGGAGCTGATTCCGCCCGCCATTCCGCCGATTCCCGTGACTGTGGCAACCGCAGATTTCGGGAACATGTCGCTGACAGTCGTGTAGACATTGGCTGACCAGGACTGGTGTGCGGCGCATCCTATGCCTATGAGGATGGTCGGGAACCACGGGGATATGGTGCCGAGGGGCTGGGCGAGAAGGACACATATCGGGAATATGGCGAAAATGAGCATCGCCTTCATCCTTGACGAGTATGGGTCGAACTTGCCGCCTTTGCTCATCGCCTTGTTGATGAAGATGGTCGGGAGTTTACCTCCGACAATGGAGAGCATCGTGATGGCATAGAGGGTGAAAATCAGCGCCATGCCAAGTGGCTCGGTTGTCTTTATACCGAATTGGGAATTAAGGTAGGACGGAGTCCAGAAGAGGAAGAACCACCACACGCCGTCAGCCATGAAACGGCCTGAGATGACCGCCCAAGTCTGGCGGTACTTCAGAGCCTGCCAGATGGAGATTTTTTTCGCGGAAGCCTGCTCCACCTGCTCCGTCTCGATGAGCCTGTCCTGCTCGATGTACTCGAGCTCGGCGGCGTTTACAAACTTGGACTTCTCCGGCTTGGCATAGACAAACACCCAGATTCCCATCCAGATAAACCCAAGGACTCCGATGATGATAAAAGCCATCTCCCAACCGCAGGCCTTGGCGAGCAGCGGAATCGTGAGCGGGGCAATGAGCGCACCGATGGACGCACCTGCATTGAATATTGACGTTGCGAACGCACGGTCTTTCTTCGGAAAATACTCCGCCGTGGTCTTGATTGCCGCAGGGAAATTGCCGGCCTCACCGAGCGCGAGCACGCTGCGGGCCACGAGGAAACAGTACATGCTGACCGTTGAAATAAGCACCGCCGTATCTCCCGTTGCCTGCATAAGCTCCGCAGCGCTGTGCAGTCCGACGACATTCTCGGTAATGATTCCGCAGAGAGCGTGGAGACAAGCTCCGGCAGACCATATTCCAATGGCCCAAAGGTAACCCTTCTTCGTGCCCATCCAGTCGATGAATCGTCCGGCGAAAAGCATGCATACGGCATAAACTATTGAAAAT
The DNA here is from genome assembly GCA_022777205.1 of Rikenellaceae bacterium. GTDB lineage: Bacteria > Bacteroidota > Bacteroidia > Bacteroidales > UBA932 > Cryptobacteroides. Next base: position 16,901 of record JALFGP010000094.1, read on the forward strand.
ATGGATGTTATCGTCCCATAATGGGATTCATCCCAATGAAATTCGGGCTTTATAAACTCGTCCCAAGTGAGGGAGAGCACCTGACGGTCGAGATAGTTGACGGTGGTCGCAAGAAAGAGCATCGCGCAGATTACCCACCGGAAGTTGGTCATTTTGTCCTTACGGGCCATAATATTTATTAGTGCTATGTATTGTTAAACAATAACAAAAGTAGGAAATTTTATTCAATTTCCGTGTGCGTACACGGAAATATTTTCCTAAATTTGTGAAAATTCAGGAAATATGGAAAGCTTAATCAACGCAGATTTTCTTCTCGGGAACGGATATGCCCGCGAACTTTATCACGAAAGTGCTGAAAAACAACCTATTATAGACTACCATTGTCATCTGGTGCCGCAGCAGGTCGCAGAAAACCACCGGTTTGCCGACATCACTGAGGTCTGGCTCGGAGGTGACCACTACAAATGGCGCGCGCTCAGGGGCAACGGAGTCGGAGAAGACTTCATCACAGGAAACCGCAGCAGTTGGGAGAAGTTTGAGAAATGGGCGGAAACCGTGCCCTACACCATGCGAAACCCGCTCTATCACTGGACGCACCTCGAACTTGCGAGAGTTTTCGGGATTTATGACATTCTGAAACCTGAGACCGCACGGGGCATCTATGACAGGTGCAACGAGATGCTCGGGACGGAGGAATTCCGTGCACAGGCGCTGATGCGGAAGTTTAATGTGGAGACCGTCTGCACCACCGATGATCCGACGGATTCGTTGGAATGGCACAAGCAGATTGCGGAACATCCGTTCGGGGTGCAGGTACTGCCGACATGGAGGCCGGACAAAGTGATGGGAGTGGATGCACCCGAAAGTTTCGCGACATACATCGGAAAGCTCTCCGAGGTCTCGGGAGTCGGAATCACGGGCTATCAGGACCTGCTTGACGCCCTCCGGAAACGTCACGAGTTCTTCGCTCGGATGGGCTGCCGCCTTTCAGACCACGGCCTTGACACATTCTATTCGGACGACTGCCCGCGCGAAGAGGCAGATCGCATCTTTCGCAAGGTTCTCGGCGGTCAGGTTCCCGATGCTG
>JALFGP010000108.1 GCA_022777205.1 Rikenellaceae bacterium
CTTCACCGCCCTCGGCTCACCGGAGCAACACGAACAGAGAGGCACGAGACTGAGTTGGGAAGAGGTGCAGAAATATGGACTCAGATACAACAGGAACTGGGGACTGCGGGACGGTCAGGCCTTCAATCTCAACCTGAACAACTATTTCAAACCCTATTTCACCCTGCAGCATATCTGGAGAGGAGAAAGGTTTTCTATGAAAAACTCAGTCTATGTCACTGTGGGCAACGGAGGAGGAAGATGGAGCGAAAACAAGAGTACTCCCATACTCTATCGCAGCAAGGATGGCCTGATTGACTGGGACGGAGTGATTGCTACAAACCGGGAAACGGAAGACGGACAGGCATTGAGCATACTCAGTGACTATATGGCCGGACACACCCACTTCGGAGCCATTTCATCGATGGAATACAGGCTGGATGGAGGATGGACCATAGGCGCAGGTATCCACTATCAGTATTATTCAACCTGGGAGAATGAGAAAATCAGCGACCTCCTGGGAGGGGAATGGTGGTACGAGGACTATGAGCACACCTCCCTCGCAGGGCTTGCAGGCAGAAATCCCGTAAAGACTGTCGGAGACTATATCAGAACCGACAACGGAAAAGTAACCAATCACGGAACAGCATACCTGTCAGCCGGATGGAGGTCAGAGAAAGTGACTGTCAACTGCGGAGCATCCGTTTTCGGAGCTTCAACACGCCGCTGGGACAAATACAATTACTATGGCGGGAACGTTTGGAGTCCGCTTGCAGGCGGAGTGGGCGGCAGCATCAAGGCAGGAGCACTATACAAGATAGGACTTGGTCACAGCCTGTATGTCAATGGAGGCTGGTACAGCCGTCTCCCCTATTCCAATGTGTGGTTTGCATCCGGCAACAACGAAATCAGCCGGGATGTCAAGAATGAAATGAACGCGATGGGCGAGGCCGGTTGGAGATGGGTCTGGAATTCCGGTGCTTTGGAATTGACCGGCTATGCATCCCTGTGGAAAGACAAAAGTCTGATGTCAAATGCCTACAAAGTGGAAAATTCACTGGATGTAAAATATATGGTTACGGGACTTGATGCATTTCACTGTGGCGTTGAGTTTGAAATCCGGCAGCGTATAACCGACTGGATAAGATTCAGTGCCTTTGCCTCTGTGGGGAACTGGAAGTGGATGAACGATGTGAGTGCCACCATCTACGACCACTATTCCGGAAATGCTATCGGCGAAATCAATGTCTATTGCGCCGGCCTTCCTGTCGGAGATGCACCCCAGACCCAGATTGGAGCTGATTTGGACATAGACATTCCGGCGGGATTCGGGTTAAATCTGAATTGGAGATTCAATGACAGGATGTACGCTGATTTCGACCCTGTTACAAGGACAAATCCAGACGACAGGACTCCGTCCTACCGCTTCCCTTCTTACCACCTGCTTGGAGCTCAACTGAGCTGGACACGCCACAAGAGCCATCCTGAAGATGTGGGCTGCAGAATCTTCCTTGGCGGAAATAACCTTCTGGACAGCGTCTATATAGAAAGGGGCAAAGACGGTGCCTCCCATAATTTGGAGAGCTTCCGAGGTTATTGGGGTTTCGGGCGCAACTTCAGTTTCGGACTGTGCCTGTCATTCTGACAAAAGACTGTCTTCGGAATCTGCAATCATAGGGACCGGATTCCGGAGGCTGTTACGTGCACCGAGCTTCTGAAGCTTACCGCAGGTTGTGATGATGCTCTGACCTCCCGGCTGAAGTTTGCGGCCCCCTTCCTCATAAGCTTTCTGAGCCTTTTCCAGAGCAGAACCTATGTCTTCGTATTTTTTCATAAACTGGCCCACCCTGTCAATCATTTCGTTGGCCAGTTCGAAAACTTTCTCGTGGTTGCGGACCTGGGCAATCTGTGTCCAGGTCATATTGATAATCCTCAAAGCGGCAAAAAGAGTCTGCTCATCGGCAATGAACACATTTTTCTCCATTGCCTTGCGCCATAAGTCCGGCTGAATATTCAAGGCTGTCCACAGGGCACCGGTATGCGGGACGAACATAATCACATAGTCCATACGGATTTTGGGTGGCTGGACATAGGAAGAATAATCCTTCTGCGAGAGTTCTTTCACATGCTGGTTCAAGCTGGCTAAGTGCTCTTTGAGATAGCGTTGCCTATCTTCCTCGGTTTCCGCATTCACATAGTCCACAAATGCGCTTAGAGATACCTTGGAGTCTATTATCACATCCCTGCTTTCATCCAGGTGCAGTATCACATCGGGACGGAGCATACTCCCCTGTTCATTGTAAACGGTCCGTCCGGAAGCATCCTTCAGTACAGCCTGCACATCATAATGCACTCCCGGTGTCAGGCCCTGAGACCGGAGCAATTCGTCCAGAACCGCCTCACCCCAGTCACCCTGCATCTTGTTCCCGTGACGAAGGGCATTGGCAAGTTCATCAGCACTCTTTCGGGCAGCCTCGGACTGGCGCATCATATTTTCGATTCCGGCCTTCATCTCCCCGTTTATCTGGCTCTGCTTCAATGTCGTATCATTGAGAGCCAGTTTCATTTTCTCTATGGTTTCCTTCAGAGGAGTTATAACCTGTCCTATGTTCTCTTTGCTGGAATCCGAAAACTCTTTCTGACGCTGCTTCAGCATATCCTCTGTTGCAGATTTTAGCTGGGCAGTCATTTTCCCCACAGTTTCATCGAATTTCGCCTGCTGGGCAGCCAGAACGGCATCGAACTGGCCCTTCTGGGCATTCAATGCCTCCTCATAGCGTTTTCTGTCATCCTCACGCGAGGAGAGCAGCATCTCATTCTTGGTTTGAAGCACCTGGCAGGCCGACTGGCTTTCAGAAAGTGACTTCTCCAATTCGCCGACACGTTCCTGAGCCTCGTATAGCAAAGCCTTCTGTCGGGAAGACAAATGCGAAGCCACCAGCACAGCAACTGCAGCCCCGCAAAGCAGAGCTGCCAAACAAATCAGAACTATAGCAGAAACACTCATACCTTAATCAATTTGACCGACAAGGTACGAATAATTCCCCATATTTTAATAGTACCTGTAAAAAAGAATGATGGATTCGATACCGGCGAAGAACTGGCTGAGCAGATAAGACTCATTCGGAGAATGAATCGTATCCCTTTCCAGTCCGAAACCCATAAGCAGAGGGTCTATTCCGAGTATCTGCTGCAAGTCGGCAAGTACAGGAATGCTTCCACCTCCGCGACTCGGAACCGGCTCTATACCATAGACTTCCGTCATTGCACGCGATGCAGCCTGATAAGCCTTGGATGAGATTGGGATAAGGAAACCATTGCCTCCGTGGGAAGGTTTAACCTCCACCTTGACATAGTCCGGAGCTATGGAGTTGAAATGCTCCATAAACAATTCCGTTATGTGCCCGCTGTCCTGATTCGGCACCAGACGCATAGATATCTTGGCGTGGGCCTCGGAAGGAAGCACAGTCTTTGATCCTACGCCTGTGTATCCGCCCCATATACCGCATACATCCAGGCAGGGGCGTATGCCTGTACGCTCCAGGGTAGAATAGCCCTTCTCGCCTTTAACTTCCTTAATATCAAGGAATTCCTTATATTCATCCAAATCGAATGGAGCCCTTGCGAGCTGGGCCCTGTCCTGAGCAGACAACTCCACGACATCGTCATAGAACCCCTTGACAGTAACTCTGCCATCCTCGTCTATGAGCGAAGAAATCATATCGCAGAGCACATTTATCGGATTTGCCACAGCTCCGCCATAATGTCCGGAATGCAGGTCCTTGTTCGGCCCGGTGACCTTCACTTCAACATAGGAAAGCCCGCGCATTCCGCAGTTTATGGAAGGCACCTTGTCGGAAATCATAGTCGTGTCCGAAACCAGAATCACCGAAGCCGACAATTTCTCCCGGTTATCAGCCGCCCACTTTGCAAGGGATGGACTGCCGATTTCCTCCTCGCCTTCGAACATGAACTTGACATTATGCTTCAAAAGGCCATTGCTACAGAGGTATTCGAAAGCCTTGACGTGCATAAAAAGCTGCCCCTTGTCGTCGTTTGCACCTCTGGCGTAGATAGCACCGTCCCTGATTTCGGGTTCGAAAGGGTCTGATTTCCAGAGTTCAAGAGGATCAGCGGGCTGCACGTCATAATGGCCATAGACCAGCACCGTAGGCAGATCCTCAGAAACAATCTTTTGTGCGAAAACGACTGGAGCCCCGTCTGTGGGACAAATCTCTGCGAGGTCTGCACCCGCCTCACGGAGCAATTCAGCAAGACGTTCTGCGCAACGCAGCATATCCTCCTTGCGGGATGGGTCGGAACTGACGGAAGGTATTCTCAAAAGTGAGAACAACTCCTCGAAAAACCGGCTTTCATTAGCCTTGATGTATTCCTTGATATTCTCTGTCATTTTACTTTTCAAGTTTGGTGCGTGCGTAATCCAATGTGAGGTCAAAAACCTTGGACTCGGAGGAAGGTGCATCGTACATGGCATCCGTCATAATCCTCTCGCAAATAGCCCTGAGGCCCCTGGCTCCAAGTTTTTCCTTGATTGCTGTGTCCACAATCAGGTCCATAACCTCCGGTTCCACCTTGAGTTGAATGCCGTCGAGCGCAAAAATCTTTTCGTACTGGCGCATAATGGCGTTTTTAGGCTCAGTGAGAATGCGGAGCAGTGCCTCTCTGTCCAGATTGTCCAGATAGGTAACCACAGGCAGACGGCCGATGATTTCCGGGATGAGACCGTAGGCACGCAAGTCGGCGGGTTCCACATACTGGAGCAGATTTTCCTTGTCAATCTGGGCCTTGTTCGCTGAACCATAGCCAATTACCTGAGTGTTCAACCTCTGTGCAATCCTTCTCTCAATGCCCTCGAACGCACCACCGCAGATGAAAAGAATGTTCTGGGTGTTCACGTGCACGAATTCCTGCTCAGGATGTTTGCGGCCACCTTTAGGAGGTACGTTCACGACATTGCCCTCCAGAAGTTTCAACATCGCCTGCTGAACGCCTTCGCCGGACACATCCCGGGTTATTGAAGGATTGTCGCTCTTGCGGGCAATCTTGTCGATTTCATCTATGAAGACTATACCCCTCTCAGCTTGTTCCACATCGTAGTCCGACTCCTGCAGCAGTCTGGAAAGAATGCTCTCCACATCCTCACCCACATAGCCGGCCTCTGTGAGAACAGTCGCATCCACGATTGTGAAAGGCACATCGAGCAACTTGGCTATTGTCCTGGCCATCAATGTCTTGCCTGTACCTGTCGGCCCCACCATCAGGATATTGCTCTTCTCGAGCTCCACATCGTCCGCCTTGCGGGTCTGATTGTCCTGAAGCCTCTTGTAATGATTGTAAACTGCCACAGAAAGCAGTTTCTTGGCTCTGTCCTGTCCAATCACATATTGGTCGAGGAATGCGTGTATTTCCTTGGGTTTGAGCAACTTTCCATTGGATTTGGGCTTGCGGGCACTCTTGCGATACTCCCTCTCACTCTCCTCCAGCATTCCGTGCGCAGCCTCCACGCAGTCTGAACATATCCAGGAGTCTATTCCCTGGAAAAGGAAGGGAACCTCCTCTTCAGGCCTGCCGCAGAAGCAGCAATGTTTCTGACTATTGTTCTTTTTGCTCATTTCTTCCGGCTCAAAATTTCATCTATCATTCCATAGGACTTGGCCTCTTCAGCACTCATCCAATAGTCACGGTCACCGTCGGCAGCAATCTTCTCCACCGGCTGTCCGGAATGTTCTGAAATGATTTTGTAAAGTTCAGTGCGGGTTTTCTCAATCTCCCTTGCAGCAATGAGTATGTCTGATGCCTGTCCCTGTGCACCTCCAAGAGGCTGATGGATAAGCACTCTGGAATGAGGCAGAGCAGACCTCTTGCCCTTTTCACCGGCGCAAAGCAACACAGAAGCCATAGAAGCCGCAAGCCCTGTGCAGATTGTTGCCACATCGGGTTCCACCAGCTGCATAGTGTCATAGATTCCCAAACCTGAAGTCACCTGTCCTCCGGGAGAATTGATATAGAGGGATATGTCAGCAGACGGATCAGTCGATGCAAGGAAGAGCAGCTGTGCCTGGATGATATTTGCCACATCGTCATCAATCGGCACTCCGAGAAAAATGATGCGGTCCATCATCAGGCGGCTGAAAACGTCCATAGACACGGCATTCAGCTTGCGCTCTTCAATAATGGTCGGATTCAGATAAGTGTCAAGCACAGCCGCACCCCTGTTCCGGGACACGGCTGTCTGATAATCGTGCATCTTCAAAGATGACACTCCCCTCTCCGACTTTGCGAATTTTTCAAAGTCTGTCATAGAAAAGTAGGATTATTTCAGCTCACGGAACTGCTCCACGCTCACTGACTTCTTGTTAATCTTCAATTCCGGTTTAACGGCTGCAATGGCCTTCTCGCTTTCAACCTGTTCCACGATGCGGCGGCTCTGGTTTTCATCGGCAAGAATGGACTTGGCATAACTGTCCAACTGCTCTGCAGGAACATTCGGCATTCCGTACATTGCGAACTGATATGCTGCAAATCCCCTTGCGCTTGCAAGTATGTCCTCCTGCTCAATCTTCACTCCGTATTTCTTGAGAAGGAAGTCACGCACAAGGCTCCAGCGGTAATCCTCTGCAAATGCATCGAATTCCTTGTCAATCTGTTCTGCAGTAAACTTGCCTTCATTGGCAACCTTGAGCCATTTCTTCATAAAGGTTTCAGGCAGTTTGAGGTCAGCCTTCTTCACCAGATACTCGCGGATGTCCCTTGAAAGACGGTATTCTGTCTCGTTGGCATATTCAGCCACAAGCCTTTCCTCAATCTTGGCATCGAAACCGGCTTCGTCTGCCACTACTCCCTCGCCGAAAATCTTGTCGTAGGTTTCAGTGGTGAGAGGTGCGGATGTGAAAGTCTTGACGGTTTTAACAGTCAGTTTGTACACAGGGTCAATGCCCTCAAGTTCTTCCTTCTTCACCTTGATGAGCGCAGCCCTGTCGGCTTCGTTCTCAAAAGCCTCGTTCACGTTCACCTCGAAGCTGTCACCTGCCTTCACGCCCAGGAACTGGCTCTTGCAAGCCTCGCTCACATTGCGGAGAGCGATATAGGTGCTCTCTATGCGGTTCTCTCCCTGCTCAAGGTCTGCAATGATGAAGTCATCAGCCTTTGCTTCGTCTCCATCTTCGAGTGAGCCGTACTGCTTGAGAAGATTCTCCTTCATTTCCTTCTTTGCCTCGTCTGAAACCTTGATTTCGTAAGAAGTTATCTTGTCCTCCTTTCCGAACTCGAGTTTCACCTCAGGGTTGCAGGCAATTTCAAATGTGAAATTGAAGGTATTTCCATTGGTCCAGTCGTTTTCAGGCTGATTGTCTGCCGGAAGAGGCTCTCCGATAACGCTGAGTTTCTCGTCCTTGATGAAACTTGTAAGTTCGTGTGAAATCACCTCGTTGACTGCATCCACCAGTGCACTTGCACCATACATCTTCTCTATAAGTGATGCCGGCACCATACCCTTGCGGAAACCTTTGATTTCAGCCCTGCGACGGATATCCGAAAGTTTCTTTTTGCGGTTCTCTGCATAATCTGACGGCTCCACGGTGAGTGCCACCTCAATATTGAGCTCGTCGATGTTGTTCTTTGTCAATTTCATAATCTGTAAGTTAATATATTATTTCTTTGTTTTTCTTGCTTTCGGATACACCACCCTTGCGTGATAGACCTGCTGGATATAATCCTTCAGAGTCTCGCTCATCGTGGTGAGTTCCTTGATTGTGATTTCTGAATCATTGAACTGCTGTTCCTGGAACTTGCCTAAAAGTATGCGGTCCACAAGTTCTGAAATACCATTGGGAGTTTTGTCCTTGAGAGTGCGGGATGCGGCCTCCAAGGCGTCACTAATCATCAGAATCACCTGTTCTCTGGTTGTCGGACGTGGACCCGGATACATAAAATCTGCAACATCCTCAGGATCTCCCCCGTTATTTACGTAAGTATTGTAAAAATATGCTGTGCGGGTGGTACCGTGATGCGTGGTGATGAACTCGCGCAAGACTCGCGGCAACTTGTATTTTTCTGCAAGTGCAAGGCCATCAGTGACGTGGCGGATGATTGCCTTGGCACTTTCCTTCGCATCGAGGGATTTGTGATAGTCCTCGCCCTGCTGTTCATTTTCCACAAAGCACAAAGGATTGACACTCTTGCCTATGTCGTGATACAGAGCTGCAGTTCTGACAAGCACATCATCCGCCCCGATACTGCGTGCTGCTGCCCCGGCGAAATTGGCTACCTGCAAACTGTGCTGGAATGTCCCCGGTGCCTTTTCCGCAAGTTCCCTCAGAGCCTTGTTGTTGGTGTCGGCCAATTCGAGCAGTCTTGATGTGGACACCAGATTGAAAATCTTTTCGAAAAGATAGATCAGCGGATAGAACGCAACAGAAACCAGGGAGCCTATGAAAAGTCTTAAAATATTCCAATAGTCCACTCCTGCAAGCCCTTCCACGCACCTGAAAGAGAACCACACCGCTGACAGCACCACAAAAACTATAAAAGCGTTGATAAACTGCAGCCAGCCCCGGTTGAAGAATTTGAAAACATAGATGCTCACGATTCCTGCGACGAGATTCATCACGAAAAGTTCCACTCCGCTGCGGGCGAAAAGAAGCAAAGGCACCAAACTGATGATATATACGGGCAGAATGAGCCTCTTTCTGAAGAATGCCAGGAGGTAGTATGCAAAAAGAGGGAAAGGCACGAGATAGATGCCGTTGGCTGATACAGGACCTACCCTCGATGCCGTAAGAGCCGAGAGGAAAAAGACAAGAAGCAGATAGGTGTACTTGTTAAACTGTGTGAAAATTACCGGTGATGTCAACTGAATCGTGAAGAATATCACCACAACCAGAGCAAATGCAAGAAGGGCATTCCCCAGCCACAGCACAAGGCGGTTGCCCCTGTAACCCACGCTGGCATCATATTCAGTCTTGTAGGAATTGAGAAGCTGCTCCACCTCCGAAGTGACAATCTCCCCGTTGGAAACGATTACCTGACCTGCCGAAACCAGACCTTTGGTCGGAGAAATTTCCGGAACTGTTTCCGAATGAATTGTCTGGGACATCTGCTCATCCAGTTTCAAATCCGGGACAATCAGGTCATAGATACCGGCCACTCTGCACAGGGAGTCGGCATAAGGAAAAGCAGACAGGGAAGCCTGTAGCTCAAGTATTGCTGAGGAACGGGAATAGATTTCCTCGGACGGCAGTCTTTCGGCCCTTTTCTCAACTTGGAGATAGACCTGCTGCCAGTCATATTCCCCGTCCTGGCTGTTGGCGAAATAATCCTCGTCGGCAACCACTCCCCTTTGGTAAATTCCGGTCAGGGCAGAAGCCACACAACGGCGGAATGCCTTATAGTCATCAAGCTTTTTGGAATTGAGATCCTGCACAGCCTTGATACCTATGCGGGAATCCTTTTTATAATAAGGTATGACAGACTTCTGCGCGGAATTGCGATCCTGCAGCAGTTCAGCCCCTGTTTTGAGTATGGGAAAATCAAATTCTGCCACAAGAGTCGGGTACATCCAGGGTGATCCTTTGGAATACTTGTAATTGAAACTCGTACTCCTCGGCATCAAAAGCACAAGAAGTACGAAAAGTATAGTCAACGGAATATAGACCTTGTAGTCCTTTGGCAATTTGTCTCCCATAGCCTATGCGTCAACGTTTGCGTAGTGGGCGTTCTGTTCGATAAAATCGCGGCGAGGCGGAACATCGTCTCCCATAAGCATTGAGAATGTGGAATCTGCGGCAGCAGCATCCTGAATGGTGATTTGACGGAGGGTACGCCGCTGCGGATCCATAGTTGTCTGCGCAAGCTGCTCGGCGCTCATTTCACCGAGACCTTTGTAACGCTGGACTGTAACTCCCTTGTCTGTTCCCTTGCCGAGCCTTTCAGTGGCTATTTTCCTCTGCTCGTCTGTCCAGCAGTAAATCTGGTCCTTGCCTTTTTTAACAAGGTAGAGAGGCGGAGTCGCAAGATAGACATAACCCAGTTTAATCAGGTCGAACATATAACGGAAGAAGAAGGTCAGGATGAGCGCTGCAATATGTGAACCGTCCACATCGGCATCGGTCATAATAATCACTTTATGATAACGCAGCTTACTGAGGTTCAAAGCTTTGCTGTCTTCTTCAGTGCCCACCGTCACGCCCAGGGCCGTATAGATATTGCGTATTTCCTCACTCTCGAATACCCTGTGGGTGAGAGCTTTCTCCACATTCAGTATTTTACCCCTGAGCGGAAGTATTGCCTGGGTCATTCTGTCACGTCCCTGCTTTGCCGTTCCACCTGCGGAGTCTCCCTCGACAAGGAAGAGTTCGCATTTCTCCGGATCCCTCTCGGAACAGTCTGCAAGTTTTCCCGGCATTCCGGCTCCGGACATAACTGACTTGCGCTGCACGAGTTCACGGGCCTTTCTAGCTTCGTGGCGTGCTGTTGCAGCAAGTATGACCTTGTCCACAATGGCCTTCGCCTCCTTCGGATTTTCCTCCAAGAAGGCCTCAAGTGCAGAAGAAACCGCCTGTGACACAGCCGGATCCACCTCTCCGTTACCCAGTTTGGTCTTGGTCTGGCCTTCGAACTGAGGCTCTGCCACCTTGACTGAAATCACAGCAGAGAGTCCTTCACGGAAATCTTCAGCCGCGAGGTCGAACTTGAGCTTGGAAAGGAAGTTGTTCTTGTCGGCATAAGCCTTGAGAGTCTTGGTCAGGCCCCTGCGGAAACCTGTAAGATGGGTACCGCCCTCGACAGTGTTGATATTGTTCACATAAGAGCGAACTTCCTCCGAAAATCCGGAATTGTACTGCAATGCCACCTCAATCGGAATGATTTTGGATGTTTCAAGACATATGACAGAACTGATGGGCTCATTGCGGGAAATCGAATTCATATACTCGACATACTGCTTGAGTCCTTCTTCGGAATAGAAAACTTCGGTCCCCGGATGAATGGCATCCATATATTCCTTGCCCCCGTCTTCCTTCGGTTCACGCAAGTCGGTGAGGGACAATTTGATACCTTTATTCAGGAATGCAAGTTCACGAAGCCTGTCGGCCAGAGTCTTATAGCGGTAGAGAGTGGTAACCGTGAAGATTTCGGCATCCGGATGGAAAGTGACCGTGGTTCCGGTGTCATTGGTTTCCCCCACAACGTGCACTGGAGCAAGAGGTTTGCCCTTGGAAAATTCCTGAACGAAAATCTTGCCTTCTCTGTGCACTTCCGCACGGAGATAGTCGGAAAGGGCATTCACACAACTGACACCCACCCCGTGCAGACCTCCTGAAACTTTGTAACTGTCCTTGGAGAACTTTCCTCCGGCGTGAAGTACCGTGAGCACCACCTCAAGAGCGGAACGTTTCTCCTTCTCGTGCATTCCTGTCGGGATTCCACGTCCGTTATCTTTCACAGTTATGGAATTGTCCGGATTGATAAAGACCTGGATATCATTGCAATATCCCGCAAGTGCCTCATCGATACTGTTATCCACAACTTCATAAACGAGATGATGGAGACCCCTTTCTCCGATGTCTCCTATATACATTGAAGGTCTTTTTCTCACAGCCTCAAGGCCTTCGAGGACCTGAATGCTGTTTGCGGAATACTGCTGCTCCGCCTGTTTCATTTCTTCGTTCTCTATCATTTTCAGTCTGAATTTCTATCTGTTTACGGAAACCCGAAATATCTTGCAAATATAGTAAATTTTATCTAAAAAGACAAACTCACACCGGCTATTACTCTCGGCCCCCTTTCCGAATACAAAGGGGTGCTGTAAATGGTCTGTCCGGTGAATCTGCTGGCCTTGAGCCATAGTGAAACCATTTTGTCGAAACGGTATTCCGCACTCAGGTAAGGATCACCATAGGCGGGCAGTCTGAAATCGGTCTCGGGGGATGTCCCGCAATGAACCTTCCTTGGCGTTGCAAACTCACAGCCGACCCCGAAAAACAGTCTCCTCATAATATTGAATTTGAGAGTCAGATTTCCGGAAAGGGCCGCAGGGAGAATGTAGGATTCCGGAGCTTCCTGCCTCAAATACAGATCCGTGTAGAGCAGTTTCAGGTCAACAGATCCCCAGTCGTCTGCATATCCGGCCTCTGCCCTGGCATTCAACTGTCCGGCATTGGCATATGCAATCGAATAATAAGGCACGTTCACAGCCGTTTCCCCTGTTCTCAAAGGCAGGTTTGCAAAATTTATAGACTCAAGCGCAAGTGATGCCTTTTCAGCATATGAAACAGATAAGTTATATGAGAATACACTCCTTATGCTGCCTCTCAGCCCGAATTCAGCATTGACTCTTTCGATTTCATTCTTAAGCAGAGGATGGGAAAAATTCAGACTCCCTCCTGCAGATCCCGACGGGTTGGAGTGGCGTGAAAAAATGCTGAAATGCCTGTAGTCGTCCACAAGGGAGGAATAGCTGCGAAGCCTTTCCCCTCCGGTGACATTGAGATAAATGTTGAGAGGTATATTCCGGAATTCGTAAGAAAGCTTAACTTCTGGATAAGCCCACTGACTTTTCCCCTTATTCTCCTCAACATCATTGTTGGCCGTCGATGGAATATCAATTCTGAGTCCCGCCTTCACGAACCATCCCCCATTTTCCCAAACATACTGCGGCAGAAATTCCACGACATAAGCCGTATGGTTCATCGCATTTGAGTACAAAGCCACTTCAGCCCCCGCATCCAGCGCAAAATGCCCCTTTTTCTTCATATTGGCCACAAAACTGAAGCCGAAACTCATATCGTGCTCATATTGCTCAGCCTTGCCCAATGAAGAGTTGACATAATCCCTGCCGAACTGATAAGACATATAAAAGGCGTAATTGAACACCTTTGATGACTGGCGCTTTGAATACAGCTTCAAGTCAGCGGCAGCCTTGTCGAAACTCCTTGCAGAAAGCCAATCCCTCTGCTGCAGGCCCTGATAGCCGACATTGAAACTCAAAGCGGTCCTGTCCCAGTCGTAACAGAAATTCAATCCCCCCTCATTGTCCATATCATAGTTCCATCCGCCCCAATACTGCCTTTCGCCTTCCGCACCGCGTTGCTGAATAAACAGTCCGTCTTTCACTTCGGTCTTTCGGTAATCCCCTGCAAACGACCTGTGGCGGGCATAGATTCCGAACGAAGCCCGAGGCCCTCTGAACGGCTCATACACAAGGTCGAATTCGGGATACAGGCTGTAGCCTATTCCGGCATTCATCCAGAACTTCCTGTTCCCCACCGGACTGGACACTGGCTTGAGATTCAGGTTGTAAGGATGGAAATCATAAGCCCCGGCATAGGGCTTGTCGAAAACCGAATAGCTGAAATTCTTCTCGAAAACAGTCAAAGAGTCCGGAAGAGCCATCTCAATCCGGGTCTTCTCCCGGGAGGAAGAATCAAAATCATACTTGTTTGTCACGACTACGGTCTGATTGCGTCCATCCTGGGCAGAAAGAGCCCAAGGGACTGCAATCAATGCTGCAAATAGCAATAATATGGAACTATGCTTCATTTTCTGTTACTTCATTTGGTTGATTCTGTCCAATCTCACTCTCACCTGTTCAAGGATGTCATCTGATTCAGATTCAGGAACATAACCGTCCCTGACACTCTCGAATGTGGCTTTGGCCTGCTCAAACTGCCCCTGCTCCGCAAACACATCTCCAAGGATGATGAACGATGCGGCAAGATAGCGGTTCTGGGCAGTGCCGGATTCAGCAAAGTCATAAACCATATCTTCCACCTTCTTGTATTCAGCCCTTTCGAACTTGTCCTTAATGAGCAGATAACGGGCTTCCGCGCCCATAGCATCCGCAGGATTGGCTGCCAGTTCAGCAAACAGCACAAGAGCCTCGTCCCTCCGGCTGAGACTCAACAGGGACTTTGCCTGAACATACAGAGCCTCCCTTCTGGTCTTTTCATCGCTGCCTTCAGCAGTCTTGAGTTTTCCGGCCACTTCTGAAGACAGTTCATACTGTCTGGACTTGAATGCAGAACGCATCTGCCCGACCAGACAGGAATGACGCACATCTTCATCCAGAGAAGGTTCATTCAGGATGGCAGCATAGGCCATACTGGCAACCTTATATCTCTGAAGGACATAACTCAAATCGGCGAATTTCTGCATAGACGGCAGACGAAAGTCGGAATCCCCGGCTTCTATGACCTGCTCATAAAGATCACAGGCATTCTCAAAGCGGGAATCCATCCTCAGGCACTCTGCCATACAATATTTTGCATCAAGCACATAACGTCCTGCAGGGTATTTTTCCAAATAGCTGCCCATAGCCCCCAGAGCCTTGTCATAACGGGCGTCAAAGTAAAGCTGCTGTGCTGAAGAGAAATAGAATTCCTCCTTTTCGCCGGAGGATTTTGAATCCCCCTTTCCAAGACTCTCCACATAAGAGAGATAATCGTCAGCCAGACCTTCCGAACGGCATATGTTTTCAATTGCAATCAGGGCATTGTCTGCATATTCCGACCCGTTCATATTCTCAGCCACCCTTTTGTACAGAAGCAGGGCCTGGTCCTGATTTCCGGAATTTCTTTCTATAAGAGCCTTTTCCAGAAGGGCTTGAGCAACGGCGGAACTATCTTTCACTGAATTGATTACGCAATCAAAACAGTCTGATGCCATAGCCTGTTTGGACGATTCCATATAACAACGTCCGAGTTCTATCATCGCCTTGGAGTAATCCCCCACTGCCGGTTTTGCAAGTTTGACCTCCTCCAGACATTCAGTCTTGTCCTGTTTCCTGCCTGCCAGACCGTATGCAATTCCGGCCTGAAGATAAGGATAGATATCGTCAGGATCGAAATACTCCTCGGCAACCCCGGCATATTTTTCAGCAGCCTCGAGATATTTGTCCTTGAGGAACAGGCAATCCGCCAAACGAGTCAGAGCATCCTTGCGGGCCTCTGTCCGTGCAGAACCGGAGTATGACGCAAATTCCGTAAACCATTTCGAAGCCTGGTCCAAGTCTCCGAGACGGAAATAGGAATAGGCTATGTTATACGGAATCAGCGCCCCCTCAGAAGTCCCCGCAAGGGCAGAAGTATGGTACAATTCCTTGAAAAGTGCTATTGCATCCCTGTATTCTCCGTTGCGATACTGCAATTCCGCCAGCCAGTATCTTGCCATCTGGTTGATTTCGCTGTTCCTGTCGGAATAGAAAGTCACGGTCTTGAGCATATGCACAGCATCCCTGCCGGCTCCGGCCTCCACCAGCTGACGGGCACGCAGGTAATTGGCTTTCACATAGTTGCGTTCCATTTCAGGGGTGAGGTCATCCACATTGTCATAGGCATCAACTGCGGCCTGCCAATTCTTCGCATTGAGTTCGGCAAGAGCCATATAGGAAAAAATTTCCTGAGTCCTGACCTGAGGATATTTCTTGACATAATTCCGGAAAGGTCTGGTGTCCGAATTTATGTCAAACGAGAGTTTCGCACTGTTGAAAAGGGCATCCCTGGTGATGTTTTCATCCCAGCTGTATGACGCTGCCTCCCGGAAAGCCTCCAGAGACAGGACCTTGTTGCCGGTCTGGAGATATGACCATCCCAACTGATAATTTGCAATCTGTCCCAGAGAGTCGGTACGGTTCTCCATTGCGGAGAAATTCTCTATAGCCCCCCTGTAATCCTTCTCGGCATAGAGCAGAGAGCCTCCAAAGAAGAGGTCGGCACGGCTTTTCTGCTCCTTTGGGGACATTTCCGGATTGTAATATACAGCCGCCCGATCCGGCTCTCCCTTAATGAGATAAGCCTCGCTGAGCATTCTGCCCAGGCGCTGCTTCCTGTCCTGGGGCACAGACTGATAATTAGCCGGTCCGTTTTCGATTACATAGTCATAATCCTTCGCGAGAAAACGGCATTCGAGTATGTAGTAGGACGACATTTCAGAAAAGCGCCGGTCTCCCTCTGAAATCAGGAAATGCTGTTCCGCCCTGGCGTAATCCGCGTTCTCGTATTCGATATATCCGAGTACGTATGCAGACGGAGCAGTGTAGTCTGATTTGCGTGACGACAGAATGCGGGTGAAGCAGTCCGAAGCCTGTGAGTATTCCCCGAGGCTGAACAGGGAAAAACCCTGATTGAATAAGAACTGATTGTATTGCGAGCGACGCAAATCCTTAATTTTCAATCCATTGAGCAACTCAGAACAAGCCTTGTAGTCCCCTGCGTCAAACAAACGGCAAGCATGTGCAAATTTCAGTTGAGGCACCAGTTCAGAAGAAGGATTCGCCGTAATGAAAGACTCCATACGGTTCTCCCAGCCCCTTACACCGGATTTCACTGAACACAGGACGGAATATCCCTCCGCCTTAACCGAACCGGTGCGGAAAACAATATCGTTGAAAAGAGTCATAGCCCTCTCGTACATTCCCCTGTCGAAGGCTTCCATAGCCTTGGAAAAGTCCCTGTCCGTTCCTTCTGCCGAAGTCTGTGCAGAGACCGGAACAGAGGGCTGAAGCACCACAGCTCCCGGAATGAGCAGCGCCAGAAACAAGGTCAGATATGAATTTTTTACCATACGCCAAAAATTTTACAAATTTACTTAATTTTTCTCACTATCTTTGTATGTTTGTGGTCGGATATCGACAATTTAGGACGTTTTTTCAGCATCGGCATATGGAAGACACTCTAATCAGACTAGAAAACGCCGACATTATGAATGGCGAAGCCACAGTAATCTACGGCATGGACCTGGAAGTGAGGGCCGGAGATTTCATTTATGTCACCGGGAAGGTAGGCACGGGCAAGACTTCCATAATCAAGACACTCATTGCAGAAAACAGGCTCCTCAAAGGCGAGGGCGAAGTCTGTGGTTTCAGGCTTCGTGGGATAAGGGAAAAGGACATCCCTTATCTGCGCAGGAAGATAGGAGTAGTGTTCCAGGATTTCCAGCTTCTGATGGACCGCAGTGTGAAGGAAAATCTGGACTTTGTGCTGGAGGCCACCGGGTGGAAGGATTCCCGGGACAAGGACCAGCGTATTGAAGAAGTACTTTCCGCCGTAGGAATGTCCCGGAAGGCCCACAAGATGCCTCATCAGCTTTCAGGAGGAGAACAGCAGAGAATAGCCATTGCCCGGGCCCTGCTCAACCGCCCCGGACTCATACTTGCCGACGAGCCCACAGGGAACCTGGATGCCGAGACAGCTGCCGGGATTATGGAACTGCTCTCTTCCCTGAATAGGGTAAATGGCACAGCAGTAATGATGGTGACCCACAATCTGAACCTCTGCAAAGAATATCCGGGCAGGGTGTTGGTGTGTGAAAATGAAAGTTGCAGAGAATATGAAAATTGAAGCAAGATACGAGGCTGTGCTGACTGCCCTGGAAGCGAAAATGGGCAAGGTGGGAAGCGAGCTGAACTTCGGCTCCCCTTTCCAACTGCTTGTGGCAGTGATGCTTTCAGCCCAATGCACGGATAAGAGGGTGAATGCGGTGACCCCGGAACTGTTTGCCAGATATCCGGATGCAAGGTCGCTTGCTGAAGCCACATTCGAAGACGTGTTCGAACTGATAAGGTCTGTCTCCTATCCCAACAGCAAGGGCCGTCACATCATCGAGATGGCAAAGATGCTGGTGAACGATTTTGACGCGGAAGTACCTTCAGAACCGGACGAACTGGTGAAACTGCCGGGGGTGGGAAGAAAGACAGCAAACGTTGTGGCGGCAATAATCTACGGCAAACCGGTCATAGCTGTGGACACCCACGTATTCCGGGTTTCAGGCAGGATAGGCCTCTCAAAGGGAAGCACCGTGGAAGCAGTCTGCAAAGACCTCACAAAGCACATCCCGCCAGAAAAAAGAGCTGATGCCCACCACTGGCTGCTCCTCCACGGACGCTATGTCTGCACGGCACGCAATCCCAAATGCCAAGAATGCCCGATATCTTCATTCTGCGCCACCTATAAATAAATTTCCAGCAATATGGTATATCTAACCTCTGAAAACATCATATTCATCAGTTCCATACTGATTTTCTGCAGCATTCTCGTGTCCAGGGCCAGTTCCCGTATGGGTATTCCGGCCTTGTTGCTCTTCCTTATGCTGGGAATGCTGTTCGGCAGCGACGGACTCGGAATCGTCTTCGATGACATGAAGGCAGCCAATTTCATAGGTGTCGTGGCTCTGTGCATCATATTGTTCACCGGAGGTATGGAAACCAATTTCAAAGACATCAAGCCTATGCTGGGTCCGGGACTGGCTCTGTCCACTATAGGAGTCTTGCTTACGGCCGGACTCACCGGAGGATTCATCTACCTTCTCAACGGATGGAAAGGCGTGGGATTGGGGCTTCCTCTCGTGTCCTGTCTGCTGCTCGGGTCCACAATATCCTCAACAGACTCGGCCACCGTGTTTGCACTCCTCAGGGGCAAGAATCTAAGGCTCAAGAACAACCTTCAGCCTATGCTGGAATTGGAGAGCGGCTCCAACGATCCCATGGCCTATATCATTACCATAGTTTTGATTGAAATTGCCGGTTCCATTGCTTCCGGAGAGGGACTTATGGCCACAGCAGGAGCCGAAGAAATGGCAAAGGCCGCCGGTTTCGCCTCTGTTGAAAGCTTCACCACATACAATACTGTCTGGAATGCGATCAAAGTGTTTCTGCTTCAGTTCATTGTGGGCGGGGCTGTGGGAGTTGGAATCGGATTCGCCTCAGTCTGGCTGCTCAACAGAGTGAAACTGAACAACACCCCGCTTTATGCTGTGATGCTGCTCAGCATAGTGTTTTTCGCATATTCCATCGCAGGAATGCTCTCCGGCAACGGTTATCTTGCAGTCTATCTCGCCGGCATCATAACCGGAAACAGCAAGTTCAACCACCGCAAACAGATTCTGTCTTTCCTGGACGGACTCACCTGGCTTATGCAGATTGGCATGTTCCTAATTCTGGGACTACTGGTCAACCCTCTCCAGATGCTCAAAACTGCTCCGATAGCCCTGCTTATAGGATTGTTCATGATGCTCTTTGCCCGTCCTGCAGCAGTCTATTCAACTCTTCTGCCTTTCCGGAGCATCAATCTCAGGTCAAAGGCTTTCACCTCATGGGTCGGGCTCAAGGGAGCCTCTCCAATCATTTTCGCTACCTACCCCATTCTGCACGGGATTGAAGGCGGAGAAGTCATCTTCAACATTGTATTCTTCATCACCCTGATGTCACTGATTATCCAGGGCAGCACCCTTTCGCTGACAGCCAAAGTACTGAAAATCAATGATGAAACACCGGTGCCACAGAAAGAGTTTGACGTAGATTTGCCGGAAACTGCCGGAGATCTTACCGAAAGCACCATTACGGAGCAGATGGTCAGGCAGATGCAGGAAGGCAGCGGAGTTCAGCTCAAGGACCAGAATCTTCCGGACGGTATGCGTGTGCTGATGATAAAACGGGACGGCAAGTTCATAATTCCCTCCGGCAACACGGAACTCTGCGCCGGCGACCATCTGCTCATCATAAACGGCGGCAGCGAATAAAAAAACTCCGGTCGGAACCGGAGTCTTTTATCAATAAGCCTCGTTGTGAACCCCTGCCACAGCCCTTCCGCTGGGGTCATTGAGATTCTTGAAAGCCGCATCCCATTCCAGAGCCACAGCAGTGGAGCAGGCCACACTCGGCACACTCGGCACACTGCGTGCCGCTGACTCACTCGGGAAATGCTCTTCGAATATGCTGCGATAGCAATATTCCTCCTTGTTCATAGGAGTGTTGATCGGGAACCTCTCTGCAGCTGCAGCCATCTGCTCGTCTGTTACCGATGCCTCCGCAACGGCCTTCAGGGAGTCAATCCAATTGTAGCCCACACCGTCAGAGAACTGCTCCTTCTGCCTCCAGGCCACAGATGCAGGCAGCAGATCCTCAAAAGCCTCGCGCAGAATCTTCTTTTCCATAGTGTTTCCAGGGCACATCTTAGCTGCAGGATTCAGCCTCATAGCCACATCCATAAACTCTTTGTCCAGGAAAGGTACACGTCCCTCAACTCCCCAAGCTGCGAGTGACTTGTTGGCACGCAGGCAGTCATAGAGATATAATTTGCCGATTTTGCGGACCGTCTCATCATGGAAATCCTTGGCAGTAGGAGCCTTATGGAAATAAAGATAGCCGCCGAAAATTTCGTCGGAGCCCTCTCCGCTGAGCACCATCTTGATTCCCATCGACTTGATTACCCTTGCGAGCAGATACATTGGAGTGGATGCTCGGACTGTTGTAACATCATAAGTCTCAATGTAATAGATAACGTCTCTTATGGCATCCAGGCCCTCCTGCACGGTATAGTGCACTTCGTGATGAACTGTGCCAAGATAATCCGCCATTTCCTGAGCCTTTGCAAGATCAGGAGCTCCTTTAAGCCCCACGGCAAAACTGTGGAGTCGAGGCCACCACGCCTGGGTCCTGCTGTCGTCCTCCACCCTGTTCTGAGCATATTCGGCCACCACAGCAGAAATAATCGAAGAATCCAGACCACCGCTCAAAAGCACTCCGTAAGGCACGTCAGACATAAGCTGCCTCTTGACAGCGGCCTCCAATGCAATCCTTATATCCTTGGCACTTGCGCCGTTGTCCTTCACGGCATCGTATTTAAACCAGTCGCGTGTGTACCAGCGCTTCATCTGTCTGTCACCGCTCCACCAGCTGTGCCCCGGCAGGAATGGCTCGTATTCATCGCAAAAACCTTCCAATGCCTTCAGCTCACTGCCCAGATAGACGGTGCCATCTGCATCGTGCCCTATGTAGAGAGGTATAACTCCAATGCTGTCCCTAGCTACGAACAACTCGTTCTTGTCCATATCGTAGAGAGCGAATGCAAAAATTCCGTTCAGATCTTCAAGGAAATCACGCCCTTTTTTCTGATAGAGGGCAAGAATCACCTCACAATCAGAATCTGTCTGAAACTCATATTCACCGGCAAGGGCCTTTCTGATGGATTTATGATTGTAAATCTCCCCGTTTACAGCCAATACTTTCCTGCGATCCGGAGAATATAGAGGCTGGCCTCCCGACAGAGGGTCCACAATAGCGAGCCTCTCGTGCGCAAGGATACAATTCTCGTCTGCAAATACACCGCTCCAATCCGGTCCACGGTGTCTTATTTTCGCTGACATTTTCAAAGCCTTGGTTCTCCAGTCCACTGAAGAATCCTTCATTCCGTAAATTGCTGCAAATCCGCACATATGGTTAAAGAATTAAAAAAGGTCGGGACAGCTCACGCAAAGTTCCCGACCATACTCGACTTGATATAGCGTATGGACTATTTCTTCTTATTTGCGTACCTCTGGTAGAATTTATCGACGCGACCTGCGGTATCGACGAGTTTCATCTTGCCAGTGTAGAACGGATGTGAGGTATTGGAGATTTCGACCTTTACCACAGGGTACTCAACTCCCTCAATTTCAATTGTTTCGCGAGTGTTTGCACAAGATCTTGTAATGAAGACCTGATCGTTTGACATATCCTTGAAAGCTACAAGACGGTAGGTTTCGGGATGAATTCCTTTTTTCATTGCTTAAAAAATTTTATTATAAATCATCATTTCCTTTTTTCTGCAAAAGGACTGCAAATATAGCAATAATTTCGCATACTGCAAACATAATTGCACAATATTTGCTTACTCACCCGCCTTGTTATGAAAAGATTTGCACTATTTTGCTTTTTTATGCTTTTTTGCGCAGTTTCGTTTGCAGGGAGGGTGAGCGGAAGGATTTTTCTGCGCGACAGCACTCTTGTCCCCGGAGACTATGTTATGGTGTATTGCCAAGCTCAGGGCCTGGGCACACAAAGCAACGAAGATGGATATTTCAGCATAGAAATCAACGCAGGAAGCAGCGTAAAACTTGAATTTTCCAGAATCGGGTACACCGCGCTGTTCCTGGATGTCGATGCCCGCTACAACAATGACCTCGGGGATATTATACTTGAGCCTCAAGTACTTATGCTCACATCGGCATTTGTAACACCCGAAGGGATGTCTTCTGCCGATTACATACTGTCCAGACTTTGGCAGAAAAGCCGGGAAAACAAAGAGAAGAAATCCGATTACCAATGTGATATACAGTTCAATGTGGCGACCCACGAAATCCCTATGGTAGCAAACGTTTTACCCGGAATCACAACCGGTTTCGTGAAATTCATAGCCGCAGTCAAGGGCTTCGGTCCTTTGGTAAAGTATTGTCTCGAAGAGGACGAATTCTCTGCTTCTGTGCGCCTGGACAGGGTGGTCCGCAGAGGCAAAACCACCGACTACAACAAGAAACTGCTTTCGGGAGCAAATCTGCCTCCCAAAGTTCAGAAAAACATACTCAATCTTTTCAGTCTGATAGACCTTTTTGACATACTATACGGCACCGCCACATCCTGGGGAGAGAATTTTTCCAGCAAACACAAATTCACTCACGCCGGCACATATGAATACGGAGACAAAATCGTGGATGTCATTGAATGGCAGGATTCGAGGGTCAGGGCAGCCGTCCACATCGTGGAAGACGATTGGGGAATATTGAAGGCCCAGCTCTATTCCAAGGAAGGAGAGGTTATCCGCTGCGAGGCAAGAGATTCGGGAAACGGAGTCTATATGCCTGTAGCCTGCGTTATGAAACCCGCACTCACTATGGTACGCGCCGAACAAATCCCTGAACTCATAGAAGAGGTCAAGAAAATCAAAAAGTTCAATAATGCGACCAGAGAAAGGGCTGTCAAAATGCTGGAATCACATCTGGGAGAAGACTTCAATCCCTATATCGCCATCGACTGCTCTGTCAGATATGTCAATTAGTCATATATGTCAAATCAGTCTTCGTCCGGCTTATAGGTTTTCAGAGCCAATTTCTTGACTATCAGTACAAAGCCTCCAGTCAGGATAAGATTGAGCACAATCGTGAGCACCGAAATCAGCAGCAGCGGCCCGCCAAGCCCGTAGCTGAGCGCAATGAAAATCACACCTGCTCCTACCTCTCCCCTGGTGAACATACCCACAGAAAGAGCCAGTCTCTCGCTGAACTTACGGTCGCGGTAGAAGGCCAAAGGCATCAGTTTTCCTATATTGGACAAGAGGGAGACCATAACCACGTGGAAGGCGATGGTTCCCCAGGACATCATCGGCAGGGAACCCACAAGGTTATGCTCACCGCCGGCCATTGCTGACATATCCACGCCTATGAACTGAGGCATACTCACTCCAACCAGGAACATGAAGATATAGGAAATGCCTGTTGCCACATTTTCCTCCACCTTACTGTCGATATGTCTGGTCTTCATCACAACTCCAAGTATGAAGGCAGGCAGCAGCACCTCGATGTGAACTCCTTCGTGCTCACCGAGATAGTATTCAGTCATCTGGTAAATGCCCTGGGTGAAGACTATCACAAGCACGGAATAGATGAGAATGGCTTTCCAGTCCTGTTTCATCTTGTAGTGGTCCATCTTTTTCCATCCGAAAACAATCAGGGCGATTACCACAATCAGTATCGCAGCCATCTGCCACTTCATCCCTATCATCGCAATCTGCAACGGAATCATAAGCAGGATGGTGTCAAGGTCGTCAAATATGGCAAGTACCTGGATTTTCTTGTACATCCAGCTGGACTTGAGTTTGAGTGCAGCCAGCATAGTGAAAAGGATTCCGGCTGAGGTCGGTGCGGCAAAACGGCTGAGCAGCAGGGTCTCCTTCCACAATTCTCCGTTTCCCCACTGAGTACTCGGGAAGAGCACGAAAATGTAGTAGAGAGCTATGAGCAACCACGGCATTGCTGCGGCAATCATAGCCACGAGATAGTCTTTGGCATAGGATTTCCAGCGTTTCTTGTCCACTTCAAAGTCCCTACCGACATTGATCATAATGAAGGCAAGGCAGACATACAGGAGCGAATCGGTGACCGTCTTCACGGTATGGAAATGTTCTCCTGCAAATGAAGGAAGGAACTGGGACACAATGAGTCCAAGCAGGAGAAAGACTGAAAAGGATAGAACTTTTTTCATCAGTGTAGTCCAAAAAGGGCATAGCCCGGTGAATAATCCGCAAAGATATAAAAATTGGGGATATGTTGAACAATATATCCGACACATCCCCCAAAAAGTTGACTGGCCTAGAGCCAATTCTCCCTGTTACATAACCCTGTTCACAAGACGCTGAGTGGCCATTTCTTCGTATTTGGTGCCCGGGCGGCCGTAATTTGCATAGGGATATATGGAAATACCGCCCCTTGGGGTAAATATTCCGGTCACTTCGATGTATTTGGGATCCATCAGCCGAATCAGGTCCTTCATAATCTTGTTCACGCAGTCCTCGTGGAAATCGCCGTGGTTGCGGAAACTGAAAAGATAGAGTTTGAGGCTTTTGGACTCCACCATCTTCACGTCAGGGATATAGGAAATGCGTATTTCGGCAAAATCCGGCTGCCCTGTAATCGGACACAGGCTGGTGAATTCCGGGCAATTGAACTGCACCCAATAGTCATTGTCCTGATGCCTGTTTATGAATGTCTCCAGGACTGAAGGGTCATAGTCCTGACTGTATTTTGTCTTTGCGCCGAGAGCCTGAAGGCCCTCCATTTCTCTTCCTTCTGCCATATTATATATCAGATACTTTGAATACATTATATGAAATGTTCCTGTCGAAAACGTCCTCTCCTTCGCGCTCTTTCACCCGGGCTACTACCCAGGTGGTCAGAGGCAGCACCAGGAACTCGTAGAGAGTCTTGAATACAGCCTGGGACAACACCAGAAGAGCAAGATTGCCTGCCGGTACAATTCCTCCCAAAGCCACGGGGAAGAATATCATCGAATCCAGGCTCTCCCCCACCAGAGTGGAAACCACAGCCCTCAAGGTGAAATGCCTTCCCGCGCTTGCCACCTTCATTCTGGACATGATGTATGCGTTGGAGAAGGAACCCACGAGAAAGGCCACGAAGGAAGCCGCGGCAACTCGGGGTGCAAGTCCGAAAATCTGGTGAAAACCCTCATCCATTGTCCAGTAGGGGGCTCCAGGAATCCAGTCGGCAAGAGCGCACATAGCCACGAAAAAGAAATTCATCACGAATCCCGTCCATATGACAAGACGCGCCTTCTTGAATCCCCAAACCTCTGCTATACAGTCATTTATGATGTAAGACACGGGGAAGATAAGAATGCCGCAGGTAAGGTTGATCTTACCGAATTCAATCTGTTTGACAGCGAGAAGATTGCCTAAAATCAGGCAGACACAGAACACGATTCCCATCAACATAAAGGAAACCGATACATTTTTTCCTTTCATTTTCTTGTTTTTTAAGAGGTTAATCAAGCACTCTGTACGGATGCGGAAACAGGTTCCGTCCGAATCGGCTGCAAATTTAGACATTATTGCATATATGACAAAATTATTTCACTTCTCCCTTCAAAAAATAGCGGTCTTTCCCGAGATAATTCGTATATTCGCAAAAGGACCTAAAAAATTCTGAACTATGGGTAAATTCAGTTGCTATATCAAATCCGCAAGGCTCAGGACATTGCCTCTGTCTCTTGCCGGAATAATCACGGGAGTGGGGCTGGCCGCAGCCGACTACAGAATCAATGCTCTCGTAGCCTTTCTGACTGCTCTTACAGCCGTGTGCCTGCAGATTCTGTCAAATGTGTCCAATGAATACGGCGACTTCATCCACGGGACCGACAACGAATACCGGCAAGGACCCAAGTATTCGCAAGGAGAAATGAGCGACAAGGATTACAGGAGAATGGTACTCTTCTGGGTTTTTGCAAGTGGCATTTCGGGTCTTGCAATGATATGGACATCCTATGGCACACTAATGCAGCTGGAGCCGGTTATGTTTCTGATTCTCGGAGTCTTCGCCATTACGGCTGCTATGCGCTACACCCTCGGAAGCCACCCTTACGGCTACAGCGGACACGGAGACATTGCGGTATTCATATTCTTCGGTCTCACCACTGTTCTGGGGTCCTACTTCCTGGTTGCGCACGAAATTCCGTCCTGGTATCTGGTTTTGCCGGCCTCTTCGGTGGGGCTGCTGGCAGTGGGCGTGCTCAATGTCAACAATCTCAGGGACATGAAGACGGATGCAGACAACAAGATAACAGTCGCCCTGCGGCTGGGAGAACGGAAGGCAAAGATATATCAGACTCTTCTCATATGCCTGGCATGGGCTCTGATGGTGATTTATGTTTGCGGTTGCAGAATTTTCGACTGGTGGCACCTGCTGTTCGTACTCACCCTGCCCATATTCACAGTTCATATTGCAGGTGTATGGAGAAAGAGCGACGGGGCGCTGGACAGATATCTGCCGATGCTGGTCATAGGCATATTCCTGATGTCAATCTGCCTTGCAGTGGGCTTCAACGCCTACAGATGGTTCTATTAAATGTTCTTCCCGGACGGTCCGGGAATCCCAATATTTCAAATGTCATCCCGGAGCTGCCGGGGATAAAATTACCAAGTTCAAAAAAAATGGAAAACAAAGAAATTCCGGTCCTGCTGCTGACCGGTTATCTCGGAAGCGGCAAGACCACCCTGCTGAACAGGATTCTAAACAA
This sequence comes from Rikenellaceae bacterium, assembly GCA_022777205.1. GTDB lineage: Bacteria > Bacteroidota > Bacteroidia > Bacteroidales > UBA932 > Cryptobacteroides. The sequence goes on from JALFGP010000108.1 coordinate 26,552, forward strand.
TCGCAAAGGCATACGTTTCGCAGTGATAGTAAATGACATAGGTGAGGTAAACATAGACGCGGACCTCATCCAGAAAGGCGGAGTTGTGGGCAAGAAGGACGAGAGTCTTGTGGCTCTTCAGAACGGTTGCATCTGCTGCACTCTCAAGACAGACCTGATAGAACAGCTATTCGAACTCACGAGGACCGGAAAATTCGACTATGTGGTAATTGAGGCGAGCGGAATCTGCGAACCGGAACCTATAGCCAGGACCATCTGTTCCATTCCTTCCCTCGGAGGGCTCTACACCAAATACGGAACCTGCCGTCTGGACTGCATAGCCACGGTGGTGGACGCGATGAGGATGCAGAGCGAATTCGACTGCGGAGACACTCTGGTCATGAAGAATATAGATGAAGAGGACATTGAGAATCTCATAATCCAGCAAATCGAATTCTGCAATATTGTGCTGCTGAACAAAGCATCTGAAGTATCACCTAAGGAATTAACCCGCATCAAGCAGATAATCAGGGAATTGCAGCCAAAGGCCGAAATCATTGAATGCAATTATGCAGATGTGGAACTGGACAAACTCCTGAATACCGGCCTGTTTGACTATGACTCCACCACCCTCTCAGCCGGATGGATGAAGGGTATTGAGAGTCCGTACGATGAGCATCCCGATGAAGAGGAGGATGAGGACGCACACCACCACGGGCACGAACACGAGGAGCACGAGCACGGGCATCACGAACACGGGCACCACGAGCACGAGGAACACGAGCACGAGGAACACGAAGAAGGGCACCATCATCATCACCACCACGACCACGAAGGCGGAGAAGTGGAAGAATATGGCATTGGCACCTTCGTATATTGCCGCCGCCAGCCCTTCGACATGAACCGCTTCGACAGTTTCGTAGCCAAGAAATGGCCACACAACATCATAAGGGCCAAGGGATTGTGCTATTTCACCGACGACACCGACATGTCTTGGCTGTTCGAGCAGGCAGGACGGCAGTTCCAGCTCAAGGCAGCAGGGAAATGGTATGCAACCGCTCCGGAAGAAGACCTTGAGGAAATTGCCCGCCAGGACCCTGATTTCAGGAAGGACTGGGACCCGGTCTATGGAGACAGGATGCAGAAGCTGGTGTTCATAGGACAGAAACTTGACAAGGAACAGCTCACCAAAGACCTGGATTTCTGTCTCGCGGAAGAATAGCCCCTTGCAGAAGCTCCATAAGGGGAACTATCTTGGAAATACTTCATACAGCAGCCCGGATTCAGCCATTGAGTCCGGGTTTGTGCCTTTTTCCCCCTCCGGGACATCACAGCCCAACTGAGAGAAAAGATCGACCCAGAATTGAGGCATATTTCCCGCAGCATCCCGGAAGGACATAGCCTCAGCAGGAAAAATATGCTCTCCTTCCCCATCCAGATAGGAATCATAGACCAGTTCCGAGCAATAGCAACGCCCATTGTCGGGAAGGTAATACCAGTCGTAAGGCTCCCCCATCCTCGCTTTTGCCCGGGCTATGGCATCATCCGCAGCAAATCCCGTTTTAAGACGCATAAACTTGAGAAAAGCGCCTTCCTGTTCCTCCACAAATCCGTCTAAGGGCAGACACCGAACACCATTGCGCGGTTCCGCTTCAATGACAAAAAGACTGTCTCCCCGCACCTCGATTATTCCGACATGCACCCACCTTATGCCTTCAGAATCGGCAGTGGATTCAGCAATGGCAGAAGAGAATGCCGAACCGTTTTCTCCAACAAAGACCAAGTCCCCATTCTTCAACCCCTTTCCAGAGGCACAGGAGACCATAAGATATACTATTGCAGCAAGAATCAAGATTCTGTATTTCATTTTCCTTCAAATTGTGTCGCAATTATAAAAAATATTTTTCATAAATTTGCAAGGATGTGTCTTTCGGAAAACACCTGTTTCCAGGGCATACTGATAAAAAACATACTATTATTAAGTGGTTAGTACTATGGAAAAATTTGCAAAAGATTATGCCGACAAATTCATGGCAGGCCTCATTGCCAGAAATCCGGGCGAACCTGAGTTTCATCAGGCTGTAAGAGAAGTGGTTGACTCAGTTGCGGAATACATCTGCGACTACCCTCACCTGATGGATGAGAAGATTCTCGAGAGGATGACTGAGCCTGAAAGAGTGATTATGTTCAGAGTTCCCTGGATGGACGACAGGGGCGAAATCCATATCAACAGAGGTTACAGGGTTCAGATGAACAGCGCCATCGGCCCTTACAAGGGCGGAATCCGTTTCCACTCAAGCGTGAACCTCAGCATTATGAAGTTCCTTGCATTCGAACAGACCTACAAGAATGCCCTCACCACCCTGCCTATGGGCGGAGCAAAAGGAGGTTCAGACTTCAGCCCGAGAGGCAAGTCCGATGCCGAGGTAATGCGTTTCTGCCAGAGCTTTATGACTGAGCTTCAGAGACATATAGGACCGGATACGGACGTTCCTGCCGGAGACATAGGAGTGGGTGGACGTGAGGTAGGATATCTCTTCGGACAGTACAAGAGATTGCGCGACGAGTTCACAGGCACTCTCACAGGCAAGGGTCAGACTTGGGGAGGAAGCCTCCTCAGACCTCAGGCCACCGGTTACGGACTCTGTTATTTCGCACAGGAAATGCTCGCCACAAAAGGTGAAAGCTTCGAGGGCAAGACCGTACTCGTTTCCGGCTCCGGAAATGTTGCACAGTATGCTGCCGAAAAGGCTATGCGCCTTGGTGCAAAAGTCGTAACACTCTCTGACTCAGATGGATTCATCTATGACAAAGACGGTCTTGACGAAGAGAAACTCAAATATGTATTCCAGCTCAAGAATGTGAAGAGGGGCAGAATCAGGGAGTATGCCGAGAAATATCCTTCAGCCGTTTACTTCCCTGGAGAAAGACCTTGGAAAATCGCCTGCGACATAGCCCTCCCTTGTGCAACCCAGAATGAAATCCAAGTTGCTGATGCAGAGAACCTTATCAAGGGAGGATGCTTCTGTGTGGCAGAAGGTGCGAATATGCCTTCAACTCCTGAAGCAATTGCCGTGTTCAAGAAAAACCGCATCCTCTACTCTCCGGGCAAAGCTTCCAACGCCGGCGGTGTGGCCACTTCCGGTCTGGAAATGACCCAGAACTCAATCCGTTACAAATGGACGGCAGAAAAAGTGGATGCTGAACTCCACAGGATTATGTCCGACATCCACCGCGCCTGCACCGAATACGGCAAATGCGAGGACGGCTACATCGACTATGTAAAAGGCGCAAATCTGGCCGGATTCATCAAAGTGGCTAACGCAATGGTGGATCAGGGATTGGTATAATTGAATATTTATGACAACAGACAGGACTGGCTCAGAGGGGCTGATGTCGAGGCGAATCAGGAAAATTCTCCTGGTCTGCAACAGTTACGACAGTTTTTCGCTGGAGGAGGACGGACACATCGAGTTCAAAATCACCAAAGAATACTCCGAACTCAACCTCAGCAACCCGCCTTCTATAGAAAGGGCCGAGACCCCTATGGAGGCTCTGGTAAAGCTCTCTGCCGGTGAAAATTACGACCTCATCATCACGATGTACAACCTGGGCAAGGTGGATGTTTTCGACTTTGCCGCCCAGACCAAGGCCATTTCACCGTCCACGCCAATTGTCCTGCTCTGTTCGTTTTCAAAGGAAATCTACCGCAGAATCGGTCAGAGGGAGGCTTCACTCATAGATTATGTCTTCTGCTGGGACAACAACACGGATGTCATAATCGCCATCATCAAACTCCTGGAAGACAGTCTGAATGCCGACCACGACATACTTGAGATGGGCGCCAGGGCCATCCTTCTGATTGAAGATTCTGTGCGCTATTATTCCACCTACCTGCCCATACTCTACAAACTGGTACTCCAGCAGAACAACGAAGCCATCCGGGACACTCTCAACGAGGAGCAGCAGATTCAACGCAAGCGCTCTAGGCCCAAAATCCTGCTTGCCACCTGCTATGACGATGCTCTCGCGCTCTACCGGCGCTATTCGGACCATCTGCTGGGCGTAATTTCCGATATAGGCTTTGTCATACACCGCGGAGACAGGCCGGACAAGGAAAAAATCGATGCAGGTCTGAAACTCTGCCAGCTTGTCCATTCCGAAGACCCCACCCTGCCGTTCCTGATGCAGTCCTCACAAGAAAGTATGAGGGAAAGGGCGGAAGCACTCGGAGCCGGATTCATACTCAAGACATCCAAAACCCTCACCCACGAACTGAGCGATTACATAGGTGAACGCTTCGGCTTCGGGGATTTTGTGGTTCCGAATCCGGAAACAGGCGGTTGCATTGCACGAGGACGCGACCTTCACGATTTCGAGGAGATTATGAAAACCATCCCGGACAAGTCTCTCATAGACCTGTGCGAAAGGAATTATATCTCCAGATGGCTCTATGCCAGAGGCTTCTTTGCGCTGGCAGACCATTTCCGGAAACTTTCCATCGATGAATTCAGCGATGTTGAAAGCATAAGGAAGACCAATATAGGAATGATTCACGATTTCCGTGTGAATCAGGGCATTGGAGTCATAGCACGTTTCGACAACGAAAGCTATAACGACACCATCCGTTTCGCCCGTCTGGGAGACGGTTCCCTCGGGGGCAAAGCCAGGGGTCTGGCCTTTCTGAACCACGTACTGCACAAATACGACCTGTACAACAAATGGGAGGACGTGCGGATTACCGTGCCCCGGACCATAGTCATCACGACCGACTGGTTCGACCGTTTCATAGTGGAAAACGGACTGCAATATGTCATAAGTTCAGACATAAGCGATTCGGAAATCCTCTCTGAATTTGTGGCCTCCACCCTGCCCGCTGAACTGACCGAATCCCTGAGAGTCTTCATCCGGACTGTACGCAACCCTTTGGCAATCAGATCTTCTTCCAAACTTGAAGACTCTTATTACCAGCCTTTTGCGGGTGTCTATTCCACCTATATGATACCCCGCACCGAGAATGAGGATCAGCAGTTGCGCCTCCTCTCGAAAGCAATAAAATCCGTTTACGCATCCATATACTTCTCAGCCTCAAGGGGTTATATCACTTCCACCGCCAATGTGATTTCCGAAGAGAAGATGGCCGTGGTGATTCAGGAAATCTGCGGAAAAGAGGAATGCGGATATTGGTTTCCTACGGCTTCCGGAGTGGCAAGGTCGGTGAATTTCTACCCTGTGGGGAATGAAAAGCCTGAAGACGGAATCGTGAAATTGGCTTATGGTCTTGGCAAGGCCGTGGTGGACGGGGATACCGTGCTCCGTTTTTCCCCTAAATACCCGAGAAACATACTCCAGACATCAACCCCAGAACTTACCATCAGTGAAACCCAGACTGCGATGCTGGCTCTGAACCTCAAACCGGAGACCTTCAAGACCAGCGTGGATGATGCAGTCAACATCGAGCGAATTCCGATTGGGGAATGCGGCAGATTTGCATCCCTCAAACAAGTCGTATCCACCTGGGATGCCGAGAATATGAGGATGGTGGATTCCGCAGCCCCGGCCGGACCGAAGTACGTAACCTTTGCCAGAATCCTGAAATACAGGAGTTTCCCTCTTGCTGACATAATCGACACCCTGCTCGGCATTATGAAGAACGAGGTAAACTGCGACATAGAGATTGAATTTGCTGCAGAACCTGCGGGAGATCCTGCCACCTTCAACATTCTGCAGATCAGGCCTATATCCATTGACGGGATGTACAGCGAAGTGGACTGGTCCAAGGTGGATGAAAACGGTTCCTTCCTCAAGTCCGGTTGCGCCATCGGGCCGGGCTATATCCCCGGTATAAGGGATATTATCTATCTGCGCAAAGAGAATTTCGACAAGATGCGCACAAGGGAAATGGCTGCGGAGCTTACCGCACTGAATGCCGCTATGCGCAAGGAAAACAGGAATTACATACTCATAGGCTACGGCCGCTGGGGTTCAAGTGTGGACAGTCTGGGAGTGCCGGTGAAATGGAGTGACATTTCAGAAGCAAAGGTCATAGTGGAATGCTGCCTGGAGAATTTCAGGGTGGATCCGAGCCAAGGCACTCATTTCTTCCAGAATATGACTTCCGCAAATGCCGGCTATATAAACGTAAACCAGTATGCCCGTCCGGGAGAAAGATGTGAGACAGAACTGTTTGACCAGCTCCCGGCAGTTTACGAGAGCGAATTACTGCGCCACGTCAGGCTTGCTGAAGACATATTCATTGTGGTGGACGGCAAATCCAACAGGGCTGTCCTGAACAACCGTCAAATCGAACCTCAATTCAGGAAAGATGCTCCAGTTGCAGCTCAGAATCACAGAAATTCAGTATTGAATCACGGTGAGTGATGAAAATCATCGTCTTGTCTGCACAGATTCCGTCCTTTGCAGTAAGTCGGGAAAGCATAAGATTCTCCGTTTGCGGGTCGAGGGCGGAGGTGAATTCATCCAGAAGCAAGATGCTGCCGGGACGCAGAAGGCCCCTTGCTACGGCTATGCGCTGAGCCTGACCCTCCGACAGTCCCCCGCCGGCTTCTGAACAGATTGTATCAAGTCCGCCGGGCAGGTCAAAAACGAAATCGGCAGCAGCCACATACAGAGCCTCCCTCATCCTGGATTCGTCCGCATTTGCATCTCCCATCAGCAGATTGTCCCTCACAGTACCGCTGAACAGGGTATTTCCCTGGGGCACGTATGCAAAATTGCAGCGTGTATGGGGCGATACAGGGACGGTGACCGATTCCGAATACAATTCCATTTTCCCGGAAACCGGCTCGGCTAAGGACATCATCAGTTTCAGCAGAGTTGTCTTGCCAATTCCGGTACGTCCTGTTATGGCCACCCTGCTGCCGGGCTTGAAGTCGAATGAGAGATTGTCGATTATGGTCTCATCCCCGTCCGGATAGCGGAAAACAAGATTCTGAATCTTCAGTCCCGCAGGAGAATTCAGCAGCACAGGAGAAACTGCATCTTCCTTGGGAAGTTCCTCCAGTTCCATAAGCCTGTCAATGGATGCAGTGCAGTGAAGCAGGGACGGAAGGTTGTCACTTGCCTGAAGCAGAGGACGTTGCAACTGTCCCACCAATTGCAGCAGAGCCGTCATCACACCGTAGGTGACAGCACCTGTAGATAAGCCTCTCACCGCCCACAGAAAAGCAATCAGATAGCCCAGATTGAAGGCTATGGACATCAGCACCCTTGCCAGAATGCTGAAACGGATACGCTTGAGATTGCGGTCATAATTCTCCCCCTGCAAATGCGCCAAAGTGTCCAAACTTTCCCCGGTGTATTCCAGAGTACGCAGAAGAGTCAGATGCTGGAGCGACTCCTGGATATGCGACTGCACCTTCGAATCGTTGCTCTTGATATGCAGAGTCAAGTTCCTGACCTTGCGCATAATATACTTGCCTGCAGGAGCTGCGAAGGGAAGCACGACCAGAAGCACAATTGCCAGACTTACATTAACATACAGCACACAGACAAATGCAGCCGAAAACTGGACCGTTGCCCAGAAGAGATTCGGTACAGCCGAACAGAATGCATTCGTTACAGAGATCACATCCGTTTCCATACGGTTTATCATATCCCCGGAATGGAATTTCTTGCCCGGGTCCCCGCAGACTTTGAGCATATTGTCGAACAGCCTGAGCCTGAGGTCGTTGGTCATTTTTACAGACATCTTGGACTGCATAAAGGACCTCAGGGACATCAGCAGCGGACGCCCGAGGCAGACAACTGCGAATGCCACTGCCAGCCAAATCAGCCTGCGAGCTTGATTATCTCCGTTGAAATGACCTACAGCTGTGTCCACCAAAAGCTTGCTCAGCCAGACGTACAAAAGTGAAATGGCCACTCCAATCATCTCAAACAGGAGAACCGAAGCATAGGTCCACCTGAATCGGGAGATTTCCCGGAAAAACCATTTCAAATATCTCATCTTGTGCGCCCAGGATATACTTTTAGTGCTTCTTCAAGCACTTTCAACGCTTTTTTCAGTTCCTCTTTGCAGAGGGTGTAGGAAATGCGGACTTCATCCCTGCCCCTGTTGCCGTCTGTATAGAAACCAGAGGCCGGAGCCAACATAACTGTCTGTCCTTCATAGCTGAATTCATCCAGAAGCCAGGCACAGAAGCGGTCCGAATCGTCAATCGGGAGTCTTGCCACGGTGTAGAAAGCCCCCATTGGGATAGGAGAATAGACTCCAGGAATCTTGTTGAGCATATCCACAAGGCAGTTGCGCCGCTCGATATACTCCTCATATGTACGCATCGAATAATCTCTTGACGCATCCAGCGATGCCTCCGCAACGATTTGACCTATGAGCGGAGGGGACAGGCGGGCCTGACAGAATTTCATCACTGAATCGTGCACCTGTCTGTTCTTTGTAAGCAAGGCACCGATACGTATTCCGCATTCACTGTATCTCTTTGATACAGAATCAATCAGAACCACGTGATCCTCAATGCCCTCAAGATGGAAGGCGGAAATGTACGGGGAGCCGGTGTAGATGAATTCCCTGTAAACTTCATCCGAGAAGAGGAAGAGATCGTGTTTGAGGACCAAATCGCGAATCTGGTTCATCTCCTTGCGAGTGTAGAGATAACCGCTGGGATTGTTCGGATTGCATATGAGTATTCCCTTGGTCTTCGGGGTGACGAGTCTTTCGATATCGTCAATGTGCGGAAGAGAAAATCCCTCCTCGATGGTGGACACAACGGGTTTTATCACAGCTCCGGCAGAAACGGCAAAAGCCATATAATTGGCATAGGCAGGCTCCGGGACAATGATTTCATCTCCAGGATTCAGACAGGCGAGAAAAGCGAAAAGCACAGCTTCGCTGCCTCCGGTGGTGATGATGATGTCATCTGCACTCACTTTAATCTGATACTGGTCATAATAGGCAACGAGTTTTTCCCTAAAAGAGCGGAAACCATCACTCGGACTGTACTCCAAGACCTTTCTGTCAATATTGCGCAGTGCATCAAGACCCTCCTGAGGGGTCTCTATGTCTGGTTGTCCTATATTGAGCCTGTATATTTTGATACCCTTGTGCATTGCCTTCTCTGCAAGCGGGAAGAGTTTTCTGATTGGTGACGAAGGCATATCGCAGGCCCTCTGTGAAATATTCGGCATTGTATTTCAATTAAAACAATAAATTTAACTTTTTACTGGCACCTGGCAAGGTCATACAGTTTTTCCAGGATATGTTTGGAAACTGCCTTTCTGTTATACTGTTCCATAAATCCCTTTACCCTGTGGCAGTCGGAACCGAAAGTGGAATACATATCGTTCTCCAACAGCCACTTCGCCTTTTCCATTGCAGTGCGGCCATAGTATCCGGTCAAGGAAGAGAGGTTAAGCTGAAGTTTCACCCCGTCTGCAACCAGGCTTGAATAGTCCTCATTTTTGAGGTAGCGGTATCTTTCAGGATGGGCCAGAATCGGAGTAATTCCCTTCATTCTGACAAGGGCAAGTGAGGAGAAAAGATTCAGCGGAGGATTGTTGGCCGAGGTCTCAATGAGAAGAAGTCCATCACGATGAAGCAGCAGGTCCCTATTCTTCAGCCTCTGCAGGAAAAGCGTGTCTATCATATATTCCGCTGCCAGATGCAGCTTGATGGGCCCTTTGTACAGAGACTGCAGGAGTTCAAAACGCTCCTTGAGCTGTTCAGTAGTGTTTGGGACATCCTCCATAATATGCGGTGTACACCAAACTTCCCTAACTCCGAGAGACTCTTCAAATTCAAGCATTGCCAGAGCATCCTCCCTATGGGCAGCCCCGTCATCCACTCCGAAGAGTATGTGGGAATGAGCATCAACGGAGCCTGACAAAATGCCAGACTCCGCCAATGAGTACCTTTTAGTGAAGAAATCAAACATAACTATTTCTTTGGCTTGGACTCTGCATCATCCGCATTGCCGTAGCCATAGCCGTATCCGTAACCATAACCGTAGCCATATCCATAACCATAGCCATAACCGTTACCGTTCTTGGAGTATGGCTTGTATTGCATTTCAACTCCATTGAGCACAATACACATATTCTTGAAACGCTTCTGGTCATAGAGTTCATTAATCTTCGGAAGAACCCTCTTGTCAAGCAGTCGGGCTCTTGTCACAAAGAGAGTTATGTCAGAATACTCAGTCACGATTGAAGGATCCGCAACAATCTCAATAGGAGGACAGTCGATGAAGATATAGTCGTAGGTTTTCTTCATTGAATCCAGCAACTGCGGAAGACGCTCGGAAAGCAGCAACTCTGTCGGGTTTGGAGGAAGCACACCCACCGGAATGCAGTAGAGATTTTTGGAAACTTCCGTAACTAACTCGTCAATACTTCCGATATCACCGTTCAGATATGATGAAATACCTATTGAACTGCTGATACCCAGGCTCTTGCCGAGTGACCCTTTTCTGAGGTCCAAGTCTATCATCATCACCTTGGCCGGCTTAATGGCCATAGATGCGGCAATATTGATACAGGTGAAGGTCTTTCCGGCGTTAGGATTGAAAGAGGTGAGCATTATCACCTTGCTGCCTTTCTTGCCTAACATAAGGTCCAGATTGGTTCTGAGAACCCTGTAGGCCTCATTCATCATATCCCTCTTGCCGGGTTTGACAAGTATCTTGCAAGGCTCGTCCTCGGCGTTCTTTCTCCTTGGAATTAACTTGTATTTCTTGACGAGTTTTGACAGAGGCACCTCAGCGAGGAACGGAACTTTGAGCCTTCCCAGATCAGATCTTGTCTTGACTGTCATATCCAGGAAAGCACGGAGGAAGAACCACGCGAAAGGAATGCCAATACCCAAAACGATTGCAATGAGCAGAATCATCGACCTCTTCGGAGAAACCGGAAGCGGAGATCCGTTAGGACGCATGATGACTCTTGTGTTGCCCACATTGACCAGAGCAGTGATTTCATTTTCCTCCCTCTTCTGGAGCAGGAAAATATAGAGGCTCTCCTTCACCTTCTGCTGGCGCTGCATAGAAAGAAGTTCATATTCCTGACCTGAACTGGAAGCAATGCGGCGGATAATCTGATCTTCCTGATCCTTGAGGCTGGATGCCTCCAGGGTGAGAGTGGAGATGAGGTTGTCGATGGAGCGGAGGATGGCGCTGCGGAGGGAGGTGATGGCAGCATTCACGTCAGCTACGAGAGGGTTGGAACTTCCGACATTCTTGTAGCGGTCCCTCTGGAGTATGAGTTTATTGTACTCGGTTATCTGACCGTCCACACCATTACCCATAATCCCGAGGTTGGAAGGGATGAGGTCGCTCTGATGGGCCGGATCATTGAGATAGTCTTTCACAAACCCAGCTATGGAGAGCTGGTTGTTCACTTCGAACAGCTTTGAAGCATAGGTGGAAGACTCTTCAAGATACTGCTGGGCCACTGCCCTGATGTCGGTGAGGTTGTTGGCAGACTTGAAGCTCTTGAGTTCCCCTTCTATGCCTCCGAGTTCATTTTCGATGATGGAAAGGCGTTCGGTGATGAAGGTGCTGGTGTTCCTCGCCGCACGGTTCTTTTCATAAAGCCAGACTTCGTTGTAAACATCGATGAGTGAAGAAAGAATGTTTTCGGCACGGGCAGGGAACTTGTCATTGTAGCTCAACACCACCACCGTGGATTCCTTGCTGGAAATTTCTGCCGAAAGGCTGGCTGTAAGAGCCTTGGCCTTGGCCATAGAGTTCACCCAAGTCACCGTTATGTCATTGCTCCAGGTGTCCAGTGCGACAGAAGGCACAAGCACTATCCTTCCGGCCGGTGTGCTGATGGTATCGTTGAGACGGCCTGTAACCGAGCCTTCAATTTTATCCTTGCCCACCTTGAACTTGCTCAACTCGAATGTGTCGTCTGATGCTTTCTTAACCTGGAATGAAAATGCCCCTTTAGGATTGTCTCCGGCAAGCACCATTTCGAAAGGACGGTTGCCATAGAGTTCCACGGTCCTGAGAATCTGGTGTTCGGTGTAGGAGGTCTGGAGATTGTTCCTTTCCACCACGATTTTCATAAGGTCCGGAGATGTAAACGCCTCCATTTCGTTTTCCACTGCCACAGTATTCCTCAAACGCATTCCGCCGCCTGAAAAAGACGAAAGATTGCGCACAGCTGCATCCTGCTGGCTTTCATCGACGATGAGCTTGGCGCTGCGGACATATACTGACGGAGTCTTGTAGAGGTGGAAACAAGCTGCGATGAGGCAGATTGCCACACCGGCAACCATCCACCATTTGCGATGGACGAAAATTGCCAATATGTCGGTAATCGAGAACTGCATCTCGTCATTTTCCTGATTCGAAGTGAAGTTCTGAGTATTGTTGTTGAGTTCTCCCATAATCTTGATTTGGATTAGAAACGTTTATGAACTTGACTATTTTGCCCGCATCACCAGAGTTGAAATCAGAGTCGCGAGAGACACGACCACAGAACTTGAGGACAGCGCGATGCTTGTGATTCTCAATGCCTTGTCATCCACAGTGGACTGGCGTTTCTTGACATCAGAAGGTTCCACATAAATAATATCGTTCTGCTTGAGGTAATAGGCCGGACTCTGAAAGAGACTGGTGCTCGTCAGGTCAACCTGGAATATTGTCCTCTCACCTGCATTTTCGCGGATTACCGACACATTCTTCCTCTGTCCGAAAAGGGTAAGGTCTCCGGCAAGGCTGATTGCCTGGAGAATGGTGAGCCTGTCTCCGCTGATGCTGAAGGTGCCCGGAGCCTTGACTTCACCCAGAACAGAAATCTTGAAATTGGTAAATTCGATGGTCACGATGGGATCATCCAGGTATTTGTTCTTGATAAGTTCCTTTTTGATGAATTCTGCGCACTCCCACCTTGTCATCCCGGAAATCTTGAGCCTGCCGAGTACCGGGAAATTGATGCAGCCCTCTTCGTCCACTGCATAGCAGGAAATCCTCTGGGTTCCGGAGGCGGTGTCTGAACCGGCACTGATATTCACCAGTGGAAGGTTGAACATAGGGGCAAGTTCTGGTGTCCTGGAATTCACCACTATGGACAACATATCTTTCGGTTCAATAACGATACCTGCATTTTTCTCAAGAGCCACAGGATCATTCAGGACTTTGTCCTGCAGATAGGTTATGTCCTTGGACGAGCCGCAGGACGACAAAGACAAAACAGTCACTGCTGCCAAGAGCACAAAAAGTGTGACATTTCTTCTCACTGTTAACATAGATATACCGTTAGTTAATTATACATCCGGGAGGCAGTTCCCAAACCGCCAGAACTCTCTGCCGCAAAAGGGCGTGCAAATATACTGAACATTTGGCAGATACACAAATACAGCACAGGAATAAAAGCCCGTTCACAAGGTCATCCGGCACTTCTTTTCCTTATCTTCCAGCCCAGGGCCGCAACCAATATGGACATCAGGGGCGAGATGATATTGAACAGGCAAAAGGGCAGATATTCCGGTGTGGCGACTTTCAGAATGGTAGCCTGGGTCATACCGCAAGAATTCCAGGGGATGAGAACGGAGCAGACTGTCGCAGAATCTTCAACAGAACGGCTCAAGAGCCTGTTTTCATAGCCCTTTTCCCTGTAGAGTTCTTTATACAGGCTGCCGGTGAGGATAATCGAAAGATACTGGTCTCCCGTAATCATATCACAGAAAATGCCGGTGCCGACGGTGGAGCTGACAAGTCCGAAAGTGGAACGTATGCCCTTCTGTAGCATCCGGGTAAGGCTCACCAGCATTCCGCTGCCCACCAGCGCCCCTCCGAAAGCCGATGCGGAAATCACAAGAAAAACCGTCGGCAACATTCCTGTAATGCCGTTCGTGGCAATCAGCTCATCCAGCTGAGGATTGCCCACGGAGATTGAGGTGGGGCCATAGACAGTGAGCATACATCCCCTGAAGGCATCCCGGAAGCCCAATCCGGCAAAATCCCCGACCGGCTGCCCTGTGGAGATGTGCCAGAGAATCTGAGGCTGGAAAATGAGCGCGGTGACTATGCCCAGCAGGGAAGCTATGAACAGAGTGAGCAGTGCCGGAGTCTTCCTTGAAATCAGAAGGGCTGTAATCAGCGGAGTGACCATCAGCCAGGGAGTTAAGCGGAAACTTCCGGACAAGTCCGAGGCAAATTCAGCCGCAGTGCTTCCGGGTTCCGAACTGTGGCACAGACTCACGACCAGAAAAACGGTTATGGCTATGACGAATGAAGGGATGGTGGTCTTCATCATATAGCGGATATGCGTAAACAGAGGTGTACCGGTGGACGAGGAGGCGAGGGTCGTGGTGTCGGACAAAGGGGAAATCTTGTCTCCGAAATAGGCTCCGGAAATGATGGCTCCGGCTGTCCATCCGGGAGAATAGCCCTGGGCCGTGCCTATGCCTATGAGTGCGACGCCTATGGTGGCAATCGTAGTCCAGGAACTTCCGGTCATAACCGAAATCAGGGCGCATATCAGGCAGGTGGCGAAAAGGAAAATCTTGGGAGTGATGATGTTCATTCCGTAATAAATCATCATAGGCACAATTCCGCTCGCCATCCAGCTTCCAGCAACGGCTCCTATGAGAAAAAGCACTATGATTGCGGTGCCCACTGAACGTACATTGTCCAGAATCCCCTCTTCGAGCTGCTCCCAACTGACTTTGTAGAAAATCATTGAGATGGCCGTCACCAGAGCCGCTGCCAAAAGCAGGGAAACCTGGCTTGCCCCGTCGAGAGCACCGGAGCCGAACACCCGGATTACCACCGACAAAATTGCAGTAAGGAATACAAAGGGAATCAGAGACACCCAGGCCGAGGGTAGTTTGGACGGTTCTTTCATCTCGCGCAGTTAAGTAGGATTTCAGAAAATGAGGGATGAGGATGTATTATGTCCGAGAGTTCGTCCAGCGTGGCATTAAAGTTCATAAGTGCCGACACTTCCGAAATCATCTCCGGGGCCGAAGCTCCGATTATGTGGCAGCCGAGGATTTGTCCATCCCTGAGCCCATCCTGATCGGGTTGAGCCACCAGAACTTTGCAAATACCTTCCCCACAGTCAGATGCGAGAGCCATTCCGGAGGATCCGTACATAGATTTGAAGACCTTGCAGGCTATGCCCCTGGACTTGCATGCCTCTTCAGACAGTCCCACAGATGCCACAGGAGGATCTGTAAACACCGCGGAAGGCATTATTTCCTCCCTGATGCGTGCTTTCGGGCTGTTCCCCACGGAAGAACAGATATGGTCCAGGGCAATCCGGCCCTGGAACACAGCCGCGTGGGCCAGCATCATTTTCCCGTTCACGTCCCCTACGGCATATACACCCTTGAGAGTGGTTTCCATATTTTCATCCGTCACAATGCCCTTGCGTGTCCATTCCAGGCCCTCACATCCCTGCACAACCCTGGTGTCGGGTACCCTTCCGCAGGCCATCAGCACCTTGTCCGAAACCAGGCTGTCTGTCTTGTCCCCGGACTGGAAAAAGACTCTCTGTCCCTGTCCTTCGGCTCTGATTTCCGTAACAGATGCTCCGAGCAGGAATTTCACACCCTTTCTGGACAGGGACTGTTTCAATCTTTTCGCGAGGTCAACATCCAGATTTGGCAAAATGTTCCGGCAGTATTCAATCACGCTCACCTCGGATCCGAGTTTGTTGAAAACAGACGCGAACTCCATTCCGATGACTCCCCCGCCTATGACGGCAAGACGCTGCGGAACTTCCTTGAGTTCAAGCATATCCGAAGAAGAAAGAATGCCCGGGACGGAAACTGCTCCGGGAACATTCAGCCAAGCCGTGTGGGAACCCGATGCAATGATTATCCTGTCGGCTTCAAGACGCAGACGGGGCTCGGAAAGGCCGGGATTCTGTACCGCCTCAGCCTCTGTGGGCCAGACCAGAACTGTCCTCCCGTCAATCACCCTGGCAATACCATAGATGATTTCCACCCCGTCGAGCAAACGTTCCACCCCTTGGCGAAGCTGGGCGATGACCCCATTCTTGCGTTCAACCATTTCTGAGAGAGAAGCCCCTCTGCGGGCATCGTGACAGAAACATTTGGTGGGGATACATCCTTGGTTCAGACAGGTGCCTCCAAGTTTTCCGGCAGTGACGAGTTTCACTTCCATTCCCCTGCGCCTGGCTTCCACTGCGGTTTCATATCCGCCGGGACCTGCGCCTATAATGACCAGTCTCATAGTTTAAGTGACAAGGTTCAAATGGTTGATAATCAAGCTTTCAATTTGGGCTTACGGGCAGCCAGAGTCTCGTCCGGACGACGCACCGGAGTGGTATGCGGAGCAGATTTGAGCACATCTGGACTATCAAGGGCCTCCACGGCAATTTTTCTCATAACTTCAATGAACTCGTCCAGAGTCTGTCTGGATTCGGTTTCAGTGGGCTCTATCATCAGAGACTGGTGGAAGAGCAGAGGGAAATAGATGGTCGGAGCGTGGAATCCATAGTCCAGCAGCCTCTTGGCCACATCCAAAGTGCTGACTTCCGTGGACTTGTCCTTGAGCCCGTCAAAGACAAACTCGTGCTTGCAGACAGACTCAATCGGCAGTTCATAGCAGTCCTTCAGGCATTCCTTGACATAATTGGCCGAAAGGGTGGCATATGCCCCGAGATTCTTCACATTCTCCCTGCCAAGCATCAGTATATAGGACAAAGCCCTCAGAATCACTCCGAAGTTGCCCTGGAAACCGCTGATCCGGCCCATACTGAATTCCTGTTCACCGCAATAGAAATCCGGATGCGGAAGACTTCCCCTGAGTTTTTCCGATATTCCCACAGGCCCGGAACCCGGACCGCCTCCTCCGTGAGGTGTGGAAAAGGACTTGTGCAGATTCAGGTGCAGAATGTCAAAGCCCATATCCCCGGGCCTTACCATACCGATGAGAGGGTTCAGGTTGGCCCCATCGTAATAAAGGAGACCGCCGCAGCTGTGCACCAGTTCCGCAATCTCCCTGATTCCGGTTTCGAAAAGTCCGAGAGTGTTGGGATTGGTCATCATCATACCTGCAACAGTTTCATCCAGAAGAGGTTTCAAATCTTCCACATCCACCCTTCCGTCCTCTCTGGACTTGACCTGCACGACTTCAAAGCCGCACACCGCCGCCGAAGCCGGGTTAGTCCCGTGGGCTGAATCCGGGACAATCACCTTGCGGCGGCCCACATCCCCGCGCAGCAGATGATAATGTTTCATTAGCATCAGGCCGGTAAGCTCTCCGTGAGCCCCGGCAAACGGGTTGAGAGTAAAGGCCGACATTCCGGTTATGGAACAGAGGCAGTCAGAGAGTTCCTTATAGACCTGCACACAGCCTTTCACCGTACTGAGCGGCTGCAGAGGATGAATCCCTGCAAACTCCGGCATCGAGGCGATTTCCTCGTTGATTTTGGGATTGTACTTCATTGTGCAGCTGCCCAGAGGATAGAAACCGGTGTCCACTCCGAAATTCATCGAAGACAGATTGGTGTAGTGGCGCACGACTTCCGGCTCACTGACCTGCGGCAGTTCCGGGGCCTGGGCACGCTGCAGCGCAGAAGGCAATTCTGTACAGGAAACTTCTCCATAGCCATTGTCAGGCAAACTGAAACCGCAACGGCCCGGCTGCGAGAGTTCAAATATCAATTTGTCGTAATATTTCATCTCTGAGCCCCTCCCATAGCCTCGAAAGAAGATTTCACTGCCCGTACAAGTTCCTCACACTCAACTCGGTCGTGCTTCTCAGTTACACAAAAACTTACAAGATTGTCTCCCGTCGGAAGAGCCGCAAAGAATCCCCGCCCTGCAAGCAGGTTATGGAGTTTCTCCGCATTTGCCAGAGGCCTGAGCACAAATTCCTTGAGGAAAGGACGGCATTGACTGAAAGGCTCCTCGAACAGACCGGTCTTCAGCAGTTCGGACTTGAGGAAATGAGCCCCGGCATAAGAGAGGTCATTCAGCCTTTTCATTCCTTCCGGTCCCATAAGAGACAGATATACAGTGGCATAGAGAGCCATAAGAGACTGATTTGAACAGATGTTCGAGGTGGCTTTCTCGCGACGTATGTGCTGCTCGCGAGCCTGGAGTGTGAGCACAAATGCCCGCTTTCCGTCCAAGTCCACAGTTTCCCCCACAAGCCTGCCCGGCAGTTTGCGCATATAATCCGCACGACAGGCCAGAAAACCGCAATACGGTCCTCCGAAAGACAGTGGCATACCCAGCGGCTGGGCATCCCCGCAGGCTATGTCGGCACCCCACTCCCCTGCCGTTTTCAAGACAGTCATCGCAGAAGGGTCACAATATTCCACAAACAGGGCTCCGGCAGAATGTACCTGCTCCACAGCCCCGGAAAGGTCTTCTATCACTCCGTAACGGTTGATACCGGGCAGCAGCACTCCTGCGACATCTGAAGCTGCGAGTTCCTCCACAAGTGAGGAAAGCGAAGTCACCCCGTCTTCTGAGGGCACAATTCCGATTTCGATACCGTGGAAACGGGCATAGGTAGAAACCACATCCACCACCCCAGGCAACAGGCTCTCTGAAATCAGGAAACGGCTTTTCTTCTTCGTGCAGGCAAGGCACATCATCATAGCCTCCGCAGCGGAGGTGGCCCCGTCATACATCGAAGCATTTGCCACATCCATCCCTGTGATGCGACAAATCATTGACTGCCATTCGAATACTGCACGCAAGGTACCCTGTGAAATTTCCGCCTGATAGGGCGTGTAGGCAGTCGAAAACTCAGAACGACTCAGGATGTAAGGCACCACTGCAGGGGAATAATGGTCGTAAGCCCCCGCGCCTGCAAAAATTTTCAGGGGCACATTTTGTGAGGCAAGAGAAGCGAAATGCCTTCTGACCTCCTGTTCGGACATTGCTTTGGGAAGATTATACTCTCCCTCATAGATGCAGTCTGACGGCACATCCGAATAGAGTTCCCTGAGAGAGGAGACTCCGCATTTTTCCATCATCTGCCTTATGTCCTCTTCTGTGTGCGGGAAATAAGGATGGTTCATAATTATTTGCAAATTGCTTCGTAAGCTGCCGGATCGAGTAGAGTTTCGAGTTCTGACGGGTCTGACATCTTCACTTTGATAATCCAGTTGGCATAGGCATCCTCGTTGATTAGCTCAGGGGCATCCTCCAGTGCGGAATTCACTTCGGTAACCACACCTGAAACCGGAGAGAAAAGGTCACTTGCAATCTTTGTACTTTCGACTGCGCCGAATTCCTCACCGGCAGAGACTTCGTCATCCTCCGAAGGCATATCCACATATGTGATGTTTCCGAGGGCGTGTTGAGCATAGTCTGTGATACCAATCAGGGCTATTTCCCCTTCAACTTTAACCCATTCGTGAGACTCTGAATACTTGAGTCCTTCAATTAACTTTGCCATGATTATTTTTTGTATTTAGGTGTATAGAATCTTTTCTTGACAACTTTTGCCGGGAAGACCTTCTTCCTGATGGCAATTTGCAGGTCTGTGTCCAGTGCCGAATGGGCAGCATCCACATAGGCCATACACAGGCTTTTGTCCAAAGTCAATGAACGATAACCGGTCGTGACTTCCCCCACCTGATTTCCATCAGCATCCAGAACGGCATAGCCTGCCCTCGGGATGGCCCTGTCAAGCAATTCAATGCCCACAAGTTTGCGCCTTGGTCCCTCTTCCTTGAGCTTAAGTACAGCCTCCCTGCCAATGAATTCAGGCTTGTCAGTCTTGACGAAAATGCCCAGCCCCGCTTCAATCGGAGAGATTTCGTCCGTAAGTTCGTGTCCGTACAGAGGCAGGGCCGCTTCGAAGCGGAGGGTGTCTCGGCAACCGAGTCCGCAAGGTTTCACCCCCATTTCCAGGAGCTTGGCCCACAATTTTACTGTCAGTTCCTCACTGGCGTAGATTTCAAAACCGTCCTCTCCCGTGTAGCCGGTACGGCTGATGATTACAGGTTCAGACTCATAAGTAAAATATCTGAAAGTGTAGAAGGACTCGTCCACAGCTGAGGCGAATTCCGGAAACGAAGATATAATTGTCTGAGCCTCGGGCCCTTGAACAGCAATCTCTCCCCATTGGCCGGAAACATTG
This sequence comes from Rikenellaceae bacterium, assembly GCA_022777205.1. Classification (GTDB taxonomy): domain Bacteria; phylum Bacteroidota; class Bacteroidia; order Bacteroidales; family UBA932; genus Cryptobacteroides. The sequence continues at coordinate 46,588 of JALFGP010000108.1, forward strand.
TCGAGGACTACTTCAAACCCGTCCGCATTGGCCTTCATCCAGTCAAAGTCCTTTTCAATATTTGCTGCATTAACCACCAGCAGGTAATCCGTGTCGTTCTCCGGAAACTGGCGATAGACTATGAGGTCATCCACCGTGCCGCCGTCAGGCCTGAGCATCATTCCATATATGACACCTCCGTGGGGCAAGTTTGTGACATCATTTGTAAAGATATGGTTCACAAAACGTTCCGCATCCTTGCCGGAAACCAGGATTTCGCCCATATGAGACACGTCGAACATCCCGACAGCAGTCCTTACTGCCCTATGCTCGTCTTCGATTGAGCTGTACTGAATCGGCATTATGAAGCCCCCGAAAGGGCTCATCTGGGCACCGAGTGCAACGTGACTGTTGTACAGACAGGTCTTTTTCTCTTCCATTTCTTTCATCTGACTACAGACTGTCATCCGAAACACCGATACGTCCGGCTATGAATGACGGGTCCAGGTATTCTTTTTCTATTGCGGACACAGCCTCAAGTTGGGCCGGGTCCAGAGTTACGGATGCATCGCAAAACCAGTTCACAAGTTCCGCCTTCAGTTCCTCCAGCCCCAAACCGGCAGCATCCAAAAGCGGCTTGAGATTCATAACTCTCTGGCTCACAGAATGCACCCCCTTGCTTTCAAGTTTTACCCTGGACGGAGTGAGGGCCCGTGACATCGTGTCGAAATCCAGATTGTAGAGGAAAGTACCGTGCACTATCCCGTTGCCTGATGGACGTAGGGAAAAGGCATTTCCGGAAACCTTCCTGCCATCCACCAGCACATCATTGCGCCCGGATACCTGAGCATCGATACCGAGATGGCGCAGAAATGCCGCGAGACGGCCGAGGAATTCAGAAAAAAGCACCGATACATCGGTACAAGGCTTTATGTACGAAATCATTATGTTCCCTCTGTCCGCAAAAACGCAACCTCCACCGCTTTTGCGACGGTACATTGCAATATCTTTGGACTTGCAGAATTCCACATCCACTTCCGCCTTCATATCCTGGTTGCGTCCGAAAATCACCGTGGGGTCAACCTGCCAGATAAAGAATGCCCCTTCCGGGGCAATGGAAGACAGATGGTCGGCGGCGTATTCCTCCATTGCAAGGAAGAACACCAGCTGCCGAGCCGTTTCTGCATCTGGAAGCAAGAGATTCGTCATTGATTCAAACTCTAAAGTCCGAACTGCTCCTTCATCTTTGCAATCTTAGCATCGGCATCACTGCCGTGTGCTCCGAAATAGAACTTGATCTTAGGCTCAGTTCCTGAAGGACGCACAGAAACAACGTCACCCTCAGCAGAATAGAACTGGAGAACATTTGAAGAAGGCAGACCTGTTTCCTCCGGTTTGAGATAATCCACCACCTTTACCACTGCTGTCCCGGCCAATTCCTTAGGAGGATTGTTCCGCATATCCACCATTATGGCAGCGATTTCTTCAGCTCCGGCCTTTCCTTCACGAACGAGGCTCACCAGACCCTCCTTGTAGTAGCCGAACTCGGCGTATATGTCCTGGAGAAGCTGGTAAAGTGTTTTGCCCTGGTCAGCAGCCCAAGCAGCACATTCAGCCACCATTGCGCAGGAAATAGGTGC
>JALFGP010000122.1 GCA_022777205.1 Rikenellaceae bacterium
TCATCGGGCCAACCGTTTGCCGCCGGCTTCCTTCAGATTCCACCTCACGATGGACACCCTTGCCTTTGACTGTAACCTTCCCACTATCAGGGCGGTTTGGGGACTTGCGCCCGTTAGAGTACGTTCGTGCTGGGCGAACTAGAAAATGCCCCTGGAGTATCTCCAGAGGCATTTCTTGAGGTGCCTAGCGGACCGTTATATGTAAAATAATGGCAATATCCTTCTATAATCTATTGATTATCAGTAATATTTAGGAATAACCGTTTCCAATACTATCCATTATTTTCTACACTTTGTAGGAAAATTGTAGGAAAGTTCCAGATTAAATTGACGAATATGAAACAACTCTGTGTGGCAATTCAAGATGAGCCATATAATGGTTTGTTGTTCTCATAATTATTTGTAATTTTGTCGTGCTTGGCTAGCCCGCATTTCTAGGCTTTTGGATTTCAATGACTGAGGTCCTTTGGTTTGGAAGCAGGGTTGGGTGGGCAGACATATTAAGACGTTACTTGACGTTTATCTTCTCAATGCAAACTTGGCGGTTTGAGACAATCAGAAGAAGATACGGCAACGGGGACGTCCACTTGTGATGACGTTTGAATCGCCATGCTTTCGGGCGTGGAGTTTATTCATATCATCCCTGACGTGGGCTAGCTGCGTTGCTTATCCTTCTGATAGGCTCGCCAAGGCCTGCATTGGGGATGAGCAAGAGTAAAACTCCCACGTCTTTTTTTTGTATCCGTTCGGATTTGGGCAGTTGCCGGATGAAGTATTCAATGATATGGCTGATACCAGTTATTGGGGATATCGAATCAACACGGATTATCCTGATTTCTTTTATGCAGAGTTGCAGCAAGGACGCCTCCGGCAGGGTTGGGGCTATGAAGAAGGGCAGAATTTAAGACTGAAAACAATTGACAAAGGTGCGCTCAGGAACCTTAGAATGTTGAATGTGAAAAAGGATGACATCCTTCTGATTCCAAGAATCCCCGAATGGGGTTCTATAACCATTGCCAGGGCTACGGAAGATTGGTCGACTGGATACAGGTTTGAAATATCGTCAGACCAAGGTGATTATGGACACATCTTCCCAGCCGAGTATATCTGTCAAGTTCCTATTTCAGATGCAAATATTCAACAGTTATACAGTACATTTCATTACCATGGAAGGTTTTGGAAAATTAATCATTGGGAAAAAGTGATTCAGACTATTATCAAATGTTACTCTATATGAGAAAGATATTACCTTTATCATTGATTCTTTTGGCAATACTATCTTGTCAAAAGGAGCCAGAAACAGTGAATGTTACAAATATCACTCTTAGCTCCGAGTCCATTTCATTAGTTGAAGGCGACAGCGAAACATTGATAGCAACGGTATCGCCATCCAACGCCACGAACAAGAAAGTAATATGGATTTCTACTGATGGTTCCATAGCGTCTGTTGACAATGGCAAGGTTACAGCTTTGAAACCAGGTAAAACCACAATAAAGGCCAAATCTGACGACGGTGGCAAGACTTCGACCTGTCAGGTTACGGTGAATACAAGAGTGTACAACGTGGAGAGAGTAAGCCTCGATAAGACCAGCATCACGCTGACTGAGGGCGATAGCGAAACCTTGACTGTCACGGTATATCCAGACAATGCCTCGAACAAGAATGTTAGCTGGAAGAGTTCAGATGAATCAATAGCAACGGTCAACAACGGCAAGGTAACTGCCCTCAAAGTTGGAACAGCCACAATTACCGTGACCACCGACGACGGCGGCAAGACTGCGATCTGTCAGGTTACGGTGAATGCAAAGGTATATAACGTAGAGAGTGTAAGCCTCGACAAGACGAGCATCACCCTGACAGAAGGCGACAGCGAAACCTTGACTGCAACGGTATATCCGGCCAACGCCACGAATAAAAAAGTCAGCTGGAAGAGTTCAGATGAATCAGTCGCAACGGTTAGCAACGGACAGGTAACAGCCCTTAAAGCCGGCACTGCCACAATCACGGTTACAACTGAAGACGGCGGCAAGACCGCGACCTGCCAAGTGACGGTGAACGCAAAGGTGTATAATGTGGAGAGCGTGAGCCTTGACAAGACGAGCATCACCCTGACAGAAGGCGACAGCGAAACATTGACTGCAACAGTCTCTCCTTCCAACGCCACAAACAAGAATGTTAGCTGGAAGAGTTCAGATGAATCAATAGCAACGGTCAACAACGGCAAGGTAACTGCCCTCAAAGCCGGAACAGCCACAATCACCGTGACGACTGAAGATGGCGGCAAGACTGCAGCCTGTCAAGTGACGGTGAGTGCAAAGGTGTACGACGTGGAGAGCGTGAGCCTTGACAAGACCAGCATCACTCTGACAGAAGGCGACAGCCAAACATTGACTGCAACGGTATATCCTTCCAACGCAACAAACAAGAATGTCAGCTGGAAGAGTTCTGATGAATCAGTCGCGACGGTCAGCAACGGCAAGGTTACAGCTCTTAAAGCCGGCACCGCCACAATCACGGTTACAACTGAAGACGGTGGCAAGACTGCGACCTGCCAGGTGACGGTGAATGCAATGGTGTACGATGTGGAGAGCGTGAGCCTTGACAAGACGAGCATCACCCTGACAGAAGGCGACAGCGAAACATTGACGGCAACGGTCTCTCCTTCCAACGCCACAAACAAGAATGTCAGCTGGAAGAGTTCAGATGAATCAATCGCAACGATCAGCAACGGCAAAGTTACAGCCCTTAAAGCCGGAACTGCAACAATCACGGTTACAACCGACGATGGCAGCAAAACTGCAACCTGTCAGGTGACTGTAGAGGCCAAGAACTGGAATGGGAATCACGAAGGTGTAGGAGAAAAAGAATGGTAACGCTTATGAAAAAGATAAATTACATAGGTACTATTGCAACCATTTGTATCTCGATTATCGGTTGCATACAAGAAAATGAAATCAACAATCTTGATGACAGATTTGTCATATATGCCAGCAGAGAAGACTTACAGTCGACCAAGACAGAACTTCAGAGCGACAACTCAATAGTTTGGACTAAAGGTGATGAGATCAGCTTATTTGTTGATAGCGGAACAAACGGAGGATACAGATTCGTTTCAACCAACGAAGCCAATGCGTCAAGCACCACGTTCATTTCTTCCGACAATATTGAAATGAATGGATCATCAACATATTGGGCTGTGTATCCATATAGTGAGTCAACAAATTGCTATGGTAGCTATCTCAAAGTGGTTCTTCCTTCAGAACAGGTGGCAAAAGAAGGCACCTTTGATGAGGATTTATTTATAAGTGTAGCTAAGTCCAACACAAACTCGATGACCTTCAAGAATATTTGTGGAGGAATTAAATTTTCCGTTGCAAATGAAGGGATCACAGAAGTTGTTTTCAAGAACAACGATGGATCTATGATTTCAGGTACTCTTAAGATTAAGTTCAATGATGATGGATTGCCGGAATTATCATCATGGAGTGGTATTACTGGTGGCAGAGATGAAATACGTGTGAAAGCACCAAATAATGGGACTTTTAAGGTCGGGCAGTATTATTATGCAGTAATACCTCCTGTTCGTTTTTCTAAAGGGATAACAGTCAAGTATTTGAGTTCATCGTTCCAAACGGGGGAAAGAATTATTGACTCACATTCCGACATCGTTCGATCCACGTTTACCAGATTGACTGAACAAGATAAGGGATTGGAATTCAAGGAAAGGAATATATCCTTCAAATCAAAGGGAAATAGTTCATTGGCATTGTCGGGAGAGGGATATACTGATAAAACTTATGTAGAGTATTCATTAGATGGTATTACCTGGAATAAATACATTGCTGGCACCACACTAGAGTTTTCAACTGAGTCTCCATTATTCCTTCGTGGTATCAATGACACATTTAAGAATATAAGATTCACAATGGATGGGGACTTGATTGAATGCTCTGGCAATCTAATGTACTTGTTGAACTATCAACAAGAATTGAATTATGTTCCGGAGTCGTGTTTTAGTTCGTTATTCTGCAATTGTGACAAATTGTTAACTGCACCGGACTTACCCGCAACAGAACTCTCGAATTCTTGCTATTATTCCATGTTTCGTGGATGTAAATCTTTAACTCAAGCCCCGAAATTACCGGCGACTTTACTCGCTGATAGGTGTTATTGTTGTATGTTTGAAGGATGTGATTCTTTAGCCCAAGCACCTGAATTACCAGCAATACGTTTGGAAACATTTTGCTATGCAGGTATGTTTGAAAATTGCTCCTCTTTGGTTCAAGCACCGGATTTGCCTGCAACAGAACTCTCAGATTATTGTTATTATGATATGTTTAAGGGCTGTACATCATTAACTCAAGCTCCAAAACATTTACCAGCACAAAGACTAGCAGAATACTGCTATTCGGAAATGTTTATGGAGTGTACATCATTGACAAAAGCGCCAGATTTATCAGCAGAATATTATGCCGAATACTGTTGTAAAGACATGTTTCGCGAATGTACATCATTAGTTGAACCACCCCAATTTATCTCTGCAATAATATTGAAAGAAGAGAGTTGTTCTGGGATGTTTTGTTGGTGTAAATCGTTAACCAAAGCGCCTGACTTCCCTAACTTAAAAAGTGCAGGTAGATTAAGTTGTTGTTGTATGTTTAGTCAATGCATATCGCTACAATCCGCTCCTGCGGAACTCAAGGCAACCGAATTATTTGAGTACTGCTATTGGAGTATGTTTGAAGGATGTGTTTCGTTAACCCAGGCTCCAGAACTTCCTGCAACAAAACTTGCGCCACACTGCTATAGTGAAATGTTTAGAGCATGTTCATCATTAATAAAAGCTCCAGAAGTACTGCCTGCAAAATCCCTCCCTAAGTATTGTTATCAATATATGTTTGGTTCTTGCTGTTCGTTATCTGAAGCACCGAAACTTAACTTTATTGATACAGGAGGTGCAAGTTGTGAGGGTATGTTTTCATATTGCACGTCATTAGTTAAAGCTCCAGAACTATGTGCACATAGAGTATATGGTAATTGTTATAATTCAATGTTTGAAGGTTGTACATCCCTAACTGAAGCACCTGAATTACCAGCAACAGAAATAATCGGTGAGAATTGTTATTATAACATGTTTAGCGGGTGTACTTCCTTAACTCAAATCCCGAGCATACTTCCTGCAACTCAACTAAAAACAGGGTGCTATAAGAATATGTTCAAAGATTGTAAATCCCTAACTTCAGCACCGGAATTGCCGGCTACTGAGTTAGCCGATGATTGCTACTTTGGTATGTTTAGCGGGTGTACATCATTAACTAAAGCGCCTGAATTGCCAGCTACCGACTTGCCTAGCAGGTGTTATAGTAATATGTTTACGGGATGCTCCAATTTGAATTATGTTAAGGCTCTTTATATCAGGAGAAAACAACATTGTTTGAGTCAATTTGATTCATGGTTAGTAGGTGTCGCACCGGTAGGCACCTTCGTACAAAATAAATATTCTCAGTTAACGGCTGATGGCATCCCAGACGGGTGGACTATAGAATATGCAACAGAATAGTTTTTACAGAATTTACGAATATGAGTGAACAACAATTAAAATCCTACCTATCCCGCCTTGAAGCGTTATCTCTGCTTGAGACGGAAGAAATTGACCGAGAGGAACTCAAGGATGAGTTGAATGAAATGTATGAATCAGCTCACGACATCTTTGTCGATTGTGAGATGAATGAATATTATACAAATAACAGGATGAAGTCTTTAGCCAAAAGAGTAATGGATGAAGTGCAGGAAGTGGCCGATCAGCACGATGTTCTCACTGACAGTTTCTATCAGGATGAAGATGAGAAGGAATACTATCGTGGCATTATGAATCCTGAAGGCGAGGACGACGAATAGAATCAATCAGCGGGGAGAATTCTCCGCTGTTTTTGTAAATACAGTTGTCTTCTTTCAATAGAACTTTTGGCCTCAATCCATATTATTTGATACCTTTGCACTTTGATATTTGAGATATGAAGACCATTGATAACAGATTTGTAGCCGAGTGCACGACATATGATTTCAAGAGGGAACTTGACAGGAAGAAGAAAAACTCCTGGCTAAAGACGGTCAGTGCTTTCGCAAATACGACTGGAGGTTCTTTATATTTCGGCATTGACAATGATGGGCAGGTACTTGGACTTTCTGATGCCCAGTCTGATGCAGAGTTTATCAGTGAAGCAATCAACGCATATCTGGATCCCATTCCCGTGTTCTCCATTAATCCTCAGAAAGGCAAAAACGAAAAGATATTTTTGGACCTGAATGTAGCTGCAGGTAGGCAGACTCCGTATTATGTCAATATAGATGGTCGCAAGATGGCATACATCCGTTCTGGCAACGAAAGCATTCCCGCCACTTCCCATCAGTTGTTCAATCTGGTGCTGAAGGGCAGCAATATGAGCTGGGATTCTTTGGCAACAACGGTAGAAAGAAGCAAACATACATTTACATTTCTTGAAAGGGAATTCAATGAACGCTCTGGGGGAAGATGGGAAGAAAGTTTGTTGGAGTCTTTCGGCCTGGTGACAGCAGAGGGGTTCCTCACCAATGCCGGACTCTTGTTTGCAGATGCCTGCCCAATAAAACAATCCCGAGTTTTCTGCACCCGCTGGGCAGGACTTGACAAGGGCGATACCATCAACGATGCGGAGTTCTACGGCAATATTTTAATGAACCTGAGAGATTGCAAGGCCTTTATAAAGGCTAATACCGCTGTACCTTGGTTCAAACTTCCTGATTACAGGCTCAATTTACCTGAATACTCTGAGCGGGCCATCGAAGAAATGTGCGTAAACCACTTGATTCATAGGGACTACACAGAACTTGGAGCTGAGGTCGCAATTAATGTATATGATGACAGGATTGAGACGACTTCTCCTGGAGGCATCAAGGAGTCTTCTGATTTACAACGGGTTGATCCCTCTGCCACTGTTTCATACAGGCGTAATCCGGTAATAGCGGAAGTGTTTTCCCAATTGAAATATATGGAAAAACGTGGCAGTGGTTTGAGAAAAATAATTGAAGCGACATCAATTCTTCCGACTTACAAAGAAAATCAGAAGCCATTCTTCCGTTCCAGCAGAACTTTCTTCTTCACCACTATTCCGAATGTGAATTATGGGATGGACAGGGCTGCTCTTGAGAGTTTTGCCGATTCTAGACGGCCGGAACCTGAATACCGGCCGGAGGATGAGATTATTATCGCAAAAACCTACCCGATAAATCAAAAAACTACCCAGAAAACCTACCCGATAAATCAAGAAACTACCCAGAAAACCTACCCGATAAATTCTGAAACAAGAAAACCTATAGGCAAAACTGCACAGGCCATTCTTGATATTCTAGTATCGAAACCACACGTAAAAAGGGCAGAAATAGCACTACTAATAGATAAATCTGAAGATACGGTCAAATTGCATATTAGTAATCTTCAGAAGAAAGGGATAATAAAAAGAGTCGGATCCAATAAGAGTGGCTATTGGAAGGTACTGGTGAAAAAATGACAGTATTTAGTGACTATATCATTACTTTCGTAGCACTATTATAGCAACGTTATAGTAATGTCTAGAAATCGAGTAGGAGGAAAACGAAAGTTTTCTTCCTACTTTCGTTTTCCGACCTCTCACACCACCGTACGTGCCGTTCGGCATACGGCGGTTCCTTACACTCTGTGCAATTGAACGTAGTAGTCCATAAG
>JALFGP010000133.1 GCA_022777205.1 Rikenellaceae bacterium
TGATTCTCCTGAGGACATACCCTTCCGCAGATTGCAGGCAGGGATGAATCCTCGGCAATCACTGCTGCCGCTCCGGCGAAATCCCCGGCAGCCACCTTGGAGATGAACTGGGGAATCTTCACGTTCACAGGACAGGCACCCACGCAGCGAGGATTTTTGCAGTTGAGACATCTCGAAGCCTCCAGCTGTGCCTCTTCGGCATTATAGCCATAAGATACCTCTTCAAAATTTGTTGCTCTGACTTTCGGGTCCTGCGCCCTGGCAGCGACCCTTGGTATTCTGTTTGCCATATTCGTTCTCCTTATTATTTTCCGCGGCCAATACGGCATACGTGATGCTCGGCAGCCTCTTTCTCTTCAGTATTGTACATCCTCTGACGGCGCATAGCCTCGTCGAAGTCCACCTGCCAACCGTCGAATTCAGGGCCTTCCACGCAAGCGAAACGCACCTTGCCCCCGACAGTCACCCTGCAGGCTCCGCACATTCCCGTGCCATCCACCATCAGGGTATTGAGGCTCACAATCACCGGCAGATTCAGCTTCTTGCAGGTGAGGGTGGCGAACTTCATCATAATCATAGGACCTATGGCCACAGCCTGATTGTACTGCTTCCCATCCTCAGTGACGAGTTTTTCGAGCAGCCCTGTCACAAGTCCGTGGAAGCCTTCCGAACCGTCATCTGTGCAGAGGTAGAGATTGTCGCAGACTGCCTCCATTTCCTCCCTATATATAATAAGATCCTTTGTCTTGGCTCCGATGATGACATCCACCTTGGCTCCTTTTTCCCTCAGCCATTTCACCTGAGGATATACAGGAGCAGTGCCCACTCCGCCGGCTATGAAGACATAGGCCTTGCCGGAGAGTTCCTCATCGCTCATAGTCACGAAATCGGAAGGGTTGCCGAGAGGCCCCACCACGTCAGCGAAGCAGTCGCCCTCATTATATGAACAAATTTCCGAGGTGGATGCTCCGATTTTTTGAGTGACTATGGTAACGGTCCCTGCCTCAGCATCAAAATCGCTGATTGTCAGAGGAATCCTTTCACTCTGTTCATCTGCCCTGATAATCAGGAACTGCCCCGGGAGCGCAGATGCCGCAAGTCTCGGAGCCTCAACGACCATCCTGCAGATAGTCGGAGTCATCATTTCTTTCTTTACAATCTTGAACATATCTTGAATTTTATGATACCGGGATTATGCAATATGGGCAGGACGGAGAAGGTCGAGCACCACTTTCACCGGATTGAATGTTTCCACAGGAACCTCCACGAACATAGTGTTCCACCTGCTCATAGAACCGTTCCACAGACCCGGAAGTTCGAGAGCCTTGAGTTCGCGTCCCTTGTAACTCTTTGAACTGATGAATCCTGCCTCTTCATCCACATACTGGAGCAGGTCGAATTTCTCGCCCTTGTAATTGTGAAGGCAGCAGACAAGGTCCACAGGATTGAAATGGGTAGCAGCCTTGAGGCAGGCAACAGCATTTGCATCTGAAGGATTGATCTGAACGCCTTCCAGAATCTGGAGGGAAGTGCTGCCGTCCTTTTCCCTGATTATGAATGGACCGCCGCCCGGCTCACCGAGGTTCTTCACCATACCGCAGACACGTATAGGTCTGTCGAGCACCTTACGCAACTGCGCCACTCTCTCTACGGTGTTGGAAGCCGCAGGCAAAGTGATGCAAAGCTGCTCCGCAAGGAAGGATTCGATGTCCTCGCAAAGAGTTCTGCACTCCTCTGAATTATAAACGTCCAGGTCGCCCACAGTATTGTTGTAGCCAGGAATCTTAATGTCCTTGTACACATCCACAGGGAACATCCTGTCAAGCAGATGGAGATAGCCGAAAATGGTGTCCCTCAACTCGAGAGCCTTGCCCATAAGGGCTTTCTTGTATTTCGCGGTAATCGGGAGAAGCCTCTCCACAGCCACATTGTCGATATTTTTGATAGAAACCAACTCGTCGGAAAGAGCGTTGAGATTGTGGATGAGCGCGCCGTGTCCGGCAGGACGGAAAAGCAATTCCCCGGTCTCTGTGCGGAAAGGCTCATTCTCAGGTGTAACTGCAACGGTGTCAGTTGCTTTGTCCTGATATGTGAACTCCACGGAATACTTCACTCCATAACGCTCCTCATACAGAGACTTAACCTCTTCAAGAGCAGCTTCGAAAAGTGCCCTATGCTCCGGAGAAACAGTCACCACGAGATTGGCGCTGCCGTCAGCATTCCTCATATAGTTCTGAGCCTCAACAAGATGCTCCGCAAATGCAGTTCTGGTTTCGCCCTCATATTTGTGGAATTTCAGCACGCCCTTAGGCTTGGCCCCATAGCCCAGGCCCTCGTCGGTAAGGGTCTTGGCAAGAATGTCGCGACGGCTTGCCGAAGTGTTTTCAGGTTTGCCGAACAAAGATTCGTCATAGAAGGCAAACTTTTCGATTGCAGCCACGAATTTCGCAGCCGGTGAATCATCAGCAATAGCCTCACCCGCAGAAAGTTTCTCAAGTCCGCTGAAAAGGTCCTTGAACATACGGGAAGCGGCTCCGGATGCCGGTACGAATTTGCATTTGCCGTTCACCTGAGCCGTTTCCACATAGGCCGAAGCCTCTTCCAACTGTTTTTCGTCCAGCACCTGGATTCCGTGTCCCGGGACTGCCGGACCTTCTATGTTCATCCAAGGGAAGCCTGTCTTGAAGCGTTCCACCTGTGCCCTGACTGTGGCAGCGGATGCACCGCGTGCCTCAATCTGTTTCAAATCTTTGTCGTTTAACATATTAGTTATCATTTATGTGGATATACAAACCAACTTCCTCTGGGGCGGTACCACATTTCGGAAGATTCAATCTTGACAAAGGTAGGTAATTTTCCAATTAAATCCTACCTTTGCGGAGCCTTGTTTTGAAACATTCAAGTACGGTTGCGAAATGACTGGACAGATGCTCATATCGGTGATTCTTCCCCTCAAACTGGACTGGGAACCATATTACAGCGCAAATGAGGAATATGCGCTGGAAAAGGGCTCCCGGGTGGAGGTACTGTTTGCCGGAAAGAAGTATATTGGGGTGGTCAGCGGCTTTCCACGGCAGGCAGAGGTAATGACAGGAGACAAGCCCATTAAAGTGAACCCCATCGAAGCCCCGTCCGCATTGCCGAAGGTGTCGGAAAATGAAATAAGACTCTGGAGAGCAGTAGCATCGTATTATATGTGCACGGTGGGCGAAGTGTACAAGGCCGCCTACCCGGGTCTGCGCACTCAAAAGGAAGAAAAAGCCGTGATATCGAAAAGGCGGAAAAAGGAGGATGTTCCGGGTGAAAACATAAGCAAGGGACCGGAATTGTCCGAGGATCAGGAGAGGGCCTATAATGAAATCCGCAAGGCCTTCGATGCCGGCAAACCGGTGTTGCTGAACGGAGTCACAGGGGCCGGAAAAACTGAAATATACATTAAACTGGCCCTGGAAGCCTTAGGATACGGGGCCATAGAAGGCGGGGCCATCGGAGGAGTTGCAGAGCCGGAATCCCCCTGCAGCGTGCTCTACCTGGTGCCGGAAATAGCCCTGAGCCGCCAACTGGAGGAACGCCTCAGACGCTATTTCGGAGACAAACTCCTGTGTTTCCATTCCGGTATCACGACAGCGGCCAAAGAAAAAGTATGCGACAAACTGCGGCAGTCTGACGGCTGGATAGTCCTCGGCACCAGGTCGGCGGTTTTCCTGCCATTCAGGCAACTCGGACTCGTCATTGTGGACGAAGAACACGACCGTTCCTATAAGCAGGACTCCCCCGCTCCCCGCTACAACGGACGCGACACTGCCGCCCTGCTTGCCTCCATCCACGGCTGTCCCATAGTCACAGGTTCCGCAACCCCCTCATTTGAAAGCACCTACAACTGTGCCACGGGAAGGTACGCCGAGATTCACCTGGACAAACCCTACCACGGGCAATCAGACACCGAGACCATAATCATAGACACCAAACGGGAAAAGCGCCGCAACGGAATGGTCGGTTCCATATCCCGCGAACTCATAGCCCTCATCAAACAGACCATATCCGAAGGCGGTCAAGTGATGGTGCTGAGGGGCAGGAAAGCCTATGCAACTGCCATACAGTGCAGTCTCTGCGGCCACATACTCAAATGTCCACGCTGCAATGTAAGCCTTACCTACAGCAAATCGGGAGGCAGACTGGTATGCAACCACTGCGGCTACTCCGCTCACTGGTCGGACCACATTCCCCACCCCGGACCGGAAGGCGGGAGCTGCAACGGACTGCTCACCACTTTAGGGGCTGGTACAGAAAAGATTGAGGAGGAAATCGCTTCCATTTTCCCGGAACTGAGAGTGGACAGGTTGGATTCCGAAGTGAGCGCAGGTCTGGCAAGGCTGAAGGAAGTGCTGAGAAAATTCTCGGCAGGCGAAACGGACATACTCGTAGGTACCCAGATGCTCACCAAGGGCTTCGATTTCGACAAGCTCAGACTGGTGGCCGTGCTTGGGGCGGATTCCCTTTTGGGGCAGCAGGATTTCAGGGCTGACGAAAAGGCTGTCCAACTGCTCGAACAATTCCGGGGAAGATGCGCCCGCAGGGGCCAGAAGGGCATATTTGCAATTCAGACAGCTCAGCCCGACCACCCCGTTTACAAAATGCTCGTCAGCGGAGAACCCCAGCTCCAGAAAAGCTCTCTTATGCAGGAAAGGAAGGATTTCGACTACCCGCCCTACACCCGCATCATCAACCTGCTTTTCAAAGACCGCAACCTCGCACGCATCACCCGCCTGTCCTCCAAACTGTCACTCATGCTCCGCAGCGAAGGCATTTTTCCCGGCAAGGGAGTGCAGGTGAGCGCTGCATTCGCCCCGGCGGTGGACAAGGTCAAAGACGAGTATCTGCGCACAATCAGGGTGACTCTTCCGAGAGATTCATTCCTTCACTCCAACAAGGAAAAACTGAAAAATATGCTGGACAGTTTCTGCAAGGAGGAAAAATATGCAGGAAACATAGCCGCAGATGTAGATCCCGCATAGTTTCCGCTTGGGAAATGCCATAAGTTTTCGTACATTTGCAGGATTGTCACGACAATAAGAAATTAGATTTTTATGGCAACACTACCCTGCAAATTCCGCTTAAGCATTCTGATGGCGGCGACCCTTTTTCTGAGCCTGACAGCATCGGCACGGGAACCAGACACGCTCCGCACAGGACACAGCCTCAGGCTGTCTGTGGGGGATCAGTTTTTTGAAAGCCTCATCTGGCAGAATCCGCAGAAAATCGTCAACACTATGCCCGAATCCTACAGGGAGACCTACAAGGAGCATTACCGCTACACCATGCACTGGGCTGCCGAATACCAATGGAGAGTCAACTCATGGTTCAGTTTGGGAGCCCTCATCGACGGCAGCGCCTGCCTGTGGGACGATGTGACACGCAACGGTGCCGGAGTTGAAGTTTCCCGCACCAAGAACCGCATCTTCGCCAACCTCACCATAATGCCCACAGTGCGCTTCGACTGGTTCACCGTCCCGGTTGCAGAAAATATGAGCATAGGAATGTACACCGGACTCGGAGTGGGAGTAAACATCAATGGAGGCACGGAAAAAGACCCCCGGGGCAAAAAAATCGTGCCCGGACTTGCCGTGGACCTGAGGCTCGTTTCTCTGGAATACACTGTCGGAAACTGGGGCGTGAGTCTGGAGCTCGGCGGCCTCACTTCACTCAAAGACAAGAACACCATCTTTATGGCTTTCTCCAAAATGATAGACCTTGGAGTTTCGTATAAATTCTGATGATTATGAGAAAATATATATTACTGAGCCTGAGTCTGGCCGCCCTTGTTTCCTGCACGAGGGAGAAGGTGCTGACTGCCGATTTCAACCTCAGCGCAGCCGACCAGAGCCTGTTCCAAATCACTTCCATTGGGGACACCGACCTCTCAAAAGGCCTCCCTGACGATTGTTATATACCCACAGAAGAAGGAGTTACGAAAGCCACATCAGTTACGGCCAATGTCCTTCTCGCAGACTTGCTGGAATACGGCAACCAGAGCAAGGTGCTGGAAATCGCCGGGGTTTATTCATCCTTCGACAGTAGCGACGGCTATGAGGAAATAAAACTCTCCGGGAAAGTGCTCCTGCCCAAAAACCGCAAGCCGAAAAGGTATATAGTTTCCTGCCATTGGACCATAGGCTCCAATGCCGAAGCCCCTTCAAACTGCTTTCCGCTGGAGGGAGTGCTCTGCAGCCTCGGGTACGCGCTGATCTGCCCCGATTACTGCGGCTACGGAGTGACGGCGGACAGGATACATCCATACCTTATGCTCGAACAGACCGCATTCGATGTGTGGATGATGTATCTCGCTGTCAGAAAGATGCTTGCAAACACGGAATACGCACCGGAATTCGATGACATCTACATTATGGGCTATTCCCAGGGAGGTGCCACAGCAATGGGTTTTGACTGGTTCCTCGAGACCAACGGCTTCGACCAAAGCGATATGATTCCGGAATTCAAGACAACAGTCCGCTGCGTCTTTGCCGGAGGAGGTCCGTACGATGTGCGGGAGACCTACAACAACTTCATCACCACCAACCACGCCAGCATCTGCTGCGCCGTGCCTATGGTCATCCAAGGTATGATAAGGGGCAACAATCTGGACATCGACCCCCGGGAAATACTGGAACCTTGGCTCTATGAGAAAATGGACGAATGGATAAATTCCAAGAAATACTCCACCGCACAAATGAACGCCCTCATAGGCACCACGACCACTTCCGACCTGCTCACCGATATGGGTATGGACCCGACCAGCGAACCGGTGGCAAGGCTCTATCAGGCTATGAGCGAAAATTCCCTGCTGTCCTACAACTGGACTCCTAAAGCCCCTGTCTATATGATTCATTCCATAGACGACGACACGGTGCCTTTCATCAATGCAGCAAAGGCCAGGAGCAAATGGGAAAACGGCAACATCACCTACAACTTCGGCCACTACGGCACCCACATAGCCACGGCCCTGAGGTTCGTTTTTTCCGTGAAGTCCTATCTTGAGAATGCACAGAAAGAAAACAGCGACAACTGATATATGAAAGCGAAACACATATTATCGGCCCTGAGCCTGATTGCAGCGGTTGCCTGTGATCCTGAAGCCAATTTTTCCGTCAAGCGGGTAAAAATTCAGATGGAAGTGATTCAGACACAGTGCGGTTTCTGCGAGGTTGCATTCAAGACCAACAAGGATGCCTACTATTACATAGCTATGGACCCGGTCAGACCCGATTTCGACCCCGTGAAGAACAGCAGCCAGTTTATGAACCTCGCGCTTGACTATGCCTACAAGGAATATATCAACTGGAGGTATGAACTCCTCTACCAGGGTGCCCCGTACATAGCCTCCTTCGCCAACCACAGCCTCAAGTACGGCGAGCAGGACCACTATTTCAAATATCTCCGGCCCGACACGGAATACTGGCTCTATAGCTTCGCAGTGGACCCGGAGAGCAACCGGCCCATAGGTGATTTGAACATAACGACTGTGAAGACCAAGGCCGAAAGCGACATAGAAATGGCATTCGAATACCGCATCGAGGGAAAATGGGACTATGTCTATCCGAAAAGCATTGACGGCAAGAAACTTATGGCGGATGTACCTTGGGTGGGAGCGACGGAGGACAGTCTCACGATCAGAGCGGCCGGAAGCCGTGTACCGGGAGAATACTTCGACAAGATGTTCAACGAGCAGGTAGCCCAGCAATCAGCCAACGTTTTCTACGGCATCTACGCCCACAAGAATGACGGTTACGGGGACGGCACCACAAGTACCGAGTTCGAGGAAGAACACACATACTACACTGCAATCGCAGCCTTTGACGGGGTGCGTTCCGACAAGAGTTTCGTCATCCACAAATTCACCTGGAAACCGGGGATGAAACTCTTCTTCTCCGTGAACGACAAGGGCACGGGAGGCGGATGGGATCCTCTCGACCCGGACAACTATCCTCAGGCTCAGTAAAATCAGGAAAGGAATATGGCAACAGAAACAGTTACAAACTACAACGAAGACAGCATCAAGACCCTTGAGGACGTGGTGCATATCCGCAAAAGGCCGGGAATGTACATAGGCCGCCTCGGGGACGGAAGCAATGCCGGAGACGGTATCTATGTGCTGCTCAAGGAGGTAATTGACAACTGCATAGACGAATTCGCGATGGGCTATGGCAAGAATGTCATAGTGAAGGTCGGCGAAGACGGAGAGGTCTGTGTGAGGGACTTCGGGCGAGGCATTCCGCTGGGGAAACTCACCTTGGCAGTGAGCAAACTGAACACGGGTGCAAAGTACGACACCAAGGTCTTCCAGAAATCGGTGGGACTGAACGGTGTGGGTACCAAGGCCGTAAATGCCCTCTCAGAGCGCTTTCACATAGAGTCCTACAGGGACGGGAAGATGGCGAGCGCAAGTTTCGAGAGAGGCAGGCTCAAAGCAGAAGTCACTGATGCTGAGAATATTGCCACCAAAGAAAAGAACGGCACCCTCGTGCGTTTCACCCCGGACCCGGATATGTTCGGCAAGTTCCGTTTCAATATGGAATACGTCGAAAAGATGGTCAAGAACTACTGTTATCTGAACAAGGGACTGACAATCAACCTCAACGGAACTGCCTACATTTCCAAAAACGGTCTGCTGGACATTGTGAACGACAATCTTTCCGAAGAGCCGCTTTATCCGCCTGTGCACCTGAGCGGTGAAGACATAGAGATAGTCCTCACCCACGGCAATGACTACGGCGAGAACATAGCCTCATTCGTGAACGGCCAGAACACTCGCGACGGAGGCACCCACCTTGCGGCATTCAGAGAAGCCATAGCCAAGACACTCAAGGAATTCTTCAAGAAAGATTATGCGCCCGAGGACATAAGGCAGGGAGTAATCGGAGCCATAAGCATCAGAATCCAAGAGCCTAATTTCGAAGGCCAGACCAAGACCAAACTCGGTTCCACCTACACCTACGAGACAGAAGTCCTGGACGAGGAAGGCAATCCGGTCAAGGACGAAAACGGAGCCACGAAAATAGACAGGGGTCCGACCATCAGGGCCTTCGTGAACGACTTCATAAAGACCAATCTGGACAATTACCTGCACATCCACAAGGAGATTGTGCCGGTGCTTCAGGCGAAGATCATTGCATCCGAAACTGAGCGCAAGGAGATTTCCGGAATACAGAAGAAGACACGCGAGAAGAACAAGCGCAACAATATCTACAACAAGAAGTTACGCGACTGCAAACTGCACCTTACGGACAAGGTGACCGAAAAGAACAGGGACGAGATCGAACTCACCAGCATTTTCATCACCGAGGGAGACTCCGCGTCCGGAACCATCACCAAGGCCCGCAACGCACAGACCCAAGCAGTTTTCAGCCTTAGGGGAAAGCCTATCAACTGCTACAAGGAAAGCCGCAAGAAGGTGGCTGAGAATGAGGAGTTGAACCTGCTTCTGAATGCTCTTGGAGTGGAGGACGACATTGCCAACCTCCGGTACAACCGCATCATAGTCGCAACCGATGCCGATGATGACGGAATGCACATCAGGATGCTGGTGCTGACCTTCTTTATGAAATACTACCCCGAACTCATACGCAACGGACACGTGTACATACTCCAGACCCCTTTGTTCAGGGTACGCAACAAGAAGGAGACCCTCTATTGTTTCGACAGCGCCGAAAAGCTCTCAGCCCTGAAAAAGCTCAAGAATTCCGAGACCACCCGCTTCAAAGGATTGGGTGAGATTTCTTCCGACGAGTTCAAATCCTTCATAGGGGAAGCGATGAGACTGGATCCGGTGACCTTGAGCGACGAGGAGTCCATTGCCGAGATTATGGAGTTCTATATGGGAGACAACACCATCGAACGTCAAACCTTCATAAGGGGGAATTTGCGCAGCGAGGTGGAATTGGAAGACGTAAACATCTAATACAGAAAACTATGTCATTTTCACAGAAATTCTGTGCTTTTGCACTAAAGGCTCTGGGCTGGACTGCGGTGGATCCGCCTGTTCCCGAAGAAAAGTGTGTAATACTCGGAGTGCCTCACACCAGTGTTTGGGACTTCCCCATTTCCCTACTCTACTACACCGCAGTGGGAGGGAAGGCTTATTGTATGATAAAGAAAGAATTCTTTTGGGGACCTTTGGGATGGGTGCTGCGCAAGCTCGGAGGAGTGCCGGTGGACAGGAGCAATGGTGCCAAGGTGGTGCTAAGTGTGGTACACGAAATGAACAAGGCGCAAAAGATGCATCTGGCTTTGGCTCCTGAGGGCACCCGCAAAAAGGTCGGAAGATGGAAAACAGGATATCATAAAATTGCAACGGCCGTGGGATGTCCGGTCTATCTGGGCTATTTCGACTGGGGCACGAAGCGCATCGGCAGAGGGCAGAAGTTCGAACTCACAGATGACCCGGTGGCCGACACAAAGAGAATACAGGAAATTTACGAAGCGATGCACCTCCAAGGCAAGCATCGGGAGAATTATGCAACCCACTTATGATTTCAGTAGAACAGATTAAAGAACTGCGGGACAGAGTCAAGGTCCTGGGTGAATGTGTAAAGGTTGAAGACAAACGGACTCAGGTCGCAGAACGCCAGCAGAAAGCTGCGGAACCTGATTTCTGGAACGACCCCAAGGCCGCCGAAAGCTTTCTCAAGGAAACGGCCGGCCTGAAGTTCTGGGTGGACGGCTGCGACAAGGCATCTTCGTCCATAGACGATTTGGATGTGCTGTATGAATTTGCCAGAGAAGCTGCTGAGGGAAGGGAGGACGACAGTGCAGAGAGCGAAGAAGAGAAAGAACTCGCCCAGGCCTATGCAGAAGCGGCCAAGGCAATTGAAGAACTGGAGCTGAGGAATATGCTGGGAGAGGAAGGTGACTCTCTCGGAGCAGTGCTTACCATAAATTCAGGAGCTGGAGGAACTGAAGCCAACGACTGGAGTGCGATGCTTATGAGAATGTACCTGCGCTGGGCTGAACGCAACGGCTACAAGACCACCGTCACCGACCTGGTGGAAGGCGAGGAGGCAGGCATCAAGTCCACCACAATTCAGGTGGAGGGAGACTACGCCTTCGGTTACCTCAAGGCTGAGAGCGGAGTGCACAGGCTCGTGAGAATCTCCCCTTTCAATGCCCAGGGCAAGAGGCAGACCACCTTCTCCTCAGTCTTTGTCTATCCCCTCGTGGACGACACCATTGAAATCGAGATCAACCCGGCAGACTTGGAGTGGGACACCTACCGTTCCAGCGGTGCGGGCGGACAGAACGTGAACAAGGTGGAGACCGGAGTGAGAGTCAGGCACATCCCCACCGGAATTGTGGTAGAGAACACCGAGACCCGTTCCCAGCTGGACAACCGCAACAATGCCCTGCGCATCCTCAAGTCCCGTCTCTACGACCTTGAACTGAAGAAACGCCAGGAAAAACAGGCTGAACTTGAGGGCCAGAAGAAGAAGATTGAATGGGGCTCACAAATCAGGAGTTATGTGCTCCATCCATACAAGATGGTCAAGGACCTGCGCACCGGCTACGAGACTTCCGACACCCAGGCAGTGCTTGACGGTGACCTGAACGACTTTATGAAGTCCTTCCTTATGACCAACTGATCCCCGCCCCAACCTACCCCGCCACGTCACACACGGCCCATAAAAAAATTTTTGATTTCCACAAGTAACTGATTGTTGCGAACCGTAACATTCAGTTACTTTACAAGCATAGCTTTACTCCATAAATTTGCAGGCAAACGAACTTGTGGTAATAAAAACCCTCAAAGTATGATAAGCCTGTCATTTCCAGCAATGAGTGAGCCGGCCGCCCTGCTCACAGTAATCTCCACCCTGGCCCTTGCCGCAACCAGCTACGGCCGGAACCGTTCAGCCTTCAGGCGCATCCCCGCAGCAACGGCCATATACATAGCCCTGCCCATACTCATTGCAGTCCTTGACGAAATCCTCGGGCTGGAAGGCAAAGTGGCCTGCGACATAGCCATAGCCATCCCTCCACTTCTGATTTTCCGCCTCAAACGCAATCAAAGCCTGATTCTGCTGCTTCTGGGCATAATGTCCATTGCCGTCAGCATCTATGCCCGCATATCCGGACAGGAACTTATGGCAACGAACGCATTCTGCACCATTTCCCTTCTGTGCATACTGATTCTCTTCATATCGGAAATGCGCAGAAAACTCATAAACGCAGCGGATATCACGGCCAGCTTGAGCATATCAGAAGTCTTTTCAGATGCAATATACATGATTCTCACCTGCGGGATTCTCTGCTTTTGCCTGACCACCTCGGTGATTGAACCCCTCCGCCCCTTCTTCAATGTAAGTTTGACAACCGTGTCCTGTGCCCTATTTGCCCTCACTCTCATCCGCCACGACTCCGGGCATCCGTTTGTTCTGCTGAACAATTTTGAAAAAGAGATTATGGCCGCCTGCTACCGTCACACTAAAGAAAGAATCGGCCAGGGCGACCAAAAAGACATTATGAATTCAGTGATTTTCAAGCGTATCCTCAAACTCTTTGAAGACAAGATGCCATTTCTGGATGACGAATTCACTTTAACCAAACTCGCGGAACAGCTCTTCACCAACCGCATATATGTATCAAGAGCCATAAGCGAATGCAGCGGAATGAATTTCTGCCAATTCGTCAACACCTACCGCATACGCTACTCAATTGAATGTGCACGGCTCAATCCCCGTCTGAAGATATCGGAAATGGCTACCATGTGCGGATTCAAGACCCAGTCCTCCTACAACCAAGCCTTCCGAAAATACACTGGCGAAAATCCATCGGACTGGGTAAGGCGCAATTTCAGGAAAAACAACAGTGAAGCAGTTTTGCAGAATTGACTTTCCTGCCGTATCTTTGCGGGAAATCCGGACTGTCTCCGGCATTTCACCCTTAAACATTCAGGAATATGGCAGACGAGAAGATTATTTTCTCCATGAACGGGGTCGGCAAAATCCTTCCCCACAACAATAAAGTAATACTCAAGGACATCTATCTCTCTTTCTTTTACGGAGCAAAGATTGGTATCATAGGTCTCAACGGTTCAGGAAAATCCACCCTGATGAAGATTATAGCAGGAGTGGAAAAACAATATCAGGGCGAGGTGGTCTGGGCTCCCGGCTACACCGTGGGCTATCTGGAGCAGGAGCCTCAGATGGATGCAGACAAGACTGTGCTGGAAGTGGTGCAGGAGGGTGTGCAGGAAGTGGTGGACGCACTCAAGGAATACGAACAGGTGAATCTCAAGTTCTGCGAGCCGATGTCCGACGAAGAAATGACAGCCCTGATAGAAAGACAGGGAGAACTGACCGAGAAAATCGAGCACCTCGGAGGCTGGGAAATTGATGCGAAGCTCGAAAGGGCTATGGATGCACTCCAGTGCCCGCCTGCGGATGCAAAAGTGGCTAATCTGTCCGGTGGAGAGAGGCGCAGAGTGGCTCTGTGCCGCCTTCTGCTCAAGCAGCCCGATGTCCTGCTTCTGGACGAGCCAACCAACCACCTCGATGCAGAGTCCATACAGTGGCTGGAGGAGCACCTTCGCCAGTATAAGGGAACTGTCATTGCAGTGACCCACGACCGTTACTTCCTGGACAATGTGGCAGGATGGATATTGGAACTCGACCGTGGGGAAGGCATTCCGTGGAAGGGTAATTATTCGTCCTGGCTGGACCAGAAGACCAAGAGGCTGGCAATGGAAGAAAAGCAGGAGAGCAAGCGGCGCAAAACTCTGGAAAGGGAGTTGGAATGGGTCAGGATGGCTCCCAAGGCCCGCCACGCCAAGTCCAAGGCCCGTCTGGGAGCATACGAGAAACTCTCAGCTGAAGATGGGAAGGAGAAGGAGGCAAATCTGGAAATTTATATCCCTAACGGTCCGAGGCTGGGCAACAAGGTCATTGAGTTCAACGACGTGTCCAAAGCATATGGGGACAAACTGCTGTTCGAACATCTTTCCTTCGTACTTCCGCCTGCGGGCATTGTGGGTGTAATCGGTCCTAACGGTGCCGGAAAGACAACTCTATTCAGGCTCATTATGGGCATAGATACTCCGGACAGCGGTGACATCAGCATAGGGGAAACCGTCAAGATTGCCTATGTGGACCAGCAGCACAAGAGCATAGACCCGGAAAAGACTGTATATCAGACCATTGCCCAAGATTCAGACTTTGTGAAGCTGGGCAAGCGGGAGGTGCCTGCAAGGGCCTATGTCTCACGCTTCAACTTTGCAGGAGCAGATCAGGAAAAACTCTGCGGCATACTTTCCGGAGGTGAAAGGAACAGGCTTCACCTGGCTCTCACACTCAAGGACGAGGGCAATGTGCTTCTGCTGGACGAGCCTACCAACGATGTGGATGTGAACACCATACGGGCTCTGGAGGAAGGACTTGAGAATTTCGCCGGATGTGCAGTGGTCATCTCTCACGACCGCTGGTTCCTGGACCGTATAGCCACGCATATACTGGCATTCGAGGGAGACTCCAGCGTCTATTTCTTCGAGGGCAGTTACTCCGAATACGAGGAAAACCGCAAGCGCCGCCTCGGCACCGACGAGCCCAAGCGTTTCAAGTACAAGAAACTTACGGAGTAGGATGTTCCCTCAGCTAAAAAAAATCACCTCTCATTTGGAGGTGATTTTTTTGCCCTTGTACTCTTCAAAACCCTGCCCGAACACGCCCATAACCGTGGAAACCGACAGGAAGGCATCCGGGTCTATGCTCTTGATATACCTCAGCAGCAGACTCAGGTCAGTCTTGCGGGCCACGACCATCAGCACACTGCTTTCCTTCTTGCTGTACCATCCCATAGAATGGAAAAGGGTCACTCCCCTCTTCATATCATAGGCCAGGGCATCGGCAATCTGCTCATATTTCCTGGAAAAGATGAACACCTGCACTGACTGCTTTGAACCGGAAAGATAGAGGTCTATGGTGTAGCTGTTGACAGTGATGAGTATCAGACCGTAGGCAGCATTGGCAAGCTTGGTAATCATATCCACCTGAGTACCGTCGCTCCTGAATGATGGGCATAAAAGTGAAGATGAAATGATGACCACATCCATCATAAGTATGAGTTTGCCTGGACTGATGTTCTTGTATTTGTTGATGCAAAGCGCCACTATGTCCGTTCCGCCGCTGGAGCCTCCCTGAGACATACTTGCCCCGATTCCTACTCCCGAGAGCACACCGCCCAGCACAGTACAGAGCAAGGGGCCGTTTGCGGTGGAGAAGGCCCTGATGAAAGTTGCAGGAATCTGGCTTGGAAGCAGATTGAGCAGCAAGGAGGTGTAGATAATCGCATAGATGGTCTTCCATCCGAAGCCCCTTCCCAAAATGGAAATACCTATGACCACCAGCACAAGGTTGATGACGAAATAACTCCAGCCCATAGGTATGGCACCCTGAGTTGCATATTGGATAATGGCGGAAATACCCGAGACTCCGCCGCCGGGAAGATTGTTAGGCAAGAGGAAAATTGTCCAACCGAGGGCATAGAGCAGCAGGCCCAGCGACATTATCGCATATTCCTTCACCCCGACCCAGAACTTGTTTTTGAAATTCGCTGTCATATCAGTCTTTCTTCATCTTCTTTTTCAGACCTGACTTGATTTCCTCGAACCCTTCACCATACACGCTCGACGCATTGGAAACGGAAACGAAAGCCTTGTGGTCCAATTCCTTAACGAGATTCACCACATCCTGCATAAATGCCTTGCGCACGATGACCAGCAGCACCTTGCTCTCCTCTCCGCTGTACCAGCCCACGGAATTCAGGGCAGTCACTCCCCTGTCCATAGAAATCAGTCTGTTGGCTATTTCCTCATAATTTCGGGAGAATATCAGAATCTGCACCGTGGATTTAGGGCCCATAGTGAAGAAATCTATGGCTATGGAGAATGAAACCATTGCCACGTAACCGTAGAGCACGTCCACAAAGGTCATATCCGGCAGGAATACCACCGTGAATATGATGAACAGGTCAGAGAAAAGATAGACCTTGCCCAAGGACACAGGCCAGTATTTGTTCACGCAAACTGCAATGATGTCGGTTCCTCCCGTACTTCCTCCCCTGTTCAGCACGAAGCCTATGCCGAAGGCCTCCATAGCTCCTCCAAGCAGGGCCGCGAACATCTTTTCATCCAAATGCAGGGCAAGCCAGGGGTCGAAATGCGGCAGTATCAGCAGGAAAATTGAGGACATCACATAGACGTAGATGGTCCTGAAACCGAAACCCTTGCCCATAATCAGCGTTCCACCGATTACCAACAGGGTGTTGAGCACGAAGAAGGAATAGGACATAGGGATTGCCCCGGTCGTGGCATACTGGATGATGGCGCAAAGACCGGTCAGTCCGCCGCTGGCAATCTTGTTCGGCAGCAGCAGCGAGGTCCAGGCCAGACAGTAGGCAAAAGACCCGAAAGTCAGCACCACATAATCCCAAAGAACCGGAAGCACTTTGTTTTTCTGCAACGCTTTCATAACAAGTTATTTTACAACCACATTCACGATTTTTCCGGGAACGACAATCATCTTGACAATTTTGCCGTCACCCACATATTTCGCAGTCAGGGAATGCTCGCGCACGATGGCTTCGACCTCCTCCTTGCCCAGGGCCTTGGAGAGATCGACGGTGAAGCGGGTCTTGCCGTTGAAGGAAACCGCGTAGGTGCAACTGTCCTCAACGGTGAGAGCTTCATTATACTCTGGCCACTGTGCAAAGGTGATGGTGTCCTCGTGGCCGGCTGCGTGCCAGAGTTCCTCGGCGATGTGCGGAGCAAACGGGCTGAGCAGCACCAGCAGAGGCTCCAAAATCTCCCTCTTGGAACATTTGAGTTCGGTGAGTTCATTCAGGGCTATCATAAATGCTGCAACGGCTGTGTTGTAGGAGAAGGCCTCGATGTCTGCTGTCACCTTGCCTATGAGTTTGTGCAGGGACTTGAGTTCCGCAGGACTGGCCTTTTCATCATTGAGTATCAGGCCGTCACGGTCGAAGAAGAGCCTCCACACCTTCTTGAGGAAGCGGTGCACACCGTCTATTCCCTTGGTGTCCCACGGCTTGCTCTGCTCCAGAGGGCCCAGGAACATTTCGTAGAGGCGAAGAGTGTCGGCTCCGTAGGTGTCGCAGACATTGTCCGGATTCACCACGTTGAACATAGACTTGCTCATCTTCTCCACTGCACTGCCGCAAATGTATTCCCCGTCCTCAAGTATGAACTCCGCGTCAGCATATTCAGGCATCCATTTTTTGAAAGCCTCCGTGTCGAGACGGTCGTTGTTCACCAGGCTTATGTCCGCGTGGATTTCTGTGGTCTTGTACTGGTCTTTCAGTCCGAAGGAAACGAAGGTGTTGGTGCCTATGATGCGGTACACGAAGCTGGATCGGCCTTGTATCATACCCTGGTTGATAAGCTTGCGGAAAGGCTCATTCTCGCAGACATAGCCCAGGTCATAGAGGAACTTGTTCCAGAAGCGGGAGTAGATGAGGTGGCCGGTGGCGTGCTCTGTACCTCCTATGTAAAGGTCCACGTTGCGCCAGTATTCATCCGCTTCCCGGCTCACCAGGGCATCCTGATTGTGAGGGTCCATATAGCGGAGATAATAGGCGCTGCTGCCTGCAAAGCCGGGCATTGTGCAGGTCTCAATAGGGCAGCCCTCATATTCCCAGCCCTCTGCCCTCGCAAGAGGCGGCTCTCCGCTCTCTGTAGGCAGGAAAGTGCTGATTTCAGGCAGTTCCAGAGGCAGTTTGTCGAAAGGAATCGGAATAACACGGCCGTCCTTGTAGCAAATCGGGAAAGGCTCTCCCCAATATCTCTGACGGGAGAAGATGGCATCGCGCAGACGGTAATTGATTTTCCGCCGTCCCAGTCCGTGCTGCTCCACATAGTCTATGGCAGCCGGGATGGCCTCCTTCACAGTGAGTCCGTTGAGGAAACCGGAATTGCACATTATGCCGTCCTTGGCATCGAAACTTTCATTGCTCACGTCGCAACCCTCGATAAGAGGTATTATAGGCAGATTGAAAGTCTTGGCAAAGGCATAGTCGCGGCTGTCGTGTGCAGGCACCGCCATAATCGCCCCCGTTCCGTAACCCGCAAGCACATATTCAGAAATCCACACCGGAACCTTGTCCCCTGTGAGAGGATTGATTGCATAAGAACCTGAGAACACGCCGGTTACATTCCTGGTCTGGGAGATTCTCTCACGCTCAGTCTTCTTGCGCACCTGGGCGAGATATTCCTCCACATCAGCCTTGCGGTCGGCTGAAGTCAGTTTCTCCACCCAGTCGCTCTCCGGAGCCAGCACCAGGAAAGTGACACCGAAAACCGTGTCGGCACGTGTGGTGAAGATGGTAACATCGAATTCCTCGCTTCCGTTCACTGTCTTGAACACCATTTCGCAACCCTGGCTGCGTCCTATCCAGTTGCGCTGCATATCTTTCAGTGAATCGGTCCAGTCAAGGGCATCAAGGTCGTCCAGCAGCCTCCCTGCATAGGCGGAAACCCTGAGCTGCCACTGGGTCATCTTCTTCTGCTCCACCGGATGGCCTCCGCGAACCGAATAACCTTCCTTGACCTCGTCGTTGGCGAGCACGGTTCCCAACTTCGGGCACCAGTTGACGGAAGTCTCTCCACGGTATGCAATACGGTAGTTCATAAGCACTTCCTCTTTTTTGAGGGAGTCGAATCCGGCCCACTGCTCTGCCGTGAAGGCCTCGTGCTCGGTGCAGGCTGCATTCACCGCAGAACTGCCGCCCTGTGCAAATGCGCTTTCCAGTTCTTCGATAGGACGGGCTTTCTGCGCATCATTGTCGTACCAGCAGCCGAACATTTTGAGGAATGCCCACTGGGTCCATTTGTAATATTCAGGGTCGCAAGTGCGGATTTCGCGGGACCAGTCGTAGGAGAAACCTATGCGGTCCAGCTGCTTGCGGTAACGGGCAATATTGTCGGTGGTCGTCTTCTCAGGGTGCTGTCCGGTCTGGATGGCATACTGCTCAGCAGGCAGACCGAATGCATCATATCCCATAGGATGGAGGACATTGAAGCCGCAGTGTCTCTTGTAACGGCTGAAGATATCGCTTGCAATATAGCCCAGGGGATGTCCCACGTGCAGTCCCGCTCCAGACGGATAAGGAAACATATCCAGCACATAGTATTTTGGACGCGTGGTATCCTCAACGGTCCTGTAGGTCTGATGTTCCACCCACCAGGCCTGCCATTTGGCTTCTATTTCTCTGAAATTATAGTCAGTGTTCATATAGAGTAAGTTATTTAGTTACAATAATATCATTTATGCCGAAACTGCCCCTGCGGGATTTTTCAAGCCTGAATTCAATAGGCAGAGTCATCGAACAAGGCACTTTCACACCCTTCACCCGGCCCGGTTTCCATTTAGGGGAAGCATTCACCACCTTGAGAGCCTCGGCATCCAGAACCTCGCTCACGGATCTTACCACCCTGGCATCAGTCACCTTTCCGTCCGCCCCGATTGTGAATTCGACCATAACGGTGCCCTGAATCCCGTTCTCGACTGCCTCTCGGGGATATTTCAAATAGGCATAAACCCATTTCGTGAGGAACTGACGGGGGTCGGTGCTGTTCAGGAATGAAGGTTTGACATCACATTCATAATAAGGTATGACCTCGGAGTCCTTCCTCAGGCCGGTCTGGACAGCATTGTGGAAGAGAGGCGCGGAACCCAGCTTCGATAGCCGCACCACACAGGCATAGATGTACTCCAATTCCTTCTCCATTGAAGGATAATCAATTATGCTTTCAGTGTCGCGCTCTGTATTGTATTCCGCAAATTTGCCGGTGCTGAAGCTCACATTCGGAATCTCACGGGCATAGAATGCGCGGTGGTCCGAAGGATAGGTCTCGTATGCAACCGTCTGGGGGCGCAAAGGCAGAAGTTGGCCTTCGAGAGACCTCAGTACCGTATTCAGGTCATTGTTGGAGGCCGTATAGGCATAGAAACCGTTGTAACCCGTGCCCACACAGTCGAGATTAACCATAGCGTCTATTGCACCCGAGTCCGAAAACTGCCGGTTCAGAAAGTACCAGGCCCCGGCATAGGATTGCGAGGAAGCCCCGAAACCCACCAGAAGGACTGAACGGCCCAAAGACAAGACATTGGTGGACAACATCTTTCCCAATTCCAGCAGAAGAGCCATTCCGGAAGCATTGCCGTTGGCACCGTTGTAAACTCTTTGAACAGTTTGACCGTCAATGGTGTAACTGTCGCTGCCGCGATTGTCCATCCTGGCCCCGACCACTATGTAACGGCTGGAGAGGGCGGGGTCGCTGCCCTGAATGAATCCCACCACATTGCGCGAAGTGAGAGTATCCGTACCGTTGTTGATGCCGAAACTGTTGCCGGAAGTGAATTCCAGAACATCTATTCCGTAATCCCGGAAAATCTGCTCCATATAGGAAGCCGCTTCCGCCTCCCCTTCCGACCCAGCGGCACGTCCCTCGAGAGACTCGGCGCTGAGATAGCGGATATGCTGACGGAGAGAGGCTGCCGTTTCGCTTTCAAACAATTCTTCGTAGGGCGCCGAATCGCGATATTGAGCTGCGGCATCCAGGCAGAGAGCCGTCGCAAGTACGGCCGAAATCAAGCTAATTTTTGAGAATCCAGACATCAGTAGGACAGAATTTTTCGTTCAAAACCGTTTCATACGCCCCGACAAGCCGGACAAGACTCCTGCAGTCGCAGACAGTGACCGCATACATCCCGTTTCTGAATGCCCTCACCCTGGCACCGTAGTTATCAGCCAGCTTTTCAGCAAGTCTTTCTGCATTTGAGCTGTTCTTGAAAGAGCCCACGACTATGCAATACCCCGGTTGTGTTTCATCCACCAGCCCCCCGAGACTCCGGGCCTCAAGTATAACTGCGGAGAGTTCCCCGAGTCTGCTGACCGCAGCCAGAGAATCGGCTTCAATCTTGCTTATTCTGGCCAGGGAATCCAGCCTGCGCTGTTCCTTTTCTCTGAGCGCAAGTTCTATTTTTTCACGTTTAGCCTCAATCTCGGAACTGAGCGGACGTCCGGCAAGACCGCGGAAAAAATCGCAGCCGGAGAGCATCACAGAGCAGAGCGCCAAAGATATCAATACCTTTCCTTTCATAGTTTATTGTCGCAATCTGCAAAGTTAATAAGAAAAAATCATATCTTTGCAGTCCGTGACCGTCAGGTTCAATATTAAAAGTGGTAAGATATGAAATTTTTCGCAAAAGTCGGGAGCTACGTCAAAGGCATAGTCAACCTCTCCGACCACATAGACACCGTGGCAGCAGAACAGTCCATCAGGTCCAACATCTATTTCAAGGGCCCGAACGCCTGGATTCTAAGCTTCTCCATCATCATCGCATCCATAGGACTGAACATCAATTCCATACCGGTCATCATCGGAGCGATGCTCATATCCCCTCTGATGGGTCCTATCTTCGGAATAGGAATGTCATTGGGAATCAATGATATAGACTTGCTCAAAGAGGCGGGCAAGAACCTGCTGACAATGATGGCGATTTCACTTTTCGCCTCCTGTCTCTACTTTCTGATCACCCCGCTCAACCTGAGCAATCCGACCGAGCTCCTGGCCAGAACCAACCCTACTATCTACGATGTGCTGATAGCCCTTTTCGGAGGCAGCGCAGGCATCTTCGAGCAGTGCCGCAAGGAAAAGGGAACGGTTTTCTCGGGAGTAGCCATTGCAACGGCCCTTATGCCTCCTATGTGTACGGCCGGCTATGGACTGGCCAACGGCAACCTGCACTATTTCTTCGGAGCACTGTATCTTTTCTTCATCAATTGCGTGTTCATAGCCTTGGCCACCTACATAGCCGCCAAGCTCCTGCATTTCAGGGCCAAATCCTTCACCGATGCCAAAATCGAGAAGAGAACCAAATGGATATTGACCATCCTGATGCTCATTTTCATAGTGCCGAGCATCTGGTCCGCAGTGGTGATGATCCAGAACAACAACTTTGAGGACAAGGCTAACGGCTTCGTGAAAGAAAACAGAAACCTTGGGAACTCAATAATTTACGATTACAATATAAGCCACGAGGACGGAGGCAGGCTGGAGATATTCATAAGCGGCGAGGAACTCAGTGCAAGCCAGAGGAACAAGCTCTATGACAATGCGATGGCAGCCGGCTTGAAGAACGGCCAGCTGATTATCAATGAGCACACCAATGGCCAGGGCAAGGTGGAGAAGGAACTCATCCAGGGCATCTACTCCCGCACCGACAGCGAAATCAACCGACGTGACAGCGAAATCAAGAGGCTTGAGTCTGAACTTGAACTCATACGCAAGACTGAAATTCCTTATGCACAGGTGGCAAGGGAGGCTGTGAACTCCTGGCCGGAAATCGAGAAGTTGAGCATAGGCGACGGTGCAGCTGTAAGCACTGACAGTCTGAATGTGGAAAGGGGTCTCACCGTGATTGCGCACACCAAG
>JALFGP010000014.1 GCA_022777205.1 Rikenellaceae bacterium
GGACTGTGGTGATGGATGGAGGTGCCAGAGAAACCAGACAGATGAACATACATCTTAGACGGGATGCCCTGCATTATATAGACAAAGGAGTGGTGAGGGAAGCCTTTCTCAAGGATGTGGCTGCAGTCGAAATCGGCTCGGACATTTTCATACCGTCCGGAGGTTCTATGTACAAAGTGGTGGCTAAAAGCGCAAAAGGATGCGTCACAGAGGCCTTGCTCGGAGATTTTCAGGCAGCAATTGCCTCCGAAGGAGCATATGGAACATCTTCCACTACGGCAGCCACTATGAAACTGACCTCGGTTCAGGCCGACTCACAGGTGAACCAGAACTATATGAACATACTCAACGAGAAAGACCTCGGGATGAGCCTGCCCATAGTGACGACGAAATGGCTCATAACCCCTAAATATACGGTTAAAGCCTCAAAGAAGGAGGTCACGGCAATCGTTCCCCAGGAGAGGCTCCAGGAATGGAAGGACTTTCAGAAGAATGCCAAAATCAAATGGAAGGATAATGTTAGCCTTCTAAAGGTGGTGGATTTTCTCAGTAATCTGTAAATAGCAACACGATGAAAATCAGACATTTCAACAAATTAATCAAGTTGGCGGGACTAACGCTTGCTGCAATTGTGTCCGGACTGGTTTCCTGCAACAGGATTGAAAATCTGCCGGAGCAGCCAAGCAGTGAAGAGATCTTCGGTGAAAATGTTCCTGAAGAGAACCTGCTCCATCAGATGAATATCTGCGTGGAAGATTCCCTGCTCGAAGAACTGGAAAATGCCACTGGCGAAGACGGGCTTGTGGACCTTTCGGGATTTCCTCAATACAAGGCCCTCGGCGTGGTGAAAATGCGGAGACTTTTTCCCTATGCCGGAGAGTTTGAGGCAAGGACAAGGCAGGCTGGGCTACACAGATGGTATATTCTGGACTATGACGAGAACCAGAGTATGACCAAGGCTGCAGCAGGGCTGGCCTTTCCCGGAGTGTCTGAAATAGAATACTGCCCGCGTATGGAAATCATAGGCAATCCGGAAGTGGTGGAATATGCTGCGGTGACCAAAGCTGCAAATGCGACTGTCTTCAATGACCCTATGCTGTCCAGCCAGTGGCACTATTACAACAATGGCTCCACCGCATCCTCAGTCAGCGGTTGCGACATCAATGTGGTCCCGGTGTGGAAAAATTATTCCAACTATGTGAAATACAGCGGCGACATTGTCGTGGGCGTTGTGGACGGGGGCATCGACTACAACCACGAAGACCTCAAGGACAATATGTGGCACAACCCGGACAAGACAGGTGATAATATCTATGGATATAACTTTGCCACAAGTAGTTACGCCATTCACGCCGAGGACCATGGGACCCACGTCGCGGGCACTATAGCAGCAGTCAACAACAACGGGACGGGTGTCTGCGGTGTGGCTGGAGGAAATGCCGCAAAGAAAATAAAGGGAGCAAAACTGATGTCCTGTCAGATATTCGACGGGAAGAAACAGGGCAACGGAGCTGAGGCTATCAAATGGAGTGCAGACCACGGGGCACACATTTCCCAGAACAGCTGGGGATATATCAATCTAACAACAACTCCCAGTTCGCTCAAACAGGCTGTGGACTATTTTATAGCAAACGCCGGAGTGGACTCCAACGGCAATCAGACAGGCCCGATGAAGGGAGGAGTGGTCATCTTCGCTGCGGGGAACGAAAATGCCGACGTTTCGGGTAACGACTATGAAAAAATCATCAATGTGACATCAGTGGGAGCCGATTACAAGAGGGCCTATTATTCCAATTTCGGAAGCTGGTGCGACATCTCAGCGCCAGGCGGGGATGCAAAGAAGGGTAATCAGGTCCTGAGCACACTCCCCGGGAACAAATATGGAAAGATGCAGGGCACATCTATGGCCTGTCCTCACGTGAGCGGGGTGGCAGCCTTGATTCTGGCCCGTTACGGTGCAAAGGGCTACACTCCGACAGCATTTACCAGCAAACTGCTCGGTACAGCCACTGACATCTCTGCTCAAAATCCTTCATATTTCCTCGGGAAAGGACTCGTGAATGCCTACAAAGCGGTGGCCGGGAGTGGCGGAAAAGCCCCGAATGTGCCTACAGAACTGACTGTTTCCGCAAAGTCAAACAACATCCATTTCAGTGTAAAAGTGCCATCCGACGAAGATGACGGGAAACCGTCCTCCATATATATCTACTATTCCACCTCGGATTTCAGCTCCTCGAAAAATAAGATGTTCGGTATGTTCTATATTGAAGACATCCCGGTCGGGGGCATTCTGGAGGGAGTGATAAGCGGCACAGACTTCGAAACGGAATACTATATTGCCGCTGCAGCCTGCGACCTTGCCGGCAACACATCTGCACTCAGTCAGAGAGTGAGGGTCACTACCGGCAGCAACACCAAACCGGTAATCACCCCTCTCTCGGCCGTGGAATTTACAATCAAGGCATACGAGAGTGCAGTGGCTGAATTCAGCATAACTGAACCTGACGGCCACTACTACAGCATAGACCTCGAACCGGGTTCAGATGCAGCCACGCTCGACACCCTTGTCAGGGAAACTCCGAAAATACGCATCACAGGGAAAAATGCTCCTGAAGGAAGCTACACAGCCCGCCTCATCGTGACTGACTATTATGGATTATCCTCATCAGCCCAAGTGTCCTACACCATACTTCCGAACAGCAAGCCAGTGATAGTCAAACTTATAGAGAATCAGCAATTCACATCAAAGACAGCAGGGACAAGAGAGTTGAACGCCTTGGACTATTTCGATGACCCGGATGGGGAGCAGCTCAGCTACACATTCAGCCTCAGCAATCCCAATGTTGCCAATATGACTTACGGAAACGGAAAATTCTATCTGACACCTATGTCATACGGAAACTCCGACATCCAAGTCACCGGAACTGATGTCAGGGGTGAGTCCGTCTCGAGCTCCTTCAAGGTGATGGTCACAAACGGGACAGTGCCTGTAACCGTATATCCAAACCCGGTTATTGATGTGATGTACATAAGAATAGGTTCTGCTGCTTCTGAAATGAAGGTGAAAGTGGTCGGAGCATCAGGTGCAGTCGTGGCAGACAGTGCATTTGAAAATGTCAGCCCTTTCGAGCCGGCAAAGATTGATCTCTCAGGATGCGCTCCGGGCAATTACACAGTTGCTGTGACAATCGACGGCGAACTTCACAAGTCCAACATAGTCAAATTATAACGATATGAATATCAGAATCAAATATTTGTTGGCTGCTATGGTTCTCTGTTTGGGGACAGGAGCCGCTGCCCAAACTTTTCCTTCGCTTCTGATCGGGGCCGATGCCTTCGGCTTTTCGAATGGTGCGGCCTCTGTCTCGCGGACGGAAGGGGGCTTTGCTATCGACCAGAACGTCGCAGGGATGTCCTTGAACGACAACATTCTGGATGCTACTGTCGCATTCGGTCTATGGCAACCTGCATATTCGGGAGACAAACTCATCAGTGCAGGCATACGTTGCAAGGTCTATAAGGGGCTTTCGCTGGGAATGTCTTTCAAGGACAGGTTGCAGAATCCGTATCAAATCACCACCTCCACCGGAAGTGCTTCAAAAGATGGAAGTTATACACCAAAGGAGTACAATCTGGCCTTGGGGGCATCATACGCATTCTTGCCAGGACTGTCAGCAGGGGTGTCTTTCCGTTGTCTTCGGTCTGCACTTGCACCGGAAATTGCTTCTACAGCCTTCGGGGTAGATTTGGCTTTTGCATTTTCCAGGACTTTCGGCAGACACGATTTGGGAGCAGGGCTTTCAGTGAACAATCTGGGCACCAAGCTGAAATATGGAGAGAATAAATATTCGCAGCCGTCTCTGGTGAAACTGGGAGCATCCTATCATTATATTCTGGATGAGAAATCCTCGCACGTGGGGCTGTCAGCTGAATTTGACGCTCTGTTCAAAGGCGGGATTATGGCCGGAGTCGGGGCTGAATACTCATTCCGGGATATGCTCTTTGTCAGAGCAGGTTACCACTACGGAAACCGCTCAAAGGCTGTTCCGTCCTATGCTTCCGCAGGCCTTGGTGTGAAGTTCTACGGAATTTCCCTCAATGCTTCATACATTTTCGCATCTGAGGTGCTGAGCAACAGTTTCGGTATTTCCCTGGGTTATTCTTTCTGAGATTTGCGGGATTTGCGGCTTCCGGATTTGGTCTTGCCAGATCCGGAAGTTTTCTTTTTGGAAGAAAACTTGGTAGTCTTGATGCGCCTGGATTTGGAAGAAGCCTTCCCGGCTGCCTTAGTGGATTTACCTGAAGACTTGCCCGCAGCCTTGCCTGCCGAAGCCTCCGGAGCCGGCTTTGCAAAAGGAATCTCCGCCTCCACAAGTTCATAATCCAGCAGGGATTGCTCCAAATTGGCTTTCTTTACACGTATTTTCACTTCATCGCCGAGATTGAACACCCGGTGCGAACGGCGGCCCACAAGACGGTAGCGCTCGGAGTCGAATTCGAAGAAATCTGACTTGACCTCACGCAGAGGCACCATACCTTCGATTTTGGTGGGCTCGATTTCCACATACATTCCCCACTCCGTGAGGCCTGAGATATGGCCTGTGAATTCCTGTCCGAGTTTGTCCTGCATAAACTCCACGAGCTTGTACTTTATGCTCGCCCTCTCGGCTTCCGCTGCCACGACTTCACGCTGGGATGCATAGTTGCAAGCCTGGGCATAATACTCCCTGTCGGCGGATTTGCCTCCGGCCAGATATTCGGCGAGCAGGCGGTGCACCATCAGGTCCGGATAACGCCGGATCGGAGACGTGAAATGAGTGTAGTAGCTGAAAGCCAGGCCGTAGTGGCCGATATTGTTCACATCGTAGCGCGCCTTCGCCATAGTCCTCAACGCAAGCAGCTCGATGGCATTGAATTCAGGGGCATCCTTGGCTGAGGTGAAGAGCTTGTTCAATTCCCGGGATATGTCCTTACCGTTTTCCACCGGACCTATATTATAGCCGAAATTGCCCACAAATCCTCGGAGATTGTCGATTTTGGCGAAATCCGGTTCGTCGTGGACACGATATACGAAGGTTTTCTCATCCTTGAGAGCCTTGGGTTTGTCGAGAGGATTGCCGTCCTTGTCCAATTGGGCTCCCTTCGCCACGAACTCTGCCACGCTTCTGTTTGCAAGAAGCATAAATTCCTCTATGAGCCAGTTGGCCTCCTTGGAAATCTTCTGGCAGACTCCCACAGGTTTTCCGTTTTCGTCCACCTGCACCTTCATCTCCGGACGCTCGAAGCTGATGGCCCCGGCTGCAAAACGCTTCTTGCGGAACTTGGCAGCCAACTTGTTGAGTGTCAGCACTGCTTCCTGCACCTCCACAGGTACGATCTTGCTCTGCCCCATAACTTCGGCGGCATAGCCCTCAACGACTTTTCCTTCTTCAATGATGGTCTGTGCCCCTTCATAAGCAAAACGGAAGTCCGATTCGATGACCGTACGCCCGAACCATTTGGAAACGACACGTGCCAGAGGAGTAATTTCAAATACCGCCGAGAAAGTGAGTTTCTTTTCATTCGGACGCAGGGAACAGAGCTTGTTGCAGAGCTTTTCCGGCAACATAGGCACTGTCCTGTCCACGAGATATACGGATGTACCCCTTGTCCTGGCCTCTTCATCCACCACGGAATCCGGTGTGACATAATGGCTTACATCAGCAATATGGACTCCCACCTCATAATTTCCGTTTTCGAGTTTGCTGAAACTCAAGGCATCGTCAAAGTCCTTGGCATCTGCTGGGTCTATGGTAAAGGTGAGTGTGCCGGTGAAATCGCGGCGTCCCTTCCAATCCTCTTCGGTAATCTTGTCTGATATGGAATCCGCCGCATCTTCAACCTCAGCCTCAAACTTGTACGGCAGACCAAATTCGGAAAGTATGGCGTGCATTTCGGTGTCGTTTTCCCCGGGCATTCCCAGCACGTCCACAATATGTCCCGTAGGGCAGGAATCTCCCCTCTTCCAATAGTCCACCACTGCCGCCACCTTCATTCCCGTTTCAGCATCCGGGTGTTTCTCAAGGTCGGAAACCACTATGTCATAAGGCATTGTGCGGCTCTGCATAAGCACCCAAGCCTGAGAATCAAAGATATGCAATATGCCCACGAAAGGTTTTGCGGAGCGTTCAACAATCTCAAGGACGTGTCCCTCTCTCCGGGATCTTTCCGTCTTCTCCCGTGTGACGGCAACTTTCACCCTGTCTCCGTGCAGGGCACCTCCAAGTTTGTTTGCCCGGACGAATATATCATCTTCCTGTCCTTCGACAATTACGAATGCAAATCCCTCCCGTGTCATCTGCACGGTGCCTTCAAAAACAGGCAACTGTTTCTTTTCACGGGTCCTGCGTGTCCCGTATTTCTTTTTTCTCGACATTTTACGCTTAAAATTGCTATATTTGCGGCACAAATTTACGAAATAATTATTACGTATATATTATGGAAAGAAAAGTACTTTTGATGATTCTTGACGGATGGGGCGAGGGAAAGCACGATTGGACCAATGCAATCTACACCCAGGGCGCTCCATACATCGATTCTCTCCGCGAGAAATATCCTTTCAGCCATCTTCAGGCCTGTGGCGAATATGTAGGACTGCCTGACGGACAGATGGGCAATTCTGAAGTTGGCCACCTCAACCTCGGTGCAGGAAGGGTTGTGTATCAGGACCTTGTGAAAATCAACATCGCCTGCCGCGACCACAAACTGCTTGAGAATGCCGAAATCAAGGCAGCCTACGATTATGCAAAGGCCAACGGCAAGGCTCTCCATCTTATGGGATTGGCTTCCATGGGCGGAGTACACTCTTCCCTTGCACATGTTTACGAGTTCCTCGCGGTTGCCAAGGAATACGGTCTTGAGAAGGTTTTCGTGCACTGCTTTATGGACGGACGCGATTGCGACCCGAAGAGCGGCAAAGGCTTCGTGGAGGAACTTGAAAAGGAGATGGCGGGCAGCTGCGGAAAGGTTGCATCTGTCTGCGGAAGGTTCTATGCCATGGACCGCGACAAGAGATGGGACCGTGTGAAACAGGCCTACGATATGCTCGTCAGCGGCGAAGGCATCAAGGCCACTTCCGCAACAGCAGCCATTGAAGCATCTTATGCTGAGGGAGTTACCGATGAGTTCATCAAGCCGACAGTAATCACGGGTGCTGACGGAGAAGCTGTGGGCAAGATTGCCGAGGGGGACGCAGTGATTTTCTTCAACTTCCGCAACGACAGGGCAAGGGAACTGACCAGCGTGCTCACCCAGCAGGATATGCCGGAGGCAGGTATGCACACGCTTCCGCTGTACTACTGCTGCATGACCCCGTATGACGCTTCCTTCAAGGGAGTTCATATCCTCTTCCCTAAGGAGAATGTGGAAGACACACTGGGAGAGACGGTTGCAAAGGCAGGCAAGAGACAGCTCCGCATCGCCGAGACTGAGAAATATGCCCACGTGACCTTCTTCTTCAACGGCGGACGCGAAGCCCAGTTCGAGAACGAGGACCGCATTCTGGTGAACTCACCTAAGGTGCCTACCTACGACCTTCTGCCTGAAATGAGCGCAACTGAAGTGACCGAGAAACTTGTGGCTGCCATCCAGACCGGCAAGGAGGATATGATTATCCTGAATTTTGCAAACGGAGATATGGTGGGCCACACGGGAGTCTATACTTCCATCTGCCGTGCGGTTGCCAAAATTGACCAGTGTGTGAAGAAGGTTGTGGAAGCCGCAATCAGTCAGGGCTATGCAGTGCTCCTGACCGCCGACCACGGAAATGCGGACAATGCTGTCAATCCGGACGGTACACCTAACACGGCCCATTCCCTCAACACCGTTCAGTTCATAGTGATCAATGCCGGGGATGAGGTCAAGAGCGTGAAGGACGGCAAACTCGCCGACGTGGCTCCGACCATCCTCAAACTGATGGGCATAGCTCAACCTGCCGCTATGACCGGCGAAGCGCTTATCTAAGCAGTTTCTTCAACCAAAGTCTCAATATGGGGTCACCGATGTCCATTTTCGGTGACCCCTATTATTTCAAGCTCATTTAAGTCCCCGGGCACGAAGCAGAGCCCCAGGATCAGGAGCAGCCCCACGGAAACGCTCGTAGAGAACCATAGGCTCCTCGGAAGCACCGGCCTCAAGTATATTGTGCTTGAAGGAGGCGGCTGTCTCCGGATCGAAAATGCCATTTTCCTTGAACAGTTCGAAGGCATCCTTGTCCAGCACCTCAGCCCAGAGATAGCTGTAGTAACCTGCACTGTAGCCGCTGTTGAAGATATGGTTGAAATAAGAAGTGCGGTAGCGTGGAATGATTTCCCCGATGAGGCCCATATCCGCACAAACCTTCCGCTCGAATTTCTCTATGTCAATCAGACGGAGGCTTTCATCATCAGGGCAGACCTTGTCGGAAGCATAGAGGCTGCCGGCTTTCACCCAGACTGACTCCAATTCGTGCCACTTCATATCAAGTATGGATGCTGCGGCAAGCTCGGTGGTCATAAAGCCCTGATTGAAGGTTCCCGCTGCAACAATCTTCTGCACGAGAGCCTCCGGAATCACCTCTCCGGTCTGATAATGCAGGGCATAGCTTGCAAGCACCTCCGGCTGGAAAGCCCAGTTCTCATTAATCTGGGAAGGTAGTTCCACAAAATCACGGGCAACTGAAGTGCCGCTCACTCCCTTGTAATGGCATTTTGTAAGCAGGCCGTGGAGGGCGTGACCGAATTCGTGGAACATTGTGCCCACCTCGTCTATGGTCAGCAGTGAAGGATTATCCGCAGCAGGTTTGGTGAAATTGCCCACATTGACGATAATCGGACGAACCTCGGTGCCGTCTGCGTCCACATACTGCTCCCTCACATTGTTCATCCACGCTCCACCCCTCTTGGTGCTGCGGGGATAATAGTCTGTGGTGAGTATGCCCAGAAGCGAACCGTCGGCTGCATCCGAAACCTTGAACACCTCCACATCCGGATGATAAACCGGAGCGCCCTCAACCGGCTCTATATTAAGTCCATAGAGTCTGGATGCAGTCGCAAATACACCTGCACGCACATTCTCCATCTTGAAATATGGACGAGTCAGCTCTTCGTCAAGGTCGAACTTTTCCTTGCGTACCTTCTCTGTGTAATATGCCCAGTCCCAAGGCTGTATGGTGCTTCCGACAGGCAACAGGCCGGCAGCCGCATCCTTGTCCATAGCCTTCTGCAGGTCCTTCAGCTCCTCCTTCGCCTTTGCTATGGCCGGGGTGACAATCGTCTGCAGGAACTCATCTACGGTCTTGGAGTCGCGGGCCATCTTGTCTGCAAGTATGCAATTGGCAGGAGTGTCATAGCCCAGCAGTCGGGCTTTCTGCTGACGGAGTTCAAGTATGCGCAGGAGAGTCTCCCTCGTATCATTCTCTCCGCCGTTTGCTCCACGGGTGGAATAGGCCTTGAACATCCTCTCGCGCAAGGCTCTGTCTTCGCAGCTCCCCATAGTCGGAGCATAAGCGGAAACGCTGATTCCGAATTCACTTGCAAAGGCATTGTTCTCGGCAAGTAGCTTGGTGCCGAAAGCCTGCTCAAGTGAAGCAAGTTCGGAGTTGATTTTGCGCATCTTGTCCTGTCCGAGCGAATCCAGGGCCACACCGTTCTGCACAAATGCCCTCCAGGTCTTTTCCAGAAGCATCATCTGCTCGCGGCTGAGTCCGTTAGGCTCTCCCTGTTCAGCTGCCACGGAAGCATCCGCATAGACCTTCTGCACCCTCTCAAAGAGCTTTGCGTTGAGGTAAATATTGCTGG
The DNA here is from genome assembly GCA_022777205.1 of Rikenellaceae bacterium. Classification (GTDB taxonomy): domain Bacteria; phylum Bacteroidota; class Bacteroidia; order Bacteroidales; family UBA932; genus Cryptobacteroides. The sequence continues at coordinate 9,816 of JALFGP010000014.1, forward strand.
AGTGTTCAGAAATCAGAGGAATGACCTGGTCCACAATCCCGAGCAATTCAGGAGTGCCGTCGGTTTCCGAGAGGTTGAAGAGCACTCCCTCCACCTTAGAAAGCAAGGCTCCGGAACGGTCCAGCGCAGCGATGGTGTTCTCGAAATCAGGAGTTTCGGCACAGGAAACGATGGCTTCGATTTCTTCGTTCTGCTGCTCTATGCCCTTCTGAATGGCAGGCAGATAGTCTGAATTTTCAATTTTCCCGAAAGGGGGAATTCCATAAGGGGTGTCCCATTCAGCAAAGAAAGGGTTCCGGTGACATCCGGTAAAGAGAACGGCAGCAGCCATAGTCATCACAATTATCTTTTTCATATACATCAGTTTATATCCACGAGCGTAAAATACACGAGGCTCACAAACAATCCCATTCGGGACCGTTTAGCCCCACCTGCGAGACCGCAACCCGGCAAATATACATTTTTATATTGCACTCTGCAAATGTCAGATCAATGATTTCCTGAAGACAGACAGAATGTTCAACTTAAAGAAATCCTCAAGTGGCAGTCCCTCAGGGCCCACAATGAACGAATTCACAATATTTCTTCCAAATCTGTTCTTGAAAGCAAGATACCCTTCTATATTGTCCGCGTGGCCGCTCTTCACCTCGATTGCTATAAGACTTTCACCTTTTTTGAGCACATAATCGCATTCATTCTTCTTTTCGTCTCTCCAGAACAGAAGTTGGAATCCGTCAATAACTGAACGCCCTGCCAGATATGCACCAACAGCAGACTCAACCTGTCTTCCCCATTCAACCTTGTTCATAACGGCCTCCTCAAATGTGTGCTGGCAGTAACTGTTCCTGAATGCATTATTATAGGCCTGCATTTTGGGAACTGAATTCCTGGTTTTGATGGTTGAATTGTCATACTTGTAAAGGGGCTTGACCAGCATAGTCTCATCAAGAATCCTGAGGTAAGAACTGATTGTCGGCACCGTACCGCTATTTACTACCCCCTGCATCTTGTTGAGGGATATTTCCTGCGCAGAATACATACTGCCGATTTCGAATACCTGACGAAGCAGTGAAGGATTTCGTATCTCCTCAATATCAAGTATGTCGCGATTGAGAATAGGTGAAATAATGGAATCTTCCATCATTCTGCGCCATCGGTCCACGTCATTGATGTAGGGTGCAAGACCTGGAAATCCTCCGAAATATATGAACTGTTCCATTGTAAAGCCGAAGGCCTCCCTCATTTCCTCCCACTCCCAATAGCCCATCTTGAGAGTCTCGTATCTGCCTTCCAGTGACTCTTCCAGCCCCTTCTGGATTAAAAGACGAGACGAACCCAGAAGTATGACCTTCAGATTTCTTTTATCCCTCGTATCCTGGTCCCATTCCTTTTTAACTATCTCACTCCACCCGGCAATCTTCTGAATCTCGTCAATAATCAATATGTGCTCGTTCTCACCGTACAGCATCATCTTGGTTCTCACTTCGTACCATTTCTCGGAAATCCAATCAGTGTTTGTCTTACCCACCCCATCTGCACTGAACAGGCTGTACGGAACTGAGGTATGTTCCACAAACTGGTCTATCATTGTAGATTTGCCCACTTGACGGGGTCCCATAACGACGTGTATGGTCCTGCGTGATTCAGCCATGCGGGACTCAAGTACCGATAATTGTGCGCGTTTGTACATAATTGTGAATTTTGTCCAAATATACGCCTATTTTACAAATTTGCAAATCGTATTTTATAAAATTATAAAGTGTATTTTACAAATTTGTAAATCGTATTTTACAAAACCGCCGGGAATCAAAAAAATGCGACCGATTTATTCGGCCGCATTTTCATCAGGTGTGACGGGTAAACTACTTGTTCAGGACATCCTGAATGAACTGGTTGTCATTGTCTGTGAGGATGAACTGGAAAGTACCCTGGTAAATGGTCAAAATACCGGAGAGGGTAATTTTCCCGTTGTTCCATCCTGCCGACTTTGCCATCTGCAAATCAGCAAATTTTGAGAATCCGCTCGAACGCACCTGCACGGTTCCCTTTTTGTTCGGGAGATTGAAATACTGGCTCACGGAATAGGCATTGGCATTGGCGAGCAGTTCATCCTTGACATCGGCAACTGTTCCATAGTTGTCGTTGGAGTTGCCCACAGTTGCGCTGTCCCAGTCTCCGGCCTTGAGGTGATTGATGAAACTGGTCTTGGATATGGCCCAAGTATCGACCTTCCAAGTTGGGTCCACCACTTTCTTTCCGTTTGAAAGGAAGACGCGGTTGCTGGAGTTTTTGTTGGATTCAGAGCCTCTGATATAAAGCAAGGTGAAGATTTCATTGGCATATTCCAGATTCTCAAGAGTAACCAAAGCTCCGATGCAAGGATTGTCCGCCTGAGTTTCTGGATTTTTAAGATTCCACTTTGTCAAGCCATAAGACACATAGGATTTGTATGCAGGCAGGTCATCAATAGTGACTACACGCGGTTTGATAATCTGGATATCCTTGGGATCTCCCTTGAAAATGTGCTTGTCGATGATATACTGATGTTCCATATAGGCGGTTGCATAAGTATTGCTCTCATCGGCAACTCCAATCTGAACCATTCCTTCTCCATAATAGTCTCCGCTCTTCCATCCGTACTCTCCCACGCAAAGGCCGTCCAGATTTATGTAAATCTCCTGTCCGAGCTTATACTCATTGTAAAGACTGTTCTTGCCGATCTTGACCTCGATACCCGGCCCGTCAGGTGAGTCCTGAATATACAATGACTTGTAGAAATTGCCGGAACGGTCAGATGTGGTGATTCGGCCCTTCAGCCAGAGATCCTCAGAAATGACCCATCCCCAGGTGCTGTAATCGTTGATGTTTGCTGCAGCAGCGGCCTCTTTGAACTTCGCAGCCAACTCGGCAACAGTCACAAGCTTGCCTGCAGGAATCACGGAAGGGTCAAAGAAGTTCTCAGTCTCCGAATATGCAGGAGGATTCGGATACTTGCCGGTGAACACAGGCTCCAACTCCGCGCAGGATACAGCAATCACTGCTGCTGCAAAAATATATTTAAGTCTCTTGTTCATATCAGAATCTGAAATAAAGGTTCAACATATAATTGACTCCCTGCATATAGAAGTATTTGGAGTCGAACTTGTAATAGTTCTCATAATTCGCGCTATCTACAAGACGGGTCTGCTCATAACCTCCGGTCTTGACATTGCGGTTATTGAGCAGATTCTTGACTTCGAGGGAGAATCCCAGGTTGTAGGTTCTGCGGATATACCAAGACTTGCCTATGCTGCAATTTACCACCACAGCCGGCTCGAACATCTCCTGCCCGGTCATATAGTTGATTTCTCCCGGGGTAAGACCGCGGTCCACAAATTCAGAGTTCAGAAGCCAGCCGTTCATATGCTCAGACGTATAAAGATAGTCCATCTTGTTGTCCGGACCGGCAGCTGCCTTCATTGTCCTGTAGAGCGGGTTCATATCGAGGTAGGAGAATGCATAGACATTGGCTCCGAGGGTGAAGAACCAGTATGAGTTGGTGCGGTAGTTGATTGCGAGGTTAGCAGCCAGCTGAGGAGTTGAAGGCACGTGATGTTTCTGCACCTTCTCGACAATATAATTTCCCATCTCGTCCTTGGCATAACATTCTTCCGGAAGAATTGTCTGCTTGAGTATCTTGTCAATATCCTTAATCTGGAGAAGCTCCGTCTCACTTTTGAGCTTATAAACCGGGCTGCTTGCCCAATAAGGAACGATTTCACCGTTAAGTACGACCTCCGAACTGTTGTCGATAGTCTGGTAAATCTTCGGCGCAGATGTGTAGATATACTGTCCCCAGCTGAGTGCGCCCTGAAGAGAGAGGCCCTTTACGCCGAGAGGAACCTTGAATCCCACCTCGATACCCATATGCCTTTCGTCAATTCCGGAAAGTGCGAAATTGGTGAAGGAGTTGTAGGAGTCGTCATAGAAACTCATCAGGTCGGTCTGATTCATTATCTGGGTCAGGAAGCCTGTCACACGCACATCGTAACCGTTGTTGCTGTACTGCCAGTTGATATCGGCAGAAACGGTATTGACATTCTTCAGGTCAGGCACCAGAGAGTTGCGGGTTCTTGGAGAAAGGAAAGCCTGATTGAACTTCGGAGCATCGCTGAACCATCCGAGGTTGGCATAGACACGGTGTCCTCCGGTGAACACATATTCCCCATGAGCCTTCAGAGCATAAGTGAAGAAGGTTGAAACAGCCGATTTGCCCTTTGAAGTGATATAGTTGCCGTTTTCATCCACAGGTGAAATAACCACGTCATTTCCGTTCAAGTCCTTGACAACATATGGATTACCCGCATCGTCCAAACCTGCAAATATACCCTTCCTCAGAAGACCTTCCCTCCAGAAAGAGGAAACTCCCAGCTTCGCGCCCACATTGGCTTTGAAATTGCCCAGGCTGAAACGTGCATCGGCCCACACGTCGGCATTGCGTACCTGCGCATAATAGTCGTAGCCGTATTTGTCGCCCTTTTTGAGCTGCTGCGCGCTACCGTTTGCGAGATAGTAGTCCAAGTCATTCTGTATCATCTCCTTGGAGAAAGCGAAATCGCGCTCGGAGAAGTTGTCCGTGTTGAGGAAGTACTGTCCGCCGAGAAGATCCTTCACGGTCTTGTAGTATTCCGTACGGTTGATTTTGGCGTTCAAACCCCCATTGAGGGTGAACCAGCTGTTGGCATCCCATTTGAAATTGGCGGCCAGGTTGAAGTCGTTCTGGTCCGTGCGTCTTTCTTCGAGAATGTAGCGGGAACGGCCACCTTCAGCATTGTAGTTCACATTGTAGAGACGGTCCCAATCCAAGTGCTGGGTGAGCGGGTCAACCGCCCAAGCCTCAGCCGTCAAATTTGCCTTATCCATATTCTGGCGGCCCCAGTTGTCGTCCTCGTTATAATAATAGCTCGGAAGGTTGCGGTAGTAGTCCGAACGCGGGTCTGCTGCATCGTACCAGTCCAAAGCGGAATAGCCGTTGCGGCCAGTCCTCCAGAGCAGGGCAACATTGGCCTCAAGATTCTCGAGAGGGTTGGTGGTGTATTTTACCACGAAAATCGGCTCGTGGGTATTGCGTACACGGGAGTTGCGCACCCTGCCGTTCTGATAACCCCAGTTGGAGTTGTACATATTGTCGCCCATAAGGTCATACACCTCCTGGGTGGAAGCATTCTGTGCGCCCCTCTGTCCCGGAGAGGCCATAGCCATAAACGCAATCCGGTGCTGGTCGTTGATCTTCTTCTCAGCTCCGAGATAATATGCGAAAGAACGGTAGTAAACACCTTTCACCCAATCATTTCCACCAAGACGGGCAGAAACGTTGGCTGCGAATGACCAGCCGTTGTCGAGTTCGCCGGAAGCATAGTTGGCCATAAGGCGGAGACGGTAGAGAGCCGAGTTGGTGAGCACGCTGAATCTCCAGCCCGGACGTACCGATGCAGGATTTGCAAGTATGTTGGTGACACCGTTGTAGCCACCGAAGGCATAATCAGAAGCTTCCACGCCTATGGTGTTCTCCTTTGCGCGGGTGGCCTCGTTGAGACCGCTCCAGAGCGAGAATGGAGAATAACCGGTGATGGCATCGTTCATTTTGACTCCTGCGAGGAGCACCTCCTGAGTCTCACTGTTGTAACCCCTGTTCTTGAACCTCACGTCGCTGAAACCGTAACCCGCGATGTTGTTGTACGGGTCGTTGGCATTGAAGAGTATGGTCGGGGTGTCGGTATATCCGGAGTCCTCCATATCGAATTCGGCAAAAGCCGAGTCGTCGATGTCAGTGGAAGAATTTTCGGAAATCAGAGACACGAAGATGAGGTCTTTCACATAGCCCTCGACCTTGAGATTGATGATGGACTGGTTGAATCCGTTTGCCGAAACCGTGAGACGGTAGTCACCGTCAGCGAGTCCTTCAAAAAGGAAAGTACCGTCAGCATTGGCATTCGCATCCACGACGACATTGGCATCAGAGTCCACAATGAGGACCCTGGCGTTGCTGATAGGTGCCCTTCCGTTACGGTTTACAACCGTTGCCTTGACACCGCCCTGCTGAGCAAATGCGGAAATGCTCACCAAAAGTGCGGTCAAAGCCAGAATGAATCTGTTTTTCATATTGTTATCTTGTGTTTATTGTTGGCTTGGAAAATTTGTGCTGGCTCAGATTACTTTCCAATCACTATGTAGGTCGGATAGTGGTCGCTGTAGCCGCCCACGAAGGCTCCGTTGGAGAAGGTCCTGAAAGGATAGCCTTTGTAGGTACCTTTCTGGGTTGTCATAAAAGGACGCTTGAATATGACTCCGTAATACTCCTTGCCCTGATTCTTAGTGACAGGCTGGATGCGGAGTCCGCCTTCAGGTGCGAATGCGAGGTTGTAATTGACGAGTTCAAGGTCGTAGATGCACCAGACTCCCTGATAGCAGAGGGAGCCGTAACCAGCCTTGAGCATTGAAAGATAAGGGGAGAAGAAATCGTCCTCGCCCACTTCTTCGAGAGTTTCGCGGCCGTGGAGATAGCTGGCCATAGACTCGTCCTTAGGGTCGTCGTTCATATCGCCCATCACGACGATTTTGATGCCCGGGAATTCCTTTTCAAGCTGGCGGGAGTGGTTGTAGATGATTTCAGCGCCACGGCTTCTGAGGTTGCCGCCCTTTCCACCTATTCTGGAAGGAAGATGGGCCACATAGAAGGCAAAGTCCTCACCTGCGATTTTTCCCCTTACCATCAGGATGTCGCGGGTTTTGAAATAGGAGGTGTCGGTGTCGGAAAAGTCTATATCGGAATTGAAATCGAAAGGAATGGATTCACTGTCGAGGTAGGTGAACTGGTCGGGCTTGTAAAGAAGGGCCACATCCACTCCACGGCGGTCCGGGCTGTCGTAATGGACTATCTGGTAGTTTGCCGCAGAGATTTCGGGCCTGCTCACGAGGTCTTCAAGCACAAGCCGGTTCTCGATTTCGCTGACTCCGAGTATGGTGTGCCATCTCTTGTTGTTGTCGGCCATAGTTCTGATGACTGTGGCCATATTGGAGAGTTTCTTCTCGTATTTTGCCTGTGTCCACTTGTTCTTGCCTTCCGGGAGATACTCCTGGTCGTTTTTCACAGGGTCGTCATAGATGTCAAACAGGTTTTCAAGGTTGTAAAAGCCTATGACATAGTTCTGCTTTGTCTTCTGAGCGGAACTGTCGGGGGAAACGGCT
>JALFGP010000017.1 GCA_022777205.1 Rikenellaceae bacterium
TCATCTGTCTTTCTGAACTCATAGGTTGGTTTGTGGGGTCCAGTATAGTCTCTCTTCTTGTTTGGCTGGTAGCAGGAGTACATATACTGCATCATCCATTTCTTTATGGTCTTCCTGTCCTCCTGGGTGTTGGTCTTCTCCTTAATCCACTCATAGAAAGTCCCATTCAGGGCTTGTCTCAACCACTCACTCAACACCCCAGTCTCCTTGTACATCATAATCCCAAGGAAGGATGGCTGAGCTGAACTCACATCAACTTCTGTAATCAATTGTCCATCCAGTCTCAGGTACTTATGTCTGTCTTCACTTTTCATATTGGTCATACAGGTATAGAACCTCCCTGCATACCCCTTCCCATCTGGTTTATCACTGTCATCCTTGCAACATCCTATAACCCCACAATCCAGGTCTCTGAGCTTCTGGTAAGATAACCATCTCTCTTTCAACTCATTCTGTCTCTCCTCTGTCAGATTGTGGTAATTCTCATACTCCTAGAAGTTGAACATCCACATAGATGTAGTCCTCACTCCCTCTTCCAGAACTTTCACAGATGCAATGGACTGATACTGCCTTTCACCCAACCAGTCAGGATGCAGTGTCCAGGAAATCCTGTCATAGTCCTTCCCATACTCCTTGAAGGTTATAGAACTTGTCTTACTCACCACCCATTCTGGCATTCCAAAATAAGAAACACTGCATCCCTTTGGGTAATCCCAATGTATAAGTTTCTCTTTGTCAATTACATAATGATAACCATGGTTTCTCTTTCCTCCTGGGGTATAACTGTAATCCTGGTCAAGTCCAGTAATATACCCCAACATCCCCAGAACCAGGAGAACCTGTTTGGGAAAATCCTTACTTGTGCATTTCTTCCTATTGAACATCTTCCTGAACCTGGTCAGATACACATAGTAAGAATTATCTCCCAGATGAACTCTTGACAGCATATAACCACACACCACATAGAACCACCTGTGCAGCTCCTCTCTGTTATGCTTATGCCTGTTGCTGCTGTACAGAGCCTCCAACTCCACAAATCCCTTTTTCTCCTTCTTAAAAATCCACTGGTACCTCTCATATAGTTCCATTCTCTTCTCTTTTGAGAGAGAAGATAGTTCCTGGTCCAGAACCAGCCATTCATTCCATACCCTGTTAATCACTGGGTTATTTTCAATAACTACATCCATAATTCATTAGCTCTTTTTCAATATTTGTCAGCCTGCTTTGCAGGCCAGTCTGGTGCTTCCTTGCCAGTCAGCATCCAGCCTGTTCTACAAAGAAGGGTGTCAAAGTATTTATCTCTGGTTTCTTTTTGTCTCTGTTTTTCTCTGTTCCTTGTCTCTTCTTTTTTAATTTATTATTCAATTATAAGGAAACAAACTCATAACTTATTGTTAATCAAGAACTGACAAGTAATAGTGAAGGTTATCTCCTTTGAGTGTTTTCAGGGCATAACTGTCTGCTTTCTGCCACAGGGCATCATAAGTCATCCCCAGGGTGTCATCCACCTGGTACCATTGATATATCTTCCAGTTGAGAACCAAGACCAACTCTGTAAGGAACCTCAGGTTATCCTTCCACTGATTGAACACCAGATTATAGTGTTCCCTTATTCCATCAGGACCATATCCATCTGCAATAGAGAACTCTTCCCAGAAGGTGCTCTCAAAGTGGAAATCAAACTGTCTCTCCAATGCCTGTTTCTGTTCCAGGACTTCCCTTAAATCAATCATAATCAACTCCTTTTTTTTAAAGATAACAAATCAGAGAGGGGTCTCTGATTTTTTGGACACAAGAGTTTTTGAACACAGGGGGTCTGCGACTGCGACAGCTGTCGTAGCACAGACTGACAGTTTGTCTTTTTATGTCTAATTCATTGATTATAGCCAAGTTCCGGCGTGATAGCTGTATCAATATAAGTGTATTCAAAAACTGACATAATATGACATACACCTACACCTACACCATCAAGTACAAGGAGCCAGGAAGGGAATGGTCTTCCACCTCCTACACCAGTCCTGAACCAGTTTCCAAGGACTACCTCATTGAGTTCTTTGGTCTGGAAGAATGTGAAGACTACCTTATTGAACAGAAACATTAAACATCATCACCTATGGAAGAAGAAAAAACCATCACCACCAGAGAGCAGCTGTTGGTAATTACATCTGCAATCATCCTTGCAGGGATAGTCTCCAATTACAGTTCAGTTGGCCCCAGTTTCTCCCACATCATAGTGGCCAAGGGAGCAGCAAAAGACATCCTGGACAGCATCCTGGATGGGAAGAAGTTATAATCATTATCAAAGAGAAAAGGAAGACACCAACACCCCATCCACACCCACCTGTAATAAGCCCTGATATCATTTGTTTAGCACACCTTTTAAAATAGCACACCCAATGACACCCACAGCAATCATCTTTACCAGGTGCAGCAGTTCTGGCTCCCTTGAAGGAAGACAGGACACCACCAGGCAGGTAGAAGACCTCCAACACTATGCAGAGACCAACCACATCAAGGTCATCAAGACCTTTGAAGAACACCAGTCAGGGGGCCTCTCAAACAAGAAAAGACCCTTACTTCAAGAGGCACTCTCCTTTTGTTTGGACAACCATATAGACCTTATCCTGTGCAGTGAGCTGTCCAGGCTGTCCAGGAAGTGTGATGAACTATTGGAGACCATCAAGTTCCTCAAAGACCACCACATCAACTGTTATTTCCTGAAAGAGCAACTGTCCATCTTTTCACCTGATGGGAAGGAGAACCCATACCTGACCATTATGTGTGCAGTCCTGGGAACAGCGGCAGAACTAGAAAGGGAAGCCATCAAGTACAGGCTCAACAGTGGAAGGGAGAAGTACATCAGGGATGGTGGTAAATTGGGGAAGCCCAAGGGCTCCGGCATAAAGACCAAAGACCAGATGGCTGTGGAGTACAGGAGTGTCATAAAGAACCTTAAAGCAGGCCAGTCCATCAGGAACACCAGCAAGATTACTGGGGTCTCACCAGCAACAGTCCAGAAGGTAAAAAGAGAGTTCAACCTTTAACCACATCTACACTATGGGAAGACCAAAAATGACAAGAAGGGACTACTGCATCAAGTACCACAAGGTCCTGTTTGAGTTGAGATATATGGAAAAGTCCCTGAGAAGGATTGCAAAGGAGCAGAAGGTGGGACTTTCAACAGTTATGAGACTAAAAAAGAGGTTTGCACTGTAAAAAATAATTGGCTTTGGAGGGCACTCTGGGGCATATTTTTGAAAAAAGATGCATTTGACCCTCATTTTTCCTGTGAAAAAAAATCTTTTTTGTTATCTGTTTAATATGCAGGGTGTTCATTCTGAAACCTTGTAGGACCAAGACTTCCTTGGAGTTTAAATCAGATATAAATGAAAGTTTTAAGAAAAGATGACACCATTAGAATGGGGGTCTATGAAGGAGAGACAGTCAGAGACTGTATCAAGAAGAATGGTAGAAGGTCTATCCTGGAAATATTGAAGTACTATGACCTGGATGAGGAAATCCTCAGGGAGTGTCATTTCAGATATCTGGGACCACACAAAGATGAACAGGAGAAACAGGTGGATGTTCAGGAGACAGTAAATGTATCTGTCCCTATGGAAGAGGACTATGAGACAACCATCACCAAAGAGTGGGATGAAGAGTATTTTGAACCTGGTGAAGATGTGTTAGATGACCCCTGGTACTGTCCAGTGGATTATGACCCAGAAGATGATGAGTTTGGACCTCTCTGGGGACCTGGGAGTAGTTATAAACCTTGGATTTATGGATAGTAAATTATTTAAAATCAATAAAGTATGATAAGTGAAACAAGTTTTATGGAGATGCAGTCCAAAATGGACAACATCATCTCAACCTTGAACATCATCAAGGATGGGACAGTAGAAAGGGTGTATAACACCAAGGAGTTATCAGAGTATCTCAAAGTAGGAGTATCTGCAATTGAGAAAATGAGACAGGATGGGGAGTTGGCTTATGCCAGACTGGGGAGGACTTATGTTTATACCCAGACAGATGTTGATAACCTCATCAGAAACAATCACATAGAGTTTGTAAGGTAGTATGATAGAAGGAAAGTTTTTATTAAGGACAGACAACAAACCCAATGAGTTTGGGGAGCAGATGATTAACATCCAGTATTGCACTCAGGGGGTTCCTTGCAAGAAGAAAACAGGGATTGCAGTGAAACCAGAGTACTGGTTGGGAGACAGAGGGAATGGTAAGTACATCAAGGATGGGCCCAATGGTCATCCAAAGGCAAAACTGCTGAACCAGATGCTGATAAACATAAAGAAGGAGTATGACAGTATCATTGACAGTCTCCTTGTCCAGAAGAACCAGGTTATACCTGTACCTGTATTGAGGAGCATCCTCAATGGGACTTACAGTGAAGAACAGGAGAGATTAAGGGGAAAGGTGGATTTTGTACAGTTTGTTCTGGACTTTAATGAGGAAGAGTATAAGATTGGGAGGGTTTCATATTCCATTTTGGTAAATACAAGGAGTTATATGAAGAAGTTCAAGGAGTTTCTTCAAAGGGTGAAACACATCCACACCTGCACCAATAACCTTCTGTACTGCAAGGATATAACAGTGGATTTGATAAGGGACTACATCCTTTGGAGGAAGGATATTGGAAACTCCAATGACACCATCAACCACTCCTTGACACCAATCTTCAAAGCTCTCAAAAAGTGTTTTAGAGAAGGGTGGATAACCAGAGAGACTTATGATGAAATCACAGAGTGTTACCTTCCTTCAACTGGGAAGGTGTTGGGAGAGGATAAACAGTTAGAGTATCTGACCATAGACCAGTTAAAGAAACTCAAAGAAGTTGCTGCCAAGGCCAAGTATGACAGAACCAGAGACTTTGTAGATATGTTTATGTTTTCTGTCTTTTGTGGTGGATTAAGGGTGAGTGACCTCATCACTTTGAAGTGGGATGAAATAGATATGGAAAACAGGATGGTTAGACACTACCAGGTCAAGAACCATAGTAGGAAAGCTCTCCTCCTTATCATCCCAATGGCAAAGGGTGGTATTGAGATATTGAAGAGATGGAAGGGAAGGAATGAGAACTATGTGTTTGGGATGTTGGATGATGAGTTTGACCTGAGTGATGAAGAGAGATTTCAAGACATCAAACAATCCAGAACAAGGACAATCAACCAATCCTTGGCTGCCCTTGGAGAGAAAATTGGACTACCCTTCAAACTCCACATACACTGTGCAAGACACACCTTTGGTATCAATGGTCTGAACAATGGTGGAGATATCAAGACCATCTCCACCCTGATGGGACACTCTACTACCCTTGTCACTGAAAAGGTTTATGCCACCTACCTTCCAGAGACCTTACAGAAGACTGTGGAGAAGTGTTTGGACTTTGAAATATAGTGTAAGGATAGTCAAGGATAGTATTCAGTACTTTTCAAGGATAGTACCTCTGATTTCATCATCTCTGGGGAGAACAAGAGTACAATAGAGTGTAGAGAAATGATATAAAGATATAATATACTGATTTACAGTATTTTATAAGGGCATTAACCTAATCTGGTTGATGCCTTTATTGTTTTGAGTTACTATTACCTTTTTTATGATGAAAACTCATTTTTAAGGATAGTGTGTAGGGAAGTAGAGGCTCCAAATGTGCCCATTTTTACCCCATTTCAGGGTACAAAAAACCAGGGAACTATCCCTGGCTTTTCATAACTTATTGATTTTCAGTATAGATTAACTGACAATCCTATTAATATTCCTCCTCGTTAAAGAAGAAGTCATCCTTGGTCGGGTAGTCCGGCCAGATGTCTTCGATGCTTTCGTAGATTTCGCCGTCGTCGTCCAGTTCTTCAAGATTCTCTATTACTTCAAGCGGCGCTCCGGAACGGGTTGCGTAATCGATAAGTTCGTCTTTTGTTGCAGGCCAGGGAGCATCCTCCAGACGATAGGCCAATTCAAGTGTCCAATACATAACTATATGTAATTTACGTTTAAAATCTTAAGATGTGACCATCCTGCTGTTTTTCAGGGCGGCAAAGATATAAAAAATATATCATATACAAGGGTTTCTGAAAAATAGTCACTCCAAAAAGCAATAATTTCCTAAATTTGCAGGAAAACCCGATGTCCCATCAGGAGTTTAACGCATAACAAAAACAGTTCCATAGGGGGACATCAAAACGAAAATTGCTATGGCATACTCTAATATGGATAATTACGATGCAGAAGTGACATCCGAAATTGCCGGACACTGCAGGGAAATATTGCGTCTGTTGGGCGAAGATCCTGACAGGGAGGGGCTGCTCAAGACTCCTGAAAGATATGCCAAAGCCCTTCAGTTCCTCACCAAAGGCTATGGCGAAGACGGGGCATCCATCCTGCGCAGCGCAATGTTTGAGGAAGATTACAGCCAGATGGTGCTGGTGAAAGACATCGACCTTAGTTCCACCTGCGAACACCATCTGATGCCGTTCATCGGGAAGGCACACGTGGCCTATATCCCCAACGGAAGGATTACAGGGTTGAGCAAAATTGCAAGGGTGGTGGAATGTTACGCCAGGAGGTTGCAGGTGCAGGAAAGGCTCACGGTGCAGATACGGGATTGCATAGAGGAGACGCTCAAGCCTTTGGGAGTGGCAGTTGTGATTGAGGCTTCGCACACCTGTATGTCTCTGCGGGGAGTTCAGAAGGCGGGCTCGATAACCGTCACATCAGCATTTTCCGGTGCCTTCCTGAAATCCGAAAGGACGCGCAACGAATTCCTCAATCTCATCAAATGAGTGGGGCGGCCAAGAAGGACTATGTGGTCAGCCCCGCATCTATTGGAGCCGGATCAGTTCATAGTCTGCCTTGATTTTGTCGATAATGGCACAAACGATTCCGAAAGTCCGGCTTCCGGCAGTATAGTCGGCTGGAGTGCTGAAATTTACTCGGCCCTGACGGAGAAGTTTGCCGGCAGTCTTTATTTTACCCGGAATGGATGGATTGTACACCGCAATGGAGTTGCCTCCGAACATCTTTACAATCTTCATACAAGGCACATCGGTCTCTCCATCCCCGAAGTAGATCATATGAGGGAAAGGGATGCGCTTCTTGTCTTCCATCTGGCTCTCATTGACTTTCTTGTTGTCCCTTATGCTGAGTATGCCCTTGTTGATTTTGAACAGAAACTGGGTTTTCGCCGTATAATCGACTGCCACGCCCGGCCATTCTGCCTCACCTTCCTTATTATATAGGAAAGAGCAAGCAAAAATGCGCTTGAATTCCTTGGCAATGGATGTACCTTCTATCATTTCTGCCAGTCCCGAGGAATTGATATAGTGCTCCACCACCACGCCGTGAGCCTTGCCGTAGTCATTCACAAGACGGAACCACTCCTTTACCCCCGGAAAAAGTTCCACCTGACTGCCGAACTTGCGAAAATCCTCACGGGTGAGCTTGATTCCCCGGGACTTTGCTTCATCGAACATCAGTTTCATATAACTGAGTATATTGCTGGCATCCTGACCAATGGCTATGTCATCACTTTCGCTCCAGAATTCCTTAGGGCTCTTGCCTATGGCCTGGATGAATCCGAACTCCTGCATATTTCCAGGCGAAAGGGTTCCGTCGAAATCGTAAATAAGGGCGACTATAGGTTTTTTTCTCATAATTGTCGGATCCGGAAAGGATGAGGCTGACCGGAACGCCTCAAAAATACACAATTTTAGTAATATGAAAGGAAAAAATGTGCAGGGAAACTGAACATCATCCTCACAAATAACATCATTTCTGCCACAAATGGCCGGGAATTTCGCCACAAAAGCACAGATGCAGCAGTTTTTATGACCTCATATTAAGTAAATTCGCGCTGCTTTTGCACATTCGATTGTCAATATTTGCATAAATATCAATATTTGTATAAATAAACACAAAATGAAGCATTACTTAAAAAGATTCGAAGAGTCCGTAAGGTACAACTGGGACAATCCCGCACTTTGCGACTACAGGGGTGACTCATTCACCTTTGGAGAAGTGGCCACTTCCATTGCTAAATTCCACATCTGCTTTGAGGAGGCAGGCATAAAGAAAGGTGACAAGATTGCACTTTGTGCAAAGAACTCAGCCCGCTGGGCCATTTCCTTCCTTGCAGCGAACACCTATGAGGCTGTGGTCGTGCCTATCCTTGCCGACTTCACCCCAGAAAGCGTAAATTCCCTCGTAGACCATTCAGAGAGCACCATACTTTTCACCAACGATGACCTTTGGAAGAAATTGGACATCAAGAAAATGCCGAAGCTCAAGACTGCGATTTCAGTGAACGACTTTTCGCTGCTCTGGAGCATTGACGACAAGGTCAAGAACGCAATGGCAGACCTTCAGGCGGCTTTCGACAAGAAATATCCTCACGGTTTCAAAAGGGAGAATGTAAGTTACCCTACCGACAACGACAAGGACCTCGCTATCATCAACTACACATCCGGCACAACCAGTGCTCCGAAGGGTGTGATGCTGCGCTACGAGTGCCTGAGTTCCAATGTGGAATTCGGTCAGGAATACATTCCTTCCTACCCTACCGACAAGATGGTTTCAATGCTGCCTATGGCCCATATGTACGGTATGATGTTCGAGCTCATCTATCCTCTCTGCGGCGGTACTGCCATCTATTACCTGGGCAAGACTCCGACTCCGCAGTTGCTGCTGGGAGCGATGCGCGATGTGAAGCCTTACCTTATGATTACGGTTCCATTGGTTATGGAGAAGATTTTTAAATCTGCAATCCTGCCGGTCGTTTCCAAGCCATCAATGCGGTTCCTCCTCTTGCTCCCAGGTGTCAAGAATGTGATTCTCAAGAAGATACGCGAGAAACTTATGGGAGCTCTCGGCGGAAATCTCCGTATGATAATTATGGGTGGTGCTGCACTCAATCCGGATGTGGAGAAATGGTTCCGCAAGATTGGGCTGCCATTTACAGTGGGTTACGGTATGACTGAGGCTGCTCCGCTTCTGGCTTATGCTCCGGCTTCCGAGTTCGTACTCCGTTCTTGCGGAAGGGCTGTGGACAGGGCCGAGGTGCGTATTGATTCCGAAGACCCGCAGCACGTTGTGGGACAGATTCAGGCAAGAGGCGTGAACATAATGAGCGGGTATTTCAAGAATGAAGAAGCGACCAAGGCTGCTTTCACCGAGGACGGCTGGATGAATACCGGAGACTTGGGTGTTATTGATGCAGGCGGCAACATATTCATCAGGGGAAGGAGCAAGAATATGATTCTCTCTTCCAATGGGCAGAACATTTATCCTGAGGAGATTGAGGCTGCTGTGAACAATCAGCCTTATGTCGTTGAGTCTGTGGTTGTGGACAGGGCTTCCAAGCTTGTGGCTCTGGTTTATCTGGATCAGAAGCAGATTGAGGCTGACGGGCTGGATGCTGAGGCGCTTTCCGAGAAGTTGCAGGATATGCGGCTTATTCTCAACAAGGCATTGCCTTCTTATAGTCAGATTACTAAGATTGAGGTTGTGGAGGCGCCGTTTGAGAAGACGCCTAAGATGAGTATCAAAAGATTTTTATATAAGTAGGAGTTGGCGAAGGGAGGGGATTTCTGCGTTATCCGGCTTGTCAAAATCCTCACAACCATTAGGTTGCTGCGGTATTTGACTGCGCCGAAAGCCTTGAACTCCCCTCCCTATCCAACTCCTACTCTAAGACCTGATTTACTAGGTTGGGGATTTCTGCGTTACTCGACTTGTCAAAATCCTCACAACGCACCGCACAAAAGACTGACAGTTTGTCAGTCTTTTGTGTTTGGATTGCTATTTGAGGATTGGATGTTGCCCCGGAATGCCGGGCATAAAACGAAAATATAAAAAGAAACATACTTATGGCAACTGAACAGAACACCCAGACCGGCAAAATCGGCGTAACCACCGAAAACATATTCCCGGTAATCAAAAAATTCCTCTATTCCGACCACGAAATCTTCCTCCGCGAACTCGTGGCAAACGCAGTGGACGCAACCCAGAAAATGAAAGCCCTCGCCGCCTCAGGCGAATTCAAGGGCGAACTGGGCGACCTCAAAGTCAGCATAGTCCTCGATGAAGCAGCCAAGACCTTGAAAATCATTGACGAAGGTATCGGTATGACTGCAGAGGAAGTGGACAAATACATCAACCAGATTGCATTCTCATCGGCAGGTGAATTCCTCGAGAAATACAAAGACCAGATCAGCAGCATAATCGGCCATTTCGGACTCGGTTTCTACTCCGCATTTATGGTGGCCGACAAAGTCACCATCGAGACCCTCAGCTGGAAAGACGGCGCAAAGGCAGTGAAGTGGACCTGCGACGGGTCCCCTGAGTATTCTATGGAAGAATGCACAAAGAGCAGCAGGGGAACAGAGATAACACTCTATCTCTCAGAAGATTCCTCAGAGTTTGCAAGCAAGGGCAGAATCCAGTCCCTTCTGGAAAAATACTGCAAATTTATGCCTGTCCCAGTGGTCTTCGGCAAGGAGCAGGAGTGGAAAGACGGCAAATACGTGGACACCGACAAGGACAATGTAATCAACAACATAGAGCCTCTCTGGACCAAAAAACCTTCCGAGCTCAAGGACGAGGACTACAACAAATTCTATTCAGCCCTCTATCCTATGGCCGAGGAACCTCTCTTCCACATCCACCTCAACGTGGACTACCCTTTCACCCTCACCGGCATCCTCTACTTCCCGAAAATCAAGGACCAGATGGAAATCAGCCGCAACAAAATCCAGCTCTTCTGCAATCAGATGTTCGTGACTGACTCGGTGGAGGCCATAGTACCTGACTATCTGACATTGCTCCACGGTGTCATTGACTCTCCGGACATTCCCCTCAATGTGTCCAGAAGCTATCTCCAGGCAGATTCCAACGTCAAGATGATTTCAGGCTACATCACCAAGAAGGTAGCTGACAGGCTGGAGGAAATCTTCAAGAAGGACCGTCAGGCATTCGAGGAAAAATGGGACAATGTCAAGCTCTTCATCGAATACGGAATGATTTCCGACGAGAAATTCTGCGAAAGGGCACTCAAGTTCTGCCTGCTCAAGAACACTGAGAACAAATATTTCAGCATCGAAGACTACCGCAAGGGCATCGAGGGCAACCAGACCGACAAGGACAAGAAACTCGTAATCCTCTATGCCACAAATGCAGAGGACCAGTATTCCTATATTGAAGCCGCAAAGAACAAGGGTTATGACGTGCTTCTGCTCGACTGCCACCTCGACTCCTATTTTGTGAATATGCTTGAGAGCAAGCTCGAGAATGTGAAGTTCGCGAGGGTGGATTCCGACAGCATAGACAGACTCATTGTCAAGGAAGAGGTCAAGAAACCTGAACTCAAAGAAGAAGAGAAGAAGGCCCTGGACGAAATCTTCAAAGGTGGTCTTCCTGAAGGAATGGAGTGGAATGTGGATGCCGACAACCTCGGCGCTGATGCGGCTCCGGTGCTCATCACCCAGTCCGAATTCATGCGCAGATACCGCGAGATGTCCAAACTCGGAGGCGGCCTGAATTTCTACGGTTCTATGCCTGAGTCATACACGCTTACGGTGAATCTCGAAAACCCGCTGGTGGCAGAGCTCCGCAGCGCTGACGCATCCACGGAAGATGCAAAGGCTGCAAGGAATGAAAAGGCACGCCAGATTACAGACCTCGCACTTTTGGCCAACGGTCTGCTCAAGGGCAAGGCACTCTCGGACTTCATCACCCGCAGCTACAAACTGCTGTAAACCGCAGACTCTGGCTGACCCGGAAAATCTTATTGAAAATATACTGTTTGAGGATAGCCGATTCAATGAATTTTCAGGAATATTTTTTAACTTTGCACCGCTTCGTGGCTCCGGTCCGCAGCGGTGCATTTTGGTTGCCCGGACGAGGAGTCGCTTAAAACAGAAACAATTGTTTTATAATTAATTATAGACTGAATTATGGTTTATTCACACGAAGTGCAGCAGATGTGCTGCGTCAAAAAAGGACCTAACCACGGTCCTGCTCCAATTCCTGAAGAGGGAAAATGGGTGAAAGCTAAGGAAGTCACCGACATCTCCGGTCTCACTCACGGAATCGGCTGGTGCGCTCCTCAGCAGGGTGCCTGCAAACTGACTCTCAACGTCAAGGACGGCGTCATCCAGGAGGCTCTCGTGGAGACTATCGGCTGCTCAGGTATGACTCACTCTGCCGCTATGGCTTCTGAGATTCTTCCGGGCAAGACCATTCTCGAAGCCCTCAACACCGACCTCGTTTGCGATGCAATCAACACTGCAATGCGCGAACTCTTCCTCCAGATTGTCTATGGACGTACCCAGTCAGCATTCTCCGAGGGTGGTCTGATGATCGGTGCAGGTCTCGAGGACCTCGGAAAGGGACTCCGCAGCCAGGTAGGTACTCTCTACGGCACACTTGCAAAGGGTCCTCGCTATCTCGAAATGGCAGAAGGTTACATCAAGACTCTTGCTCTTGACAAGAACGATGAAATCTGCGGTTACGAATTCGTACACCTCGGCAAATTTATGGACCTCGTGAAGAAGGGCGTAGATGCCAATGAGGCTCTCAAGCAGGTTACAGGTTCTTACGGCCGTTTCTCAAAGGAGGCCGGTGCAGTTAAATACATTGACCCACGTAAAGAATAAGGAGACAGAACTATGATCAGAGAAGTAAAATTCGAAAGTCAGGATCGTCGTATGAAGCAGATTCTCGCTGCTCTCAACGCCAATGGCATCAAGGACATCGAGGAAGCAAACGCGATTTGTGACAGCTACGGTCTGGATCCTTACAAGACTTGTGAGGAGACTCAGCCGATTTGTTTCGAGAACGCAAAATGGGCTTACGTAGTAGGTTCTGCCATCGCTCTCAAGAAAGGTTGCAAGAATGCCGCTGAAGCAGCTGAGGCCATAGGTATCGGTCTTCAGTCTTTCTGCATCCCGGGTTCAGTTGCTGATGACCGCAAGGTAGGTCTCGGCCACGGAAACCTCGCAGCCATGCTTCTCCGCGAAGAGACCAAGTGCTTTGCATTCCTCGCAGGCCACGAGTCATTCGCAGCTGCAGAAGGCGCAATCAAGATTGCCGCAAAAGCTGACAAGGTGCGCAAAGAGCCTCTCCGCTGCATCCTCAACGGTCTCGGAAAAGACGCTGCCCAGATCATTTCCCGCATCAACGGCTTCACTTATGTTCAGACCCAGTTCGACTACTACACTGGTGAGCTCAAAATCGTGCGCGAAATCGCCTACAGCGACGGTCCGCGTGCAAAGGTGAAATGCTATGGTGCAGACGATGTGCGCGAAGGTGTGGCAATTATGTGGCACGAGGGAGTGGATGTTTCCATCACAGGTAACTCCACCAACCCTACCCGCTTCCAGCACCCGGTTGCAGGTACCTACAAGAAAGAGCGCGTGCTCGCAGGCAAGCCATATTTCTCAGTTGCATCAGGTGGCGGTACAGGCCGTACCCTTCACCCGGACAATATGGCAGCAGGTCCTGCATCCTACGGTATGACCGACACTATGGGCCGTATGCACTCAGACGCACAGTTCGCAGGTTCATCTTCAGTTCCTGCTCACGTCGAGATGATGGGCTTCCTCGGTATAGGAAACAACCCTATGGTAGGTTGCACAGTTGCTTGTGCAGTTGACGTTGCTACTGCGCTGAATAAGTAATCTATTAGAATACTTAACACAACAAAACAAGGGAGTAACACAGCGTTATTCCCTTGTTTCTTTTTTTACACAACAAAACTTTCGGGCCGAGGAATAGCGAGATACAACCAGCATCAAAAGAATTAGGGAATTCGCTTAATTATTGGTAAATTTGCGAAATTGCATAACAATTTTTTATGCTGCTTAATCACTCCCAATCAATTATGGAAAAACAAACTGAAAACCTGACCACTGAAACTGCAAAGAAATACGACTATCTGATAGTCGGAGCCGGACTGTATGGAGCCTGCTTCGCATATATGGCCAGGAAGCGGGGGAAAAAATGTCTGGTCATTGATAAGAGGGAGCACGCTGGAGGAAATCTGTATTGCGAAAACATCGAAGGCATAAATGTCCATAAATACGGAGCTCACATCTTCCATACCTCCGACAAGGCCGTATGGGAATTCGTAACATCTCTGGTTGAGTTCAACAACTACATAAATTCTCCTGTAGCCAACTACAAGGGCAAACTCTACAACCTGCCTTTCAATATGAACACCTTCCACGCTCTTTGGGGAGTGGTGACGCCGCAGGAGGCTATGGACAAAATTGCCGGACAGAGAGCCGCAGCAGGGACATCCGAGCCGCAAAACCTTGAGCAACAGGCAATTTCACTTGTGGGAGAAGACATTTACAGAATCCTGATTAAGGACTATACCGAGAAACAGTGGGGCCGCAAATGCACAGAACTGCCTCCATCCATCATCAAGAGGCTTCCGGTCCGTTTCACCTACGACAACAACTACTTCAATGACATTTATCAAGGCATTCCGGTCGGGGGCTACAACCGTCTTTTCGACAAACTGCTTGAAGGGGCGGATCTGCGTCTGAACTGCGACTTCTTCGCTCACAGACAAGAACTTGAGAACATTGCTGACAAGATTCTCTACACCGGAGCAATAGACCAGTTCTATGACTACAGGTTCGGGAAACTGGAATACCGGACGGTTTCATTCGAGCAGGAAGTGCTGGACACCGACAATTATCAGGGCGTGGCAGTGATGAACTACACCGATGCCGAGACTCCATACACCCGCATCATCGAGCACAAGCACTTCGAGTTCGGGAAACAGCCCAAGACGGTAATATCCAGGGAATATTCGTCTGAATGGAAGGATGACAGCGAGCCATACTACCCTGTCAACAACGAACGCAACAACAGCATCTACTTGAAATACAAGGAATTGGCCGACAAGGAAAGTTCCGTCATCTTCGGCGGAAGGCTTGCCGAGTACAAATACTATGATATGCATCACATTGTGGCACAAGTCCTTAACCACAAGGAATTCTGAAATATATTGAACTGCTTATGAATGAACTGATTATTCCAGAAAGTTTTTTTGCAGAAGAGGAAAGGGACGGATATGTCGTAAGTGCAAAGATGAAGAAGGTTTGGGCTTGTCAGTTGAGAATGCTCAAACTGTTTCAGGATGTGTGTGAGAAACATTCCCTGAAATTCTGGCTGGACTCTGGTACCCTGCTCGGAGCAGTCCGTCACAAAGGATTCATTCCCTGGGATGACGACATCGATGTGGTGATGCTCCGGAATGACTATGAAAAACTGCTCAAGATAGCAGAACGGGAATTCAAGGCCCCGTATATCTTCCAAACCGCTTATAATCAGAAGGATTTTGTCCGCGGACACGCCCAACTTCGGGATAGCAGAACCACTGCCATAATTCCGAAAGAAGTGGGCAAACACTTCAACCAGGGCATATTCATAGACATTTTTGTTCTGGACTATGTACCAGACGACGAGCAGGAATACTGGAACCAATATTGGAAAGCCAGAAACAGGAGGAAACACCTGGAGATGGCTACGAGTACGGTTGAAAAAGATCTTCCTTTCAAACAGAAGGCTCTCCAGTACTACTATAAGACCCTTTGCCTGTCCAAATCGTATTTCAACAAATTGTACACTAAATACGAAAGCGTATTCAAATACAACAGTCCCCAAAATTGCAGTTGCGTAAGCGCAGCATCCTGGGTTTACTTCTCCCCAAAGATAGATGCGGACATCTATAACTCAACAATATACCTGGATTTCGAGATGCTTTCCTGCCCGGCACCCAAAGACTATGACCGTCTGTTGAAGATTTTTTATGGCGACTATATGAAACCGGTCCAGGCTCCATCCTGCCACGGTGAACTTATACTCGATCCAGACACCCCGTCTGACATAACCATTGCCAGACTCAGAAAAGAAATGAAATGCAAGCACTGATACTCGCTGCCGGAATGGGCAAAAGACTTGGTGAACTCACCGGCGAAAACACCAAATGTATGCTGAAAGTCAATGGCATACCTCTGATTGACCGCACATTTGAAGCACTACGGAAAGTTGGTATCACAAGACTGGTTATGGTGACCGGATACAAAAGTGAAAACCTCAAAAAGCATATTGAGAATCTTGACAGCGGGATAGAGACCATATTCGTGGACAATCCCGACTATGCAACGACCAACAATATCTACTCTCTCTTCCTTGCTTCGGAATACCTGTGTCAAGACGACACTATTCTCCTTGAATCGGACATAATTTTTGAAGACCGGGTGCTGGAGACAATCGTTTCAGACCCGAGACCTGACCTCGCCCTTGTGGATAAATACGAGAGCTGGATGGACGGGACAGTGGTCAAACTCAACAATGACCTTTCCATAGCCAGTTTCATAACGAAGAAAGACTTCCACTACAGCGACATAGGCAAATATTACAAAACCGTAAATATCTACAAATTCAGCCGGGATTTTTCACAGCATTACTATGTACCTTTCCTCAACGCCTACTGCAATGCTCTCGGAAAGAACGAATATTACGAACAGGTCTTGAAAGTAATTTCCCTGCTGGATGACTGCCCTATGCAGGCCTTGCCTCTAAACGGAGAGAAATGGTACGAAATTGATGATATTCAAGACCTTGACATAGCGTCAAGTATGTTTGCACCCACAGCTGAGGCAAAATGGAAGGCTTTCATGGAAAGGTTTGGAGGTTATTGGAGATATCCCCACCTGAAAGACTTCGCATATCTGGTGAATCCATATTTTCCAGGTCCGAATATGACCGATGAACTGAAGGCAAGTTTTGAGCAGCTGATGCGGGACTATCCTTCAGGCATGAAAGTAAACAGCCTTCTGGCCGCCAAAAATTTCTCTGTAAAAAGCGACTATATTCTCGTGGGGAACGGTGCTGCCGAGCTGATTAAGGCCCTGATGGAGAACAGCCGCGGCAAAGTGGGAACTATATTCCCAACATTTGAAGAGTACCCGAACAGGCTGGAGAAAAGCAATGTGGAAAGATTTGTCCCGGATAATCCGGATTTCAGTTACACTGCTGAAGACCTGATCAGATACTTCAACGGCAAGAGCATAGAAACACTGCTTGTAATCAATCCGGACAACCCTTCCGGAAATTTTCTGACGCAGGACGATATGCTGGCTCTGCTGAAGTGGAGCCTGGAAAAAGGCATACGGCTCGTAGTCGATGAATCATTCGTGGACTTTGCCGACCAGCCATACACATTGATTGACAACAGGATACTTGAAGACAATCCTCACTTGGCAGTCGTGAAGTCCATATCGAAATCTTATGGCGTGCCGGGATTCAGGCTTGGAGTTCTGGCATCTTCGGACAGGGAGATGGTGGCAAAGATGAAGAAACAGGTAGCAATTTGGAACATCAATTCTTTTGCCGAGTTCTTTATGCAGATTTTCGAAAAATACCATAGCGACTACATCAAAGGCTGTGCAAGGTTCCGGGCCGAGAGGGCAATATTTTTCGAAGAACTGAAGCAAATCTCCTGGCTCAGGGTCATTCCGTCACAGGCCAACTATTTTCTATGTGAAGTAAAAGGCAGAATGACTTCCCGCGAACTTGCAATCAAATTACTGTCAGACAACGATATACTGATTAAGGACTGCTCCGGTAAAGACGGATTTGAAGGACGCAGTTACATACGCGTTGCAGTGAGAGACCGTAATGACAACCATCTTCTCTACACCAAACTCAAAGAAATAGGAAATGATGACTGAAAAGACTGCATATATCAGCGAGGAAAGCATCATCGGATTGGGAATAAGTCCTATGACCTGCGTAGAATGGGTAAAAGACTCTTTCTGTATGAAATATTAGTCCCAACTGCCGGCAAAAATGAGCGTCCACCCCAAAGGCAACGATTTCATTACTTCTATGCCTGCTCTGCTGCCGCCTGAAATGGGAAGATTCTCCATCAAGATTGTATCCAGAATCAAAGGGCGCAAACCTGCACTGAAAAGCGAGATATTTCTTTACGACAGCAATAGCGGCGAACTGATTGCCATTCTGACGGCAATCTGGAGTTCGAAATCGTAGACAGGGCAGAAGCGCTTGTGGATGGGTCAGATGTGATTATTTCCTGCATCACCGAAGCCGAAGGCCTTATATGCCCCGATGACAAGCGTTTCAAGGAGGGATGCCTGCTGATTCCCGTACACACCAGGGGCTTCCAGAACTGCGATTTGTTTTTCGACAAGATTTTCGGGGATGACCGGGGCCATATCTGCGGATTTGCCAATTTCAACAGATTCCGGCACTTTGACGAATTCAGCAATGTCCTCCTCGGGAAGCATCCGGGCAGGGAAAACGATCGGGAGAGGATAATATCCTACAACATAGGACTGGGCCTGCACGATGCCGTCTTTGCTGACAGGATTGCGCGCAAGTTATTATAAATCAGCAGGAGACAACCTCAGCAAGTGGCAGGCCTCTTCATCAGAGTGATTCCGAACATACGGACAACCTTGAAGGGCTTGTAGTCGTAGGCTTCGTATTTGATTGCAAACGGGAATTCAATAGCGAGCTTAACGTAATGGGCAAAATTCTTCGGATAGAAAGTAAGGGTTCCATGCTTAATTTTTCTTCCCACTGCTTCCTTCAGAATCTCATCTCCTTCATATATTGACTCAGCCATACGGATTACTACCGGAAGAGTGGCTTCATCCGAATATCTTCTCGCTAGATTGTAATACTGAACGAAGAATCGGGAGCCTAGATTCCGGGTCAACATCGCAGAACAATGCTTTGACATAAAGCCATATACAGCCTGAAATGCCTTCAGATGGTCGATTGAATAAGATGCTCCACTGAAAGTCTGATCCATAGTGGAACCGCACCTCCTCAGGTAAATGTACAAAGGACGACTGATTTTGAAAACACTCCCGGCCACAAGCATATACTCTCTTGAAAACTGAAAATCCTCATAACGGATTTCTTCAAAACGGATTCCGTATTTGTCTATAACAGATTTCCTGAAAAATTTGTTGCTTACTGAACTGTCTGCCTTAAGAATATACTCCTCGGTAATATTCTGCATCCCGTCTCTATCGAGCATGTAGTAACGTCTGTCACGCTTGGAAGTCTTGGCACCGTTTTCATGCACGACCTCAATTGAAAAATGCACCATATCCGGATTCAGTTCAAATGACTTTACCACAGTCTCATACGCATCCGGTACAAGCTGGTCGTCAGAATCAGGGAAAGTAATCCACTCGGAAGTCGCAACCGCAAGACCTGCATTTCTGGCAGCTCCCTGGCCGGCATTATCCTGATTTATTATCCTGATACGGGAGTCCTCTGCGGCAAGCCTCTGAAGAATTGCGGGGGAGGAATCAGTGGAACCGTCATTCACGCAGATGATTTCCAAGTTCTTGTATGTCTGATTCATCACGCTTCTGAGCGAAGCCTCCAAATATTTTTCTGTATTGTAAACTGGGACAATTACCGAAATTTTTTCAGAATAGTTCATTTGCAATAGTTTTACATTCACCGTGGCGTTAGATGCAATGATGTTATCAAAAGTTGCATCTGACATCAAAAGAAAATGAAAGGTTAGGGAATTCGCTTAATTATTGGTAAATTTGCGAAATTTCGTGACCACTTTTACGCCACAAAATTACTACAAAAATCAATTATGACAAAAAAAACTGAAAACCTCATTCCTGAAACTGAAAATAAGCCTTTGGTTTCCATACTCGTTCCCTGCTACAATGTAGAGAAATACCTTCCGCAGTGCCTTGACTCCATCATCTGCCAGACACTCAAGGATATAGAGATTATCTGCCTCAACGATGGAAGCAAAGACAAAACATTGGACATAATTGAGGAATATGCCGCGAAAGACCCCAGAATCGTGGTTGTGGACAAGCCCAATTCAGGTTATGGAGCCACTATGAACAAGGGACTGGACCTGGCGAAGGGAAAATACATAGGAATTGTGGAATCCGACGACTTCATCGAGCCGGATATGTTCCTGCGTTTGTACGAAACAGCCGAGGAGCATAATCTCGACCTCGCAAGATGTCTCAATACAGAATATAACGAACTGACAGGAAAGAAGAAGTATTCCAATTTCGAATCCCGCGGGCTCTACAGATGCAATGAAGTCTTCAACCCCCGTGAACAGAAATACATTTTCTACATCCAGCCTTCCATATGGGACGGCCTCTACCGCAAAAGCCTGCTCGACGATAACGGCATACGCTTTCTCGAAACTCCGGGTGCAAGTTTTCAGGACACCTCATTCGCATTCAAGGTCTATGCTGTGGCTGAGCGCGTTATGGTCATCAGAGAATTCCTCCACAACTACCGCATCAACGAAGGTTCCTCAGTTTCCTCGACCGGAAAAGTGTTCTGCGTCTGCGACGAAGAGGCCGAAATCCGAAAGTTTGCAAGAGAGCACGGAGTTTACGACCAATTGAAGGGATTGATGGCCAACAGGGCTTTCGGATGCTATAAGTGGAACTATAAACGCCTGACCTTCAAATACAAGAGAGAATTCATACTGCAGATGTCCAAAGAAGCGAAGCAGTGGATAGCAGAAGGTGAGGCAAAGAAGAGATGGTTCGGAGGAATCCGATTGTTGCAAGTCTATCTCATAGCTTACTGTCCACGCCTATATTATTTTTCAAGTAAAATCTGACGCGAAGGGGTTCATCAACCAGGAAATATTTGAATCACAAGGAATTTGCAATGAAAGTCATTGAAACGGGAATAGAAGGTCTGCTGATTATCGAGCCGAAAGTTTTCAAAGACGGCAGAGGTCACTTTTTCGAAGCCTTTTCTGAAAGGGATTTTCAAATCTTGACCGGAAGGAATCTTCATTTCGTACAGGACAATGAGAGTGAATCATGCTACGGAGTGATACGGGGGCTGCATTTTCAGCAACCTCCATATGCACAGAGCAAACTTGTGAGAGTTGTGAAAGGAAAGGTGCTGGACGTGGCATTAGACCTGAGGGAAGGTTCCCCGACTTTCGGCAGACACCTGGCATTGGAGCTGAGCGGAGACAATTATAGGCAACTGTTTATTCCCCAAGGGTTTGCACACGGTTTTGCGGTACTGTCCGACAGTGCTGTATTCCAATATAAATGTGACAATTACTACGCCCCCTCAAGCGAAGGAGCTATAGCCTGGAATGATCCGGATCTCGGTATAGACTGGAAACTGCCTCCGGAAAGTATCATTCTTTCCGACAAAGACCGCAATCACCCTTTGCTCAAGGACATCATAACACCATTCAAGCGATGAAAGGAATAGTACTCGCAGGAGGATCAGGCACACGCCTCTACCCGATTACCAAAGGAGTGAGCAAACAGCTGCTCCCGATTTTTGACAAGCCGATGATTTATTATCCGGTTTCTACGCTTATGCACGCCGGTATCAGGGATATTCTGATTATTTCCACCCCCGCTGATTTGCCTTCATTCAGGAGACTTTTGGGAGATGGAAGCGATTTCGGACTCAGGTTCAGTTATGCGCAGCAGCCTTCTCCTGACGGACTTGCGCAAGCATTCATCATCGGCGAAGAATTCATCGGAGAGGATGATGTATGTCTGGTTTTAGGGGACAATATTTTCCACGGTAACGGATTAGGGACTATGATGATGGAGGCCGTAGATGCCTGCGGAAAGGGATATGCCACAGTTTTCGGCTATTGGGTAGCTGATCCGCAGAGATATGGTGTGGCTGATTTTGACGAAAAAGGCAACTGCCTCTCAATTGAGGAAAAACCGGCCTTTCCGAAGTCGAATTATGCCGTGGTAGGGTTATATTTCTACCCTAACGAGGTGGTGAGAGTTGCCAAAGGGATAGTGCCGTCTGAACGTAGGGAACTTGAAATAACCTCTGTAAACCAACACTTTCTTAATGCAGGAAGGCTGAAAGTGCAAAAGTTGGGACGGGGATTTGCGTGGCTGGACACCGGAACCCACGACAGTCTTTCGGAAGCATCGACCTTCATAGAAGTCATCGAAAAGCGTCAGGGGCTGAAAATCGGCTGCCTCGAAGAAATCGCATTCCGCAACGGATGGATAGATGAGGACAGAATGAGGGCTGATGCGGAACCGATGAAAAAGAACGAATATGGTCAATACTTGCTCCGAATCATTGAAGAGGCGGGTAAGGAGGATTGGCGATGAACATACTTGTAACTGGTGCCAACGGACAGTTGGGCAATGAGATGAGGCTGCTCGCACAAGGGAGCGGCGACAGGTACACATTTACGGACGTGGTGGATGTCCCTGGGGTAGAAACGGTCCATCTGGACATAACGGACCGGGAAGAAGTGCGCAAGACGGTTTCTGACAACGGAATAGATATCATTGTAAATTGCGCTGCATACACCAATGTGGACGCAGCCGAGAGCAACGCCGCCCTTGCGGAAAGGCTCAATGCGGATGCCCCTGAGAATCTGGCAGTTGTGATGGCAGAACGTGGTGGACTGCTCCTGCACATTTCGACCGACTATGTCTTCGGAAAGGAAAAGTACAATGTACCTTGCCGGGAAGACCAGAAAGGCAGTCCAACAGGAGTTTACGGACTCACCAAACTCCACGGGGAAGAGAAAATCAAGGCTTCGGGATGCAAATATGTGATACTTAGGACAGCCTGGCTCTATTCCGAATTCGGAAAGAATTTCTGCAAGACTATGATGGCTCTCACCTCATCAAAACCGGAAATCAAGGTGGTCTTCGACCAGGCCGGCACTCCCACGTACGCACTCGACCTTGCAAGGGCAATCTGCACTGTAATAGACGATTACAGGGGCTGCACCGGCTCCGCTTACGCCAAGACCGGAATTTATCACTACAGCAATGAAGGAGTCTGCTCCTGGTACGACTTCGCGAAGATGACAGCAGAGTTTGCCGGTCACACAGACTGCCGCATACTCCCCTGCCACAGCGACGAATTCCCGAGCCCGGTGGTTCGCCCATCATATTCCGTACTCGACAAAACACTCATTAAGCAGACTTTCGGCATCAGCATCCCGTACTGGACCGACTCCCTTAAGACCTGCATAAACAATTTGAAGGACTGATATGGCAGCGAAGACAATACTCATCACCGGAGGTGCCGGATTCATCGGAAGCCACCTTGTGAGACTGATGGTAAACAACCATCCCGACTACCGCATCATCAACCTCGACAAACTCACTTACGCAGGTAATCTTGCGAATCTCAAGGACATAGAGGACAAGCCGAACTACCGTTTCGTAAGAATGGACATCTGCGATTTCGAGGGTGTGCTGGACCTTCTGCGCAGCGAAAAAGTGGACGGCATCATCCACCTTGCCGCCGAAAGCCACGTGGACCGTTCCATCAAGGACCCGTTCACATTTGCATGCACCAATGTGCTCGGAACCCTTTCCCTGCTACAGGCTGCAAGGCTGTACTGGGAATCCCTGCCGGAAAAATACGAGGGCAAGCGCTTCTATCACATATCCACAGACGAGGTTTACGGTTCATTGCGCCTCACCCACCCGGAAGGCATTGAGCCTCCGTTCTCGACCACAGCATCCTCCGGAACCCATCACCTGGCCTACGGAGAGGAATTTTTCAGGGAGGAGAACAAATACACCCCTCACTCCCCTTATTCGGCATCAAAGGCCTCTTCCGACCATTTCGTGAGAGCATTCCACGACACCTACGGAATGCCGACGATTGTGACCAACTGTTCCAACAACTATGGTCCATATCAATTTCCGGAGAAGCTTATTCCTTTGTTCATCAATAATATACGTCACCGCAAGCCGCTTCCTGTCTATGGCAGGGGCGAAAATGTGAGGGACTGGCTCTATGTGGAAGACCACGCAAGGGCCATCGACCTGATTTTCCACAAGGGCGAAATTGCCGAAACCTACAATATCGGAGGATTCAACGAGTGGAAAAACATAGACATAGTCCGTCTGCTCATCAGAACTGTGGACAGGCTTCTGGGACGCGCAGAGGACGAGGATATGAATCTGATTACCTATGTGACTGACAGGCCGGGACACGACGAGCGCTATGCCATAGACTCCAGCAAACTGCAGAAGGAACTCGGATGGGAACCGTCGCTGCAGTTCGAGGAAGGGCTGGAAAAGACCGTGCGCTGGTATCTCGAAAATCAGGAATGGCTGGACAATGTGACTTCCGGTGATTATATGCGCTATTACGAACAGATGTACTCCCACAGATAAATTTTGTCCTTCAACAGATGAATTTCAAAATCATATCGGACTACAGCCCTTCGGGGGACCAGCCTTCTGCGATTGACGGAATCTGCCGCGCGCTGAAAGATGGTTCGGAAGCCGTCACCCTGCTCGGGGTCACGGGTTCGGGCAAGACCTTCACTATGGCCAATGTCATTGAAAGGCTGCAACGTCCGGCATTGATACTCAGCCACAACAAGACACTGGCAGCCCAGCTCTACGGGGAATTCAAAGCCTTTTTCCCCAACAATGCTGTGGAATATTTCGTGTCCTACTACGATTATTACCAGCCGGAAGCCTACATCCCCACCACCGACACTTATATAGAGAAGGACCTGAGCATCAATGACGAAATCGAGAAATTGCGCCTGAGTGCAGCATCGGCTCTGATGTCCGGCAGAAGGGATGTCATCGTGATTTCCAGCGTTTCCTGCCTGTATGGCATAGGTAATCCGGAAGACTTTCACAATCAGACAGTTGTGGTGCGCAAGGGAGAGCAGAGAAGTCTCACCGGGCTGCTCTACAAACTGGTGGATGCCCTATATTCACGCACGGAGACGGATTTCAAACGGGGCACTTTCAGGGTGCGCGGAGACACGGTGGACGTGTGCATAGGCTATGGGGAAAATGCTGTCAGGATTGAATTCTTCGGAGATGAAGTGGACAGAATCTGTTCCATCGACCCTGTGTCGGGAGCCACACTGCAGGACATAGACCAGATTTCCATCTACCCGGCCAACAATTTCGTGACCACCAAAGAGAGGTCCGCCAAAGCCATCAGTATGATTCAGGATGACCTTATGACGAGGTACGACCAGCTGCTGGAATTCGGCAAGGGTCTGGAAGCCAAGAGGTTGAAACAGAGGGTGGAATACGACCTGGAGATGATTAAGGAAATGGGCTATTGTCCCGGAATCGAGAACTATTCGCGCTATTTCGACGGGCGCAGCGAAGGGATGAGACCTTTCTGCCTGATTGACTATTTCCCGAAGGACTATATCACCTTCATTGACGAGAGCCACGTGACCATACCGCAAATCAGGGCTATGTACGGAGGAGACCACTCCCGCAAGTCGGTGCTGATTGACTATGGCTTCAGGCTACCGGCTGCGGCTGACAACAGACCTCTTAAGTTTGACGAGTTCGAGGCGCTGTGCGGACAGACAGTCTATGTGAGCGCCACTCCTGCGGACTATGAACTTGAGAAGTCTGAAGGCCTTGTGGTAGAGCAAGTTGTGCGTCCTACGGGGCTGCTTGACCCTCCCATTCAGGTCCGGCCGACCAAGAATCAGGTTGATGACCTGCTGGAAGAAATCAGGGTGAGGGCAGAGGCGGACGAGAGGGTGCTGGTGACAACACTCACCAAGAGAATGGCCGAGGAACTGGAGAAGTATTTCACCAATATGGGAGTGCGCTGCCGTTACATACACTCGGATGTGGACACTATGGAAAGGGTGGAAATCATCGAGGATTTCAAGAACGGACTGTTCGACGTGCTGGTGGGAGTAAACCTTCTGAGGGAGGGACTGGACATTCCTACGGTGTCGCTGGTGGCGATTCTGGATGCTGACAAAGAAGGTTTCCTGCGCAGTGGAAGGGCACTTACCCAAACTGCGGGAAGGGCTGCGAGAAATGTGAACGGCTTGGTTATTATGTATGCGGACACCATCACGAAGTCTATGCAGGAGACCATTTACGAGACGGACCGCCGCAGGACCAAGCAGATGGAATACAACAAGTTGCACGGGATTACACCTAAGCAGGTGAGCGTCCGGAACAATGCTTTGGCTGAAGGCAGGCCAGCTGCCGGAAAGGCCGGCAAGTTCGGAAGCGGGAAGGTCAGTGCTGCAAATTCATATCAGGACCCTACCTATGTGCCTAATCCTTCGGACCTGGGAACCGGGCGGATTACCGTGGGCCTGGGACACGATTCTGTGCGTGAGAGCAACAGCGCATACGTGGACGGATATGTGGCAGCGGATCTTGCGGCTGTGCTTCAGGACCCTGTGATACGGTCTATGAGCAGGGAACAGGTGGAGAAGGCTGCAGAAACTGCCAAGACCAATATGAAGAAAGCATCCGCCGAGCTGGATTTCGTGGCCGCAGCCAAATACCGGGACGAAATGTGGGCCCTCCAGCAATACCTCAAAGTCTGGAAGGACTGAATGAGCCCCTGGCATAGTATTTTTAAACCGTATGAATCAAGGATTAAAAATCTGCCGCCCGGTAAGCGCCCGACCCAGAGTCAACTCGTCGGCATATTCCAAATCATCCCCGAACCCGAGTCCGCGAGCCAGCGATGTAACCCGAACATTGTCTCCCGCAATCTGCCTGTAAATATAGAAAGCCGTAGTCTCCCCCTCTACATCCCCGCTGAGCGCAAGAATCACCTCCACCGGAGCCTCTCCGAAAGCCTTGACACGCGCGACAAGTTCCGCAATGGTAAGATCCGAAGGCCCAACCCCGTTGATGGGAGAAACCACTCCCCCAAGCACGTGATACAGCCCGTGGTACTGCCCCGTGGCCTCGATGCTCATAACATCCCTCACCGACTGCACCACGCAGATAGTACTCCTGTCCCGAGTCCTGTCCGAGCAGATGGCACAGGTATCCCAGTCCGAAATCATATTGCACTCCCTGCAATACTTCACATTGTCCCTCAGAGAGTTGATTGCCTCGGTGAAATGGTGCACATTCTCCGCTGGCTGACGCAGAAGGTGCATAGCAAGACGAAGGGCACTCCTCCGACCAATTCCCGGAAGAGTGCCTATTGCCTCCACTGCATTTTCCAGCAGCTTGGATGGATAATTCGAATTCATTATTCCTGTGAATCCAGCACAATGTGCATAGTGTCACGGGCAATCATCAGCTCCTCGTTGGTGGCGATGACAGCGACCTTGACCTTGGAATCAGGTAGGCTAATCATCATTTCGTCGGCCTTCTCGCCTGCATTTCTGTCATAGTCGAACTTGAGCCCGAGATATGTCAGGTTCTCGCAGATACGGCGGCGGAGTCTCGGATTGTTCTCTCCGATTCCACCGGTGAAGATAATCAGATCCACTCCGTTCATCGCAGCGGTGTAGGCTCCTATGAGCTTGATAATGTCGTAATTGAGTTTCTTGAGAGTGACCTTAGCCCTGGCATTGCCTGCATTTGCTGCCTCATTGAGGTCGCGGGCATCTGAAGAAAGACCTGAAAGGCCGAGGAAACCGGACTGCTTGTTCATAATCTTGCTCATCTGGGCAGTCGTAAGATTTTCCTTCTCCATAATATAGGTCACGATGTCCGGATCAAGACTTCCGCAACGGGTACCCATAATCATACCCTCAAGCGGAGTGAAGCCCATTGATGTATCCACTGACTTGCCGTTCTGCACTGCTGTCACGCTGCTGCCGTTTCCGAGGTGGCAGGTGATGATCTTGCTGTTGTTCAAGTCTATGCCTGCAAACTCGGCACCCTTTGCGCTGACATATTTGTGGCTGGTGCCGTGGAAACCGTAGCGGCGCACGCGGTATTTCTCGTAATATGTGTAAGGGAGAGCGTAGAGATATGCATAATCCGGCATAGTCTGATGGAAAGCGGTGT
This sequence comes from Rikenellaceae bacterium, assembly GCA_022777205.1. GTDB lineage: Bacteria > Bacteroidota > Bacteroidia > Bacteroidales > UBA932 > Cryptobacteroides. Next base: position 27,819 of record JALFGP010000017.1, read on the forward strand.
CGAATACGGCCACCTGAGGCAC
>JALFGP010000023.1 GCA_022777205.1 Rikenellaceae bacterium
CTGTTCTTCAACGATGAGAAAAAATCTAAGGATTGAGCCCCCTAAAAATCGTCGCAAAATGGTTGGTGGGAGTGGGGAAATTTCCCCACTCCCACCAACCATTTTTGTCATGATCACCAACCAAAAATGGCAATTATACCCTTCCTACCCCCAGTCACTTCGTGACAGCCCCGGTGGGGCATATTTTGCAGGGCTTATAAAAATTCCGGCAAATGAATGCAGAACTGAAAAAATACATTGAGACTGAGATTATCCCCCGTTATGAGAATTTCGACAAGGCGCACGGCACGGACCATGCCAAAGCGGTGATAGAAAGGGCTTTGGAGCTGGCCCGACATTATGATGTTGACAAGGAGATGATCTATGCAGCAGCGGCGTTTCACGACACCGGACTTGTGGAGGGGCGTGAAAATCACCATCTTGCGTCAGGGCGGATTATCAGGGAGGATACCCGGCTCCGTCAGTGGTTCAGTGCGGAGCAGATTGAGACCATAGCCCGGGCGGCAGAAGATCACAGGGCATCTTTGGGACATGAGCCGCGCTGCATCTACGGCAAAATCATAGCCGAAGCCGACAGGCTGATTGATCCGGAGACAGTCATCCGCAGATGTGTGCTGTTCGGGCTGGAGCATGAGCCGGAACTGAACAGGGCGGGACAATTTGAAAGGACATACGGGCATCTGGTAGAAAAATACGGCGACGGAGGCTATCTGCAGCTCTGGATACCGGAATCGCCGAATGCGGAAAGACTTGAAACGCTGAGGTCCTACATCAGGGATGTAAATAAATTGTATCCGCTTTTTGACAGATTCTACCGCAAAGAGGTACTTCTGCCACTTGTGAGCGAGCGTTATCTGACTGACGAACATTACAGGAACGGGCATATCAGGATTATCAATGCGAAGCCTGGAACAGAAATCGTCGGTCTGCACACGCCCCAACAGAAATTTCTTGCGAAGGAACTGGCACGCAGGAATGACTGGAGGGAATCCATCGCGGATTTGAGCGAAAGTTTTCACAGCGGCAGGGGTCTGTCATACGAAGGGAAAATGATCTGGGGTTTTGCAATAAATTATGTGAAATGCGACATTGAGGAGCGCATTGCCATGGCTGAGGATTATGTGCAGGCCATGGACGGCTGGTCTGTCTGCGACCAGTTCTGCAGCAGTGCAAAATGGGTGAAAAAATACAAATCCTTAGCATGGAATTTCATCACAGATTTGACTCATCATCGGGATTCCGAGTTTCATATGAGGACTGCGGTGATTATGGCAATGTTGTATTTTCTCAATGACACACAAGAACTTGCGCGGACTTTCTCTTTGATTGACAGTCTCGAGTTGCAGGAGAATGAGCCGTATTATCTGCGTATGGGCGTAGCCTGGTGCCTTGCCACTGCCCTTGCGAAACACCAGGACGAGACACGCGAATATCTTGCCGGTACAAAACTACCTGCAGACATCCGCAAGCTCTATGCACGCAAAGCCCGCGAGTCCCGCATCACCCGTGAGGTAAATCCTTTTTAGCCTGCCTGTCACGCTGAAGACGTTACTCCGGATACACATCATAGGTCATCCTTTGTCCATCTTGTCCGTTCTTTACAGGGATGCAGCGCATCGGAACTGCTATTTCAAGCAGATGTCGTAAAGGCAGGTGCTCCGGACAAGAATATCTATATAATCAATGCGAGCGGAGAAGATGGTATGATTATCGATCTGCAGAAAAAGCCCCGCAGATGCAGTGCATACAACGTATTCGGAGAGCCGGTCAGCATTCCAGTTCCACGAACAGGTCTGTCACGCGTCTCCGTCCCGAAGAGCGGTTATGTAATCATAGAATATTAAAGCCTTCCATTTTTCAGAGCCAAACTACAACTTGAAACGTTTTTTTGTCATTTGTTTTTTTCTATGCTGCTCTTTCATACATATTGCTGCTGCCAAAGTTGACACGCTTACCGTCTACAGTCAAGCTATGAAAAAGGACGTCAATTCCCTGGTTATACTTCCCGACCGTTATCCGGAGGCAGAGAGATTTCCAGCAATTTACTTGCTGCACGGGTACAGCGATGCATGGAACAGCGGATGGCTGAGATATTGTGACGGACTTGGGTTAGCGACGTCAAGTTGCTCCTCCTGAAGCAGACTAAGTAATTAAAAATGGAAAGTTTATGTCTATCCGGGAATTTCAGCAAAAAAAACGGTTTTGCGACTTGAAATTAATAATGAATTTCGCTAAATTGCCAGCGTATGCGTAATGCAAACGAAACCGTCTATGAGACCGGAAGAAAAAACACATAAGACTGAGCATAAGAACCTGCCATCAAAATCCTTTGCCAGAAAACTGTCCTTCTTCATTTTTCTGCTGATGGTACTGCTGTATGTAATCAACATAGTCATAGACTACACATTCTTCACAGACCTTCTCGAAGTCACCGAAGAGACCAGAAAAGTCGCCTGGATAACATCCGTCTGCGATTTCTCCTTCCTCGTAACTATGCTTGTTTCAGTCTATTTCTGCATCACGAGATTTCTCAAGCCGGTGACGATGGAGACCGAACGCATTGAAAATGAACTCCATATAGCCAGAGATATACAGAACGCAATGTTGCCGGAAGCCTATCCAGCCTTCAACGATCACGGCGAATTCAGACTCTCCGCCTATATCCGCCCTGCAAAGGAGGTCGGAGGCGACTTGTACGACTATATGCTCAGGGACAACAGACTGTATTTCCTCATAGGCGACGCAAGCGGCAAAGGCGTGCCGGCATCGATGTTTATGTCCGCCACAAAATATCTCTACAGAGCCCTGGCAAGCGACAATGACTCAGCCTCCGACATCGTCTCCAAAATCAACAACGCCCTATGCGACAACAACAGCACCAATATGTTTGAGACCCTGATAGTCGGCATACTGGACCTTGTGGACGGCAGCCTGGAATTGTGCAACGCGGGTCACACTGCTCCGCTGGCAATCTGTTCTAAGGGCAGCTACTATCTGGAACTTGATTCCAACATCCCGGTCGGAGTAATTGAGAACTACAGATACAAAAGCCGTCATTTCAGGATGTTGGAAGGAGACAAGCTGCTGTTCTACACCGACGGAGTCGCCGAAGCCGAGAACTCCGGGAAGCAGCAGTTCGGCAAAGACAGGCTTATGGAAGTGGTCACAAATGATATGGGAAAAGAGCCGAAAGACCTCATCGGCAGCATCACATCTTCCATAAACCTGTTTACCTGCGGAATGGAACAGAGCGACGACATTACCATTATGGCCCTGAGTCTGGAAAATTGCCTTTGGAAACAGGAAATCCGGCTTTCCGACAGCATTGGGGAAATCGGCAAAATCAGAGAAATCATTGAAAGCGCATCGGAAAGGTTCAGTCTTGGCAAAGTCGGGCAGAGAATGATGCTTGCCGTGGAAGAGGCGGCATCAAACATCATCAATTACGGCTGGCCGGAGGGAAGCGGACAAAATTACAGCTCTCCGGAAGGAAGCGAGAAATCAATCACATTTGAACTCAAAATCTTCAGCAACAGTGCCGTAGCAATACTGAAAGACAATGGCATAGCATTCAATCCTTTAGAAAAGGAAGCTCCGGAACTTGACAGGCCGCTGGAGCTCAGACAGGCAGGAGGCCTTGGAATAATGCTCCTGAAAGAACTGAGCGATTATGCAAGCTACAGGCGCCGATGCAACGACACCAATATTCTGTCACTGAAATTCAATTATTAATACTGTTTCGCTTTTGCGACATAAGAGTCAATAACCTATGCAGACAATAATAAACAGAAAAGACAAAAAAGTGGAAATAACAGTTTCCGGCCGGATTGACACCATTGCCTCCCCCGAATTTGAGCAAAGCCTCTCCGGGCTGATGAACGAAGACGATCTGGATGTGATGATGGACTGTTCCGCAATGGACTATATCAGCAGTTCCGGACTCAGGGTTTTCCTCACTTTGCTCAAGGCCCTGAAAGCCCACGGCGGCTCGCTAACACTCATCTCGATGCAGGAGGGCATACGCGAGATCTTCGATATGACAGGATTTTCCAAGTTATTTATAATCAAATAATTAAGACTTTATCAACTTGAATCAATATATGGCTACAATCAGCGAAAAATGCACAGGGCAGCTGTTCCGGGTGAGCAACGCCTTCGACTATGCCGGAACAAGCGGACTTTTCCTCGAATCCGTGAGGGAAATGTTTGAATTCCAATGTGCCCACTCTCCCATTTTCAAAGGCATCTGCCAGCAGTATGGTTTCAGTGTCAATGACATACAGGATGAGGATTCCATACTCAGAATTCCCGCCATTTTCGTGACCGCCTTCAAGGAACGCAAACTGCTCAGCCTCCCTGAGTCCGAAATCGTCAAGACCTTCACTTCCAGCGGCACCACCGGCTCCAAGAGCCAGATCAACTGGGATGCGACCTCAATGCAGAGACAGGAATTTATGAGAAGGTCCATCGTGGAAAGCTATGGGCTCGCCGCCTACGACCAGCTAGTCAACAACCTGGTATTCAGTTACTCACCTGAGGTGTCCGGAAGCAGAGGTGCAGCACACGCCCATTCCTCCTACGCCCAGTTCGCAAAGGAAAATGAGACTTTCTACGCCATTGGCCGGGACAAATACGGTGAACCGGAATTCAAACTTGACGAAGGCATCAAGGCTCTCGAAAGATTCGCCGCATCCGGACTTCCACTTCGCATCACAGGCTTCCCGGCATTCGGCTATATGACTCTCAACGAACTGGACAATAGAGGGATACATTTCAAATTCCCGGCTGACAGCGTGCTCTTTTCGGGCGGGGGATGGAAAAACTACACGGGCAAAACCATTGCTTACGACGAATATGTCGGCCTCGTGAACCGTGTCCTCGGCATTCCGGCAGACAGAATAAGGGATGTCTATGGTATGGTGGAACACGGCGTGCCTTACGTAACCTGTGAGCACGGCCACTTCCACGTTCCCGTTTATTCAAGAGTATGCGCAGTCTCCCCTCATACGATGGAAATCCTGCCGAATGGGGAAACAGGCCTGCTGAAACTCATAACCCCTTATATCAGAAGCACTCCCGCACTTTCAATCCTCAGCACCGACCTGGGTTGTGTCGAAGAGAACTGTCCTTGCGGCCGCCCCGGCAAGTACATAGTGCTCAAAGGACGCGGAGGAGTGAAAAAATACGCCGGTTGCGGCATTTCGGCAGCCCAGCTGCTCAACAGAGGATAGTCCAGCTGCTCAACAGAGAATAGTAATGATGCAAAAACACAAGGCTATGACAGAATGGTATATGTTCGGCGAAATCAGACAGACCGAACGGATTACAGTTGAAGACATTACGGAAGTTATGGAGAAAGCCCGCTCGCTCACAGGGCAAATCCGTGAAGTACCTATAATATATATAATAGACATACTGGACAGGGTGGGACGCATTTTCGCAGATGTGGAAAGTCCTTTCTGCAAGGAAGTTACAGAGACTATGCACCGGCAGCTCGGATGGTCTGAGGCTATGGTTAAGGAGGGACTGCTCACAATTTCGGACATTCTCACCCAGGAACATCTCTCGGCACGTTTAGAAGCGGACCTGGGTGACCTGGGATATCTGGACGGATTCACCTGGAATGCTGCATTCAAGGGTATGGTCAAGGCGGAGCCTTCCGGAGTCATATCCCACGTTTCAGCCGGGAATGTGTTCGTCGGAGCTGTGGACACTCTGGTGCAGGGACTCATCACCAAGAACGTCAACATCCTGAAAATGAGCAGTGCAGACCCGGTTTTCCCAATGATTTTCGCACGGGTGCTGCAGAATGTGGACTACAGGGGTGTGCTCGCCCGTTCTTTCGCACTCGTTCCGTTCAAGGGCGGAGACAAGGAAGTGGAAGCCGTGGTGAAGAAAGAGAGTGATGTGCTTGTGGTCTATGGCGGCGAAGAGACTGTCAAGGCCTATCGCGAAGGCACAGGTTTCCACACCCGCATCATAGAATACGGGCCGAAATATTCCCTGTCCATCATCAGCGCATCGCAGTTGGACCAAAGCAATATCGACACAGTGGCGAGAGAACTTGCTAGGGATTTCACGATGTGGGAACAGTCGGCCTGCTCATCGCCTCACGCAGTCTTTGTGGATTCGCCCGAAAAGGCAGCCGAATTCGCCCACGCCCTTGCCCGGGGACTGGCCTATTGGGCAGAACAGATTCCGCACAGCCAAATCCCTATGAATGAAGCGGTTGAAGTGTTGCGTTCAAGAGAATTGGCAAGGGTTGACCAGGCACTTGGCGAGGCTGAACTCATCATTCCGGCTGTGGACAATCAGGATTGGACAGTCATCCTCCAGCGCAAGTGTACATTCAAGGTTTCGCCTCATCACCGCACGGCTTATGTCATTGTGTCAGAGGACCATTTCACATCCACTGTGGAAGCACTCCGATCCTATGGAAAGTTCATCCAGTCGGTTTCCCTGCTTATGTGCGTTAAGGACAAACTTGCGATGAGCGACATTCTCACAGGACTCGGTGCGGACAGAATCACAAATCTGGGAATGATGGCGCGGCGCAAGCACGGCACGCCTCACGACGGGACCAGGGGCACGAGCGATATGGTCCGCTGGGTGTCCATAGGCAGCGAAAAACCTTTCGAGAATCCTTTTGACTATCTGTCTGACGCCAGGAGGGAAGAATTCCGCCTTGCAAAACTCAATGCCTTCCTCAGTTATGTGCGTCACCACTCCCCTTTCTACCGTGACAGGCTTCCGGAAGGCGACCTGCACAGTCTGAATGAACTTTCAAAACTCCCGGTCCTGACTCCTTCACAGCTCAAAGAAAATCTCCCGCCAAAAGGCCGGGGCATACTCACGGAGCCACTCGGAGACAGCATATCTTTCGGCAGCGGCGGCACGACCGGAGACCCCAAATTCATCCACCGCACAGACAGGGAAAACCATCTGAATGCCAGGCTCATAGGCAAGGGATACGCCCTCTCCATCTTCGACAGGAGCGATGTGGTGGCCAACCTGCTCTTTGCCGGGAATATGTGGGCATCCTTCCTCAGTCACAACGAAGCCATTGAAGCCACCGGGGCACACGTGCTGCCCATAGCAGGAAACATAGCAATGGAGGATATAATGTCGGTGCTGCGTGCATTCAAGCCGACAGGGGCGGTTTCCATTCCGTCCGTGATTCTTTCGATTGCCGAATATGTGGACAGGAACCATATAGAAGACGTAAAAATCAGGAAAATCGTGACGGGCGGAGAGCATCTCTATCCGGAAGCCAAGGCATATATCGCAAAAGTACTGGGCACCGAAAAATTCGCATCCACGGGCTACCTGAGCAACGACACCGGCTGCATAGGCTTCCAATGCGAGGAGCTCACCGGGCCTCTGCACCATATCCACGAGGACTACTGCATAATGGAAGTAGTTGACCCTCAGACCAATGAACCGCTGCCTGACGGGGAAGCCGGAAAGATTCTCGTCACCAATTTCAGCCGCTATCTTATGCCTCTGATCCGCTATGACATAGGTGATATGGGACGCATACTTACCCGCAAATGCAGTTGCGGAAGGACGGTGAAACTGATGGAACTGCTCGGCCGCAGCGACGACACCCTCATAATCGGAGGAGGCAATATCAAACTCACTGATATAGCGCAGATTGTGGGTAAGGTGGAAGGTCTTTCAATGCATTTCAGAATGATGGCCCGGACAGAAAACGCAAAGGACAGGTTCATTGTGGAGGCGGAGACTGTGGAAAAAATCAGTCCCGAAGAGATGGACCTTCTCAGGCAGGAACTGCACAGGAGGCTGATGGAGGACAAGCACGAATTTGCAGCCTTCCTCAAGACCGGAAGCATACTGGAGCCGCTTGTGCGCATAGTGGAGCCGGACTCCCTGCCCCGCAACCGCCGTACCGGCAAACTCAAACAAGTGATTGACGAAAGGAATGTATAGGAAAAGATTAGCATCAGTTACGGTCTCCACCGAACTCTTCCAGACTGAGCCTCTCCAGGACTATATCGTGGCCCTGGCCCTGCACAGCGGAGTGCCCGGGGAGAAATCCATTCAGCTTAAGGTGCTGATTGAGGAGGTGTTCTCGCACATTGTGGGCAAATGTTTCCCTGGCAGGAGCGACGGGCAAATCTGTGTCAGTGCGGATGTGACTTCGGCCAGTTTCATTCTCACTTTTGCCTACCGGGGACTGCCTTTCGCCTACGACCTTCAGACCGCGGACAATGAGACCGATGAAATCAGCCTCAGCCTGATCCGCAATATAAGTTCCACTTACAGGTTGAAGGAAGACGGGAAGAGAGGCCAGAGCATTGAAATCAGCATTACTATCAACCCGGTTGCCCCCTCAGAAGAAAATTCCGCACACTATTCTCCCGCCCCGGATGAGAAATTGGAACTGAGGCAAATCAGGGCCGACGAGATGGAAAAGCTTGTGCAATGCCTCTACAAAGTATTCGGCTACACCTACAGTGCAGAGGCGGTCTACCATCCGGACCTGCTTCGGGAGCAACTCGCGGGAGGGCTCTACCGGGGATTCGTTGCCGTGAACTGCCGAGGGGACATCGTGGCGCATACTTCAATGCAGAAATCTTCGGCTGATGCTGCCATCTGCGAATGTGGACAGGCCTTCGTGAGCCCTGAATACGAACACAGGGGACTCTTTATGAAATTGAAGTCAATGCTGATGGAAGAAGCCGCAAATCTCGGATTGAAAGGCGTTTACAGCAGCGCGGTCACGGGCCATCCCTACACTCAGGAGGCCAATCTCAAACTCGGATGCATAGAAACCGGGCTTGAACTTTCCTATATCCCGAGCAATCTCAAGAGCATAATCAAGAGGGAGGGTGAAAACCAGAGACAGGCTGTGATGTCCTTTTTCAAGCCGACTGGTGCTCAATCGTCTATGGATGTCTATGTGCCTGAGCATCATCGCGGGATGATTGAAGACACCTACAAGCATCTGGGGCTTCAAAGGAACTTGCTTACGACTCCGTCTTCAACTCTTGCCGACGAATCCTCCGAACTTGAAGAGATTGCAAAAACGGAATGGAACCAGATGTATATCAATATAATAAATGCAGGATATGACCTGAGGGAGAGAATCCGCAGAACAATAAGGCGTGCTCTTGCCAACGGAATTGCCGTAATCTATGTGCCAATAGACCTGACGGCACGGTCTGCCCCTGCAACGGTGGAGGCTCTTGAGGCCGAAGGTTTCCTATATTCCGGAATAATGCCTTGCGAATGTCAGGGACGCGACACTCTGCGGCTACAGTATATTGCTGACACAGAGCTTAATCCGGACTATATCATAGCCGCCGGGGAATGGGGTACCCAAATCAAAAACTATGTTATGAAGGAACTGCAACGTGTGGAATAAGAATTTTCTGCTTCTCTGGTTCGGACAGGCCATCAGCCAGATAGGCAACAGAATCTATGTGATGGCCCTCGCGTGGTATATCGTGGCCGTGATGGAAAGTCCCGGCAGGATGATTGTGCTGTTCATAATCTCCAGCCTCCCGTCCCTGGTCTTCGGACCTCTGATTGGACCGCTTGTGGAGAAATGGAACAAGAAAAAGGTCATCATCAGCTGCGATGTCATCTCCGGAGTGCTCACCGCGCTGCTCGCCACCCTGATTCACTTCGGTTACAACTGGTTGTGGCTCATCTACATAGTGTGTTTCCTGCTGAATACGGTGAACCTGTTTTTCAGCCCTTCGGTCAACAGCATTCTTCCGACAATCATACCGCAGGACCACTACCGTCAGGGCACTTCGCTGATGAAAATGATGACCTTCCTCAGCCAGATAATGGGTGCCGCAGTGGGAGGTATGCTGGTCGGCTTCTTCGGAGTATTCTGGAGCATAGCCATCAATGCCGCATCCTTCCTCATCTCGGCCCTGATGTCGGCATTCGTCAGTTTCAAACCGGTGGCAGCGGCCGCTACAGGAAAATATTTCAGCGATTTCAAGGAAGGTTTCCGCTATCTGCGGCGGGACACTATGCTTTCCGGGACCTTGGCCATAGCAGTGACAGTCAATCTCTTCCTGCCGTCTTTCATAGTCCTTGTGCCCATAATCATCAAAAACGGTCTGAACCTCGACGCAATACATTACGGAATCGTCGATGCAGCCATACCGATCGGGGCTGTACTTGTCAGTCTGCTGCTTTCGCTGCAAAAGAAAAAGGGAGAATCCAACCCGATGAGGACGCTTGCACTGAGCATCGCGGGAATTGCACTGGTCTATGTCCTGGTGTCGTATTTGCGCAACTTCGCGACTATGCTGCTCGCCGGAATTGTCTTTGGTTTCCTGTCCAACAATGTGAATATCAAGGTATTGTCCTATTTCATCGAAAAGGTGGAGCCGCAATTCCGGGGACGGGTGTTCTCACTTCTGGAGTCACTGTCCTACGCTTCCATTTCCATATCTTACGTTATAGTATCAATTCTTTCGTCTAAACTGGACATCTATGTGGTGCTGCTCGTGAACGGAGTATGTCTTCTGAGCATAGCAGCCGCATCTATGCTGGTGATGACAAAAGGCAGAAATAGAAATTTATGAACCATCTGACAAGGCAGGAACAGATTGCACAGGCGGTCAAGGTCCTGGAAATTGCAAGAAAATCCCCGTTCTACGCAAAGAAATACGAGAACTTGGGTGAAGTAAAAGATGAAAACGACTGGAGAAAGGTGCCGATGCTCTCCCGCAACGACCTCTTCGAGAACACCTATCCTTCCTCAAAGGATATGCTCACGGGGCCACTGGAGAATGCAATAGTCTCATCCACAGGAGGTTCCACAGGAGTCGCCAGAACCATAGTGCTTTCCCACACCGAATGGGACACATTCTGCCGGGTCCAGGGCGAGGCGTTCCGCCTGCTTGGGGTGCGCGGGGATGACATTGTGGCAAACCTGTTCATAGCCGGACACTTGTGGCCATCCTTCCTCGGGGTGCACGAAATGATAAAATATGGCGGAGGGGTGCATCTTCCGATTTCCTCAAACATCAATGTGGAGGAAGTCTATGCCCTGTGCAAACGCTATCAGCCGACCGTGATTGTCACTCTGCCGACTATGCTGGTATTCCTCGCCGACCTTGCAAAGAAGGACGGATATGTCTTTCCGAACCTCAGAATTGCAGCCTTTGCTGGGGAACAGTTGAGCAGGGAAGCCGAGGCTCACGTGAAACGCTACCTGGGAGTGCAGGAAATCAAGGCCCTCGCCTATTCCAGCGCGGACTGCGGCATAATGGGCTACCAGTGTCCCGATTGCGGATTTGCCACCTACCACGCCCCTACTGCCACCCAGCTCATTGAAATCGTGGATCCGGACACTCTGGAGCCTGTGAAAGTGGGAGAAACCGGAGAGGTGATCATCACCAGCCTTGCCCGGACATTGGAGCCGGTAATCCGCTATCGCATAGGCGATATGGCAACCTTGCTCGCGGAAAGCTGTCCTTGCGGTGACCCTAACCCTCTGTTCAGGCTGGCAGGACGCACGGGTGAGGATTTCAAACTTGGCGGGGCCTATATTTCCGTGGGTGTGTTCGAAAGGGCTGTAAGCGAGTTCTCGGATGTGCTGAGCCTCAATTTCCAGCTTGAACTGGAGGACTTTGCGAACCGGATGGATATTATCCTCACGGTGGAATGCGGAGATAACGGGTCGGAGGAGGCTCTGAGGGCAGCAGCCGGGCTGAGGAACAGGCTTATGGAACTTGTGCCGGAAATCAAGGTCGGGCTGAATGTGGGATTCATAAGGAATTACGAAGTCAGAGTCTCCCCTCTCGGTTCCCTGCCGCGCAATCCCATCACCGGAAAAATCAAGAAAATAGTGGACAAAAGAGTGAAATGATATGGACCGCAACGAACTTTTAAATGATGTATTGCTGAATGTGAAGGCCTACAGGAGGCTTCTGGAGAAGGAAAACGGGTCGTCCGAACTGCCGGAAAGATTTGAGGATCTGCCCCTGCTTACCAAACAGAACTACCTTCTGGAATATCCGATGGAGGAATTGTGCCGAAGGGAGGATTTGGGCCATATCCATCTCATAGGTTCGAGCTCCGGATTCAGCAAGACCGGAGCCGTGTACTGGCCCAAACGCCCTTGCGACGAAGCCGGCTATATGCAGGCCATAGAGCAGATGTTTATTGACACCGCCTCAATCGACAAGAAGAAGACCCTGATTGTGGAATGTCTAGCCTTCGGATTGTGGATAGGCGGAATGCAGATTGCCTCAGCCATCAGAAACATCGCTCTTTCAGGCAGATACTCTCTTACGATTGCGACTCCGGGGCTGGACCTCAAAGCGGCGGTGGAGATAATCCGGGCATATCACCATCTCTACGAGCAGGTGCTGGTCATAACCAATCCGTCGAATATTCCGCTTATTACAGCCCTGATCGGGGATGATGCAACGCTCCGCTCCGGCGGGAAAGTCTCCTTCCCGGTGGTGGGCGAATATTTCACCGAGACTTTCCGGGAGCAGACAGCCAGGACATTCGGGCACAGGGAGGATGCCCCTTTCGTGGTCTGGACAGGTTACGGAAGTGCCGACACTGGCGACCTGGGAGTGGAAACAGCCTCCACAATTGCCCTGCGCAAATACTTGCACCGTCACCCTCAGCTGAGTGAAAGGCTGTTCGGCACAGCATCCGCACCAATGATCCTCGCTGCATCCTCTGCCGCATATTTCGAAATCATAGACGGCAATATAGTGGTTACGAAGAACCAGTTCATCCCTCTGGTCCGCTACAACACCAAGGATGCGGGCGGCCTTCTCAAACGCTCCGATGTGCAAGGCTTCGTGCCTGAAGAATTGTGCAATGCTCTGCCCGAGTCTATGATTTATGTCTTCGGAAGAGCTGACAATGCAGTTATCTTCTATGGTACCAACTTGATAATCAACAACATACAGGAGCACCTGCTGTCGCTGCCCGCTGCAATGGGCTATGGCGGTCTGTTCACTGTGAGGGAAGACAACTCCGACGGCATTTCTTCCTTCGACTTCAACATCTACGTCGCCCCGGAACATTCGTCCGCAGAAACTTTCCTCTCCGGCCTGCTGGATTATCTCTGCCGGAGCAGTGCAGAATTCAACATCAAATACCAGAACCTGAGCAAGTCCGCCCCAAGACCTCTGATTACCGTCCGCCTGACTCCCGTCAGTGAAGCCCCCGTCGGAACCAAGCACCGGTTTATTGTCTGAGGCTGCGTCATTCAGGCCCATGCGTCGAAACGGCCGTCGTCGTCGGGTTGGTCGGCGGGGTCGGGCTCGTGGTATTTCGGGAGGTAGTACTGCTCTATTTCTGCGGCGTATTCCGTAAAATGACCTTCGCGGTAAGCCTCCACTACTCGCGGGAGCATATCCTCGCTGCCAAAACGCAAAGCCCGGATCATTGCTTCATATTTGAAATCCTCGCCGTAGCGGTCGGGATTGGTGCCCTCGTCAAACATCGTGACTATCATAGAGTAACAGGACGCGCATCGGCGAAGGGCTCCCTTGGCAAACCAGGTGAAAGCCTGCTCATTATCCTCCTCGAAGCCGCAGTCGCCGTAATAGTAGTGACAGCCCATTGAATACTCGGCCAGTTTGGCTCCGAGTCTGTGGGCAATATCCAGATCATTCTTCAGGCTTTCAGTAATCTGCGGCTGGAGTTCCTCCCCGTAGTCTTCCCACAATTCCGGATCAACGGCCCATTGAGTGGCCATAAAGGCATCTGGGCACAGCAGGTCCTGACCCCTCTGGATAAACGCATCAGTTTCATCGCCGCCCTTGAGCCGGTAATTCTCATCCATACAGGAATCAACCAGCAGATTGAAATATGCACCTTTATCTCCCTGATCCAGAGCGTGATTGTAGAACACCAAAGCCTTCTCCTTTTCTCCGACTGCGTCGAGAATATCTCCGTAGAGGGTATAATATCGGGGATCGATATAGTAATTCTGATCATTGGACTCCTGAATGAACTTCGACAACATCCTGAAAGCCTTGTCCGGGTCTGCCTCATAGCCTCCATTTCCATAACAGATGTCACGCAGTTGCTGCTGGACGGCTGCGTGACTGTCTTCTCTGACAGCGCGTTCCCTCTCTCTGATGTAGCGTGAACGGTCCACCATCCCAAAATCTCCGTCCCTCCAGAAATATGCAAGGAACATTCTTGCGTCCGCAATGCCTGCACCGATGGCCTTGTTGTAATATTCCTCGGCTATTTGAATGGAATCTGAATCCGGATTGACACAATCGTGGTAACGGGCCCAGGCATATTGCATCCACGGATTGCCCTCAAGGGCATATTTTTCCACAAAATCCTTGAAGGACTCCATAATCAGGAAAATATTCTGACTGGAACGGAGCAACTGGCAGAACAAGGCTTGGGCGTGGACATCATTGTGTACGTGGGGTACAATCAGGCGGAATGCATCTTCTGTTTTGCAAGCCTTCATCAGATTTATAACTTCTGATGATGAAAAAATTGAGTTTGCCATAAACTGTTAGTTTGGTGTCTTTGCAGACATAAGTGGATTAGACAAATATATGGAAAAATTTTTCAGTCCCATATATTGTACGACAAAATGACAAGACTCAATTACAAAAAAAATAATTATCTTTGCGCCCGCATTACTTCAGGGCAGGGTGAAAATCCCGATCGGCGGTAAAGTCCGCGAGCCGAAAGGCACGAGCCGTTGAAACTACGGCACCGACAGTATTGAAGCTGAAACTCCTCGGAAACGGCCCCAGAGGCAACCGAGAACGGCTTCTCAGTCTGGATGAAAGAAGAAAGCCTTGAATTGTGTGTACCGAAAGTTTAACAGTTTAAGGCATAATGCTATGACAACTACTTTGCTTTTGGGCATCGCAATTCTTTGTTCGGCATCGTTCGTGCCGGACAGCGATATGCCCTTAAAAAATTCTCCCACAGAGCCTCTCGGCTACATCGACACTCTCAGCATTCAGGAATCCATAGTCCGGAGCAATTTCAGTTCGGATGCCGGTTCTCCCCTCAGACTCAAGACCGTGGACAAGGCAACTCTCTCCTCCCGCGGGGCATCCCGCACCTATCCTGAACTTCTGAACGGCATCCCAAGCCTATATGCAACCTCAGAATCAGGTAGTTACGGAGATGCAAAACTTAATATCCGGGGATTCGGACAATCCAATATTGCAGTCACTCTGAACGGGATACCTATCAGCGGACTTGTCAGCGGAAATATGTATTGGAACAACTGGATGGGACTTGCAGATGCCACCTACGCCATACAGGTCCAGAAAGGCGTAGGGTCCTCTTTCCTCACGGACGGGTCGGTGGGAGGAACCATCAACATAGTTACTGAAGTCCCGGATGAAAAGTTTGAAGCCGAAGCGGGGATTTACGGCAGTTTCTACGGCACAGTCAAAGCCTTTCTCAAGATTGGTAGCGGAAATCTGCCCAAAGGCTGGTCGGTCAACCTGATAGCCTCTTATGTAGGTGGGGACGGTTATGTGGATGCCACAAAGGTCAATTCCTTCGCCTATATGCTGAATGTCTGCAAAACCTTAGGCACTGACCACAAACTCATCTTCACCGCCCTCGGCTCACCGGAGCAACACGAACAGAGAGGCACGAGACTGAGTTGGGAAGAGGTGCAGAAATATGGACTCAGATACAACAGGAACTGGGGACTGCGGGACGGTCAGGCCTTCAATCTCAACCTGAACAA
>JALFGP010000031.1 GCA_022777205.1 Rikenellaceae bacterium
CTGTTCTTCAACGATGAGAAAAAATCTAAGGATTGAGCCCCCTAAAAATCGTCGCAAAATGGTTGGTGGGAGTGGGGAAATTTCCCCACTCCCACCAACCATTTTTGTCATGATCACCAACCAAAAATGGCAATTATACCCCTCTGAGAGGACTCCGCTCACTTCGTTCGCTCCGGCCCCTTCCACCGTTTCCTGCGTCCCGCTGACGCGGAACTTGTCTACGGCGGACCCTTCCCCCTCCCCGTGGCCGGGGGTGGCCACGCCTCTCAGAGGCAACAGCATGCCGCATTGCTGCGCATCCGCTCTACTGCAATGTACTTTCTAAGATTATGTGCAAGAGCCACAAGCCCGAACTCGACCTTGACTTTAGTGTTAGACTTCAGTCTGAAGCGCTTGAAGCCGTGATTCTGCTTGATGTCGCCGAAGACCGCCTCTGGCTCTATTGGACGATTGCTTCTGTGATAGAGACCTCGCTCACTTGTCAGCAGGCGTTTGGCTTCAGCCCTGTAGGCATTTGCTTGATGATTCACCTCGATTGTTCTGCGGTCAGACATTCCTTTATAGCATATACCTCTCAAAGGGCATCCGGTGCAGTTCTGCGCCCTGTATTTGCTGACAGTGGACTCATATCCGAGTTCCGATCTTGACTTCACATCTCCGATATGCTCCAGATGCTGGCCCATCGGACACACATAGTAGTCCTCATCGGCATTGTAATACATGTTCTGGGTGAGGAACGGGTTGTTACTGTACTTGCGGTGATCCTCCGCATGGAACATGTTGTACTTCACATATGGCACGATGCCCAGTCCGAACATATGTGCATAGTTCTGCTCGCTGCCGTAGCCGGAGTCCGCGCACACCTCGTCACTCTGCATTCCATATCGGCCGCTGAAGGATGTCAGGAACGGTATCAGCGTACCCTGGTCCGCAGGCCTCCAGAAGATATCGTAGTTGGTGATGAACTGGTTCTCAGTGGCTATCTGTATGTTGTAACCCGGTTTTGTCTGGCCGTTGTTCATCGCGTCCTCCTTCATGCGCATGAACGTGGCATCAGGGTCAGTCTTGCTGTAGCTGTTCCTGTCTCCAAGTATGTCAAGCTTGTCCTCGTACTCCTTCATCTTGGGAGCACTCTCGGACTTCACCTTCTCAACGGTCTTCCTCATTTTCTTGTCGCTGATGCCATCCTCATCCATCTTCTTCAGTATGCGCTCTGCCCTCTTTGCCATCTCCGCTGACGAGAGTTCCTTCTTCTCCTCGGCATTTTCCATAGCAAGGGCTGTTTCAGCAGCTTTCAGCACCTCCCTGACATTGTTTTCAAGCTTTGCCTTGTTCTTCTCTGTGCTGCCTTTCCAGACGAAGGTGTACTTGTTCGCAACCGATTCTATCTTCGTGCCGTCTATATACTGGACCTTGAGCGACACCAGTCCTTCATCGTGGAGCAGCAGCACTATCTGTGTGAAGATGTCATCGAACTTGTTTGCAAGACGCTTGCTGCGGAAGATGTTTATAGTCCTAAAGTCGGGCGTCTGCATGCCACTGAGCCACATGTAGGCTATGTTCTCCACAAGAAGTTTCTCCATCTGACGACCAGAGTACACGTTGTTGAGATATGCGTAAACGATGATCTTAAGAAGCATCCTGGGATTGTAACTGCTGGTTCCGCCACCGGCATAACCGGATACGATTTCACTGATGTCGAGACGGTCTACTATCGCACTGACGACTCTCGCCGGATGATTTTGGGGAAGATAATCGCCAAGACATGGAGGAAGCAGCAGATTATCGTTGGGATTGTAGGATTTAAAGACTATCTTTGCCATTGTTTGATAGAGTTATTTATTTTTAATTTGCAACTACAAGATAGTAATTTTCTATCACAAAAACAATAGCTATTCCTCTGAATATTAGAAGAATAGCTATTTTGTTCTTACAATGCCGCAGGTGCGGACGGCTGTCTCCTACGGGGCCCGTGCCCACCCTCGGGCACAGTTAGAGGGAGGGGCCCACAAGCGAAGCGCAGTGGGAGGGATGGAGCGAAGCGGAAGGTCTCCGGAGGAGAGCAGCCGTCACTCGGAGGCAATATAATATAAAAAGAGGATGACCTCAAAGTCACTAGGACTTTTTAGTCACCCTCTTTTTATTTTGTGGAGATGCACCGCTTTGCGGCGCCAATCGGGATTGCTTGTTAGTGTATATTCCAACGCCATAATCCCTGACCGGAAATATGTCCGTATGCCACAGGAGTCGGGGTTGATATACAAGGAACTGGATGTGACCACTAAAGACGGTTATAAGATCAAGACCTGGTTTTATCCGGCTCAGGATGTTCCGGCAGAGAATACAGGGCAGAGTGAGATGCTGCCATATAAGACTATCGATGACAGCAGAAGGCCTACCTTGATCATCTGTAACAGCGATGCCGGCAATATGTCTTATCAGCAGATTTCTCTGGCATATCTTTATGCTGCGAATGGTATCAACGTAGTCACTTTTGACTGGAGGGGATTCGGAGAAAGTTCGGAGTTTGAGATGAATCCGGATTACCTTTGCTATACGGAAATGCTGACGGACTTTGATGCTGTAATCAAGGCTGTCAGCAAGGAGAAGGTTGTGGATAGGAAAAAGATTTATGTGATGGGATGGTCCACCGGTGCGTATCTGGCTATGATAGCAGCCCATGACAACAGGCTGGTGAAAGGATGCATCCTGAGCGGTACCCCTTCGTCGTTTGAAGATGCGATTCCGCATCTTGTGAAAGTTCATCCGAAAGGTAAGACTGAAAAGAATCTGCTTGTTCATGACGATTTCCCTCGCAGTCAGATGCCGGCTCTTGTGGCTCCGAAGTTCAGGAAGGACATTCTACTGGTTGTCGGCAGCGAGGACAACAGGACTCCTCAGTGGATGTCAGAGAAGATCTACAATGCTCTGCCTGCAGGAATCAATAAGAAAATGTCGGTATATGAGGGTGCAGGTCACGGAGGTACCGAGTTCCCTTTCTTTGTGGATTGGGGACGATGGGCTGAGGAGACAGTGGGATTTATGCTGGATTAGTCCGTAATTTTTGCAAAATAACGGTGTGGATAAGAGCCTCGATCGGACCCGGGGATGACGATTTGACAATGCCGGGGATGCTGGTATAGATGTTGCTGAAGGATGTGCTGAAGATACAAGAGTAGCAGAAGTTCTTCTTAATGTTGAAATTTCTGAAGATTTTGATACTAGTAATAATAATTTTTGTATCTTTGCGGTGCTCATCTACAATTAGAAGGAGTTTCGGGGCTCGGCTTATCTTGATATAGGACCGAGCCCTGCGTCTTTTATATAACTTCTTCAAGACGCTTTTTCATCTTCTTTTTCAATCCCTTTTCGGCATACGGTCTGTTCAAATAGTATGCAGTTAACAGGAAATATCCTCCTTTACGATGACAGCCCTGAATCCCATTTCCGATCTGAAGAACATATCTATCAGTTCCGCATACATTCCACCGGTGGCTTCATAGACATTCGTCCATTTGAACTCTCCTGTGAAGGCGTATTTCGCTTTGAGGGTTTTGATTGATTCCTTTAACTCATCAATCTGATTATATGGTACTCTGACATAGGCAAGTATCATATATGGATGCCCGTCAGATGGAAGATGCGTACTTTCGTCACAGTAGATGTTGAATGTCTTATTCATATTCTCATCTTTAGTTTTAACAAAGGTAATGATATTTTTCTTTCACGATTACATTCTCTGCACTTTGGGGTGAGGGAATTGGTGGAAGAGTGCGAAGAACCAGCGGTAGATGAATCCGCTTTCGGTCTTGCCGTCTGCGAATTTGCGGAGCATTCCTGGTTGTACGCCGCCGATGATGCCGAGAAGGTCTCCGGAGGAGAGCAGCCGTCGCTCGGAGGCAATATAATATAAAGAGGATGACCTCAAAGTCACTAGGACTTTTTAGTTACCCTCTATATATGCCTAGGGGCTCTGCCCTTATTATACTTGAGGATTTGACTGGCAAATCCTCAAGTATCGGCTTCGCCGCTACTCTCTATGCCTAGGGGCTCCGCCCCTATTATACTTGAGGATTTGACTGGCAAATCCTCAAGTATCGGCTTCGCCGCTACTATCTATGCCTAGGGGCTCTGCCCCTATTATACCCCGCGGCTCCGCCTTCCGTATTTGACTATTACATAGTCAAATACACGGCTCCCGCCGTCGCGCTGGTGCGCGATTGGACATCCATTCGGATGCCTTTTTTGTGGAGATACACCGCTCTGCGGTGCCGAGTGTATCCTCGTCGGGTCACGCTTGACGCAGCTGAAGTTGATGGTCTATTTTTCTCCGGACTGTGCTCCTGACACCCGCTTGAAGGTATCCACCATATTGTCATAGTCAAATTTCCCGGACCACAGTTTGCTTTTCCCGATGAAATCCTTTACCGGAATTACGGTGTAGTTGTCCCTGAACCCTCCCGGACGTGAGCACCACAGCCATACCAGTTCCATAGGCAGAATTTTTATGAATCCGCCATAGTCCCTGGCTATGCGCAAATTTACCAAAAGTTCCAGCTGGGTGTTCGGGGCGCTCATATTCGAGACAGAATTCCCTAAGGAATAGACCACAGGTGCTCTTGGCACCCTTCCCCGATGGAGAATGGACCGGGATATGCTTGTCGTGTCCTGCACCACGTGAGGATGTGTGCCTATTATCGCGTCCACACCTGCCCCTACCAGAAAATCCGCCATTTTCTCCTGGTCCTTGGAATGTTTCAGTTTGAATTCCTCTCCCCAGTGCGGAAGTGCGATAATCAAGTCTGCTCCCAGCCTTTCCGCCCTTTCCACAGCTGCCCGTATTTCGTCTTTGTCTGACATCCTGTTGACTTTTGGCCAGTCTTTCTTCAGGGATGCATTGGTCCCGTAGGTAAAATTGACAAGTGCAATACGGAAACCGTTCACCGTGAATATCAGAGGGTTGGTCCTGCTGTATTCATTCCCGTCTCCACTCAATCCCGTAAAGCGTATTCCGCGGGCTGCTTCCATTTCCCTGTATTTTTCCAGTGTCCTCATAGCTCCGGCTGTGCCTTTGTCAAAAATGTGGTTATTGGCGGCAAGGAAGATATCCACACCGCAGTCTGCAACCCATTGTGCATATTGGTCCGGAGCCCCGAAGCAGGGATATCCGCTGTAAGGAGCCCCCGGCAGAGTGAATTCCATATTCGCTATCGCAACGTCTGCTGCCCGGAGCCTGTCCTCCAGATATTCGAACCACGGTGAAAAGTCCCAGTTTCCTTCAGATAGTCGAGCCCTGTCAATCTGTGCCTGATGCAGCATCACATCTCCGATAAAGCAGATGGACAAGGTGTCCGGACTGAAAAGCGGTCGGTATTCCGATTGAAGCGCATCCGGCCTCAGTTGTGCTGATACGGATAGAGATGCGCTCAGGAGCAAAAGAGAAATTGTCAATAGGTTTTTCATAGGAAATTTGAAAACAATAATTTGTTTCAGATTTAAATCGGATTTCCGAGGTTAGATTTGTCCCCGAAGAAGGAACTTGGCAGCTACTGTTGTGCTCCGTCAAAGCAAATCAGCCAGCACTGCACGCAAATCGCAACCCTGTGGACAGAGCCGTGACTGCATTCCGTTGCGAATTGCAGCTTCCACGTTTTTCTGTGAGTCATCCAGAAAGAGCATTTGTGAAGCCGTAACGCCGGACAGAGCGGAAATATCGGCAATGGCGGTTCGGAATATCTCATCTCCCGGTTTGAGCATCTTCATTTGATATGACAGGAACAACTTCCTGAAAATAGAATCCATAGGTATGCCTAACTTCTCGAAAATGGAAAGGCTTTCAGGCATTGATATCTCATTGTTGTTGCTCAAGAGATAGAGGTCATATCTTGAAGCAAGGTCCTTGAGCAACTGCACCTTATAGTCGGCAACTCCCACTAACAGACGGCGGAATGCGTGCGACACTTCCTCCACCGAAGTGCCCGGCCGACACATCGAAATCACCTCAGAGGCAAATTGTTCCTTGCTTATCTCACCCTTTTCCAGCAGCATAAAAACGCCCTTCTGATGGCAGGGATGCAGAAATTCATCAGCCTTCTCAAATCCGATTTCCTCTTTGCAGGCCCGTATGCAGGCATCAATGTCGAGGTCAATGAGCACTCCGCCCAAATCAAACACAATTGCTTCAACCTTAGTTGTCATAATCGAAAATTTATGCAAAAATCGTTAAAATCCGACAATTTTCGTGCCCCCGGTAATAGATTCAGGCGGAGAAATTTTGCACTCGCATAGTGCTAGTATAGGCTTCGTCCCTATGCTGCGCACTCTAAAACGAGTTAAAGTCACCCCTTATCGCTTCGTCCGATAAGGGGTGTTTCGTTTAAGGCTTACTCCAACATACGTAAGCATCCTCAAGTATCGGCTTCGCCATTACTCTCTATGCATAGGGGCTCTGCCCCTAAAGTATCCTGCGGCTCCGCCTTCCGTATTTGCCTATTACATAGTCAAATACACGGCTTCCGCCGTCGCGCTGGTACGCGAAATGGCATCCAATCAGATGCCATTTCTGGTGGAGATGGGGCTGACAAAACAGTCTGTTGCTAACCCTCTTCGGGAGCTCGTTAACCCCTGCTGGAGTGTAGCTGTGGTCGGTATTGAGGCGTTTTCAATGGTCTAACGAAAGATATGCCCTCAGGGCATTCTCAACAATTGAACTCCTGGTCACACCAAGTCTTTTAGCCTCTGCAACCAAAGCCTCAGCCACCTCCGGATTAATCCGGAATCCAACAGTTGTGGCCTCACCCTTTTTCTTTCTGCCTGCGCCTTCACGTCTTCCGCCCCATTGTCTTTTGACCTGTTCCATAATGTTTTAGTTAGAATTAGGTTGTTTGCACTTATAAAAGGATTCGATATGGAATCTGTTCAACAATAATGCATCGCCCAATTAATTGAGCGACTGCAATACAGGTTGCAAAATTATATAAGGAAATTGTAATTGCCTACATTTCAAGGAAATAATTGATTTCTGCAAAATGTAAACAATAAGTAATCCTCAAAAAAAATAACCTGCATCATCTTTGAAAATCTGACCTCGAAAATCTAATTCAAATCTGACGCAACTTATTATTTTCATATTACTTATGAAAAACGGGAGACCGAAAAATCGACCTCCCGTCAAGTATATTTCAAAGTAGATGGATGCCCCGTTCTTACTCTCCGGAGCACAACTCCCGCAGTTCGCTTATTGTGATGCTATTGGCTGTGGAGGTGCCTTCGAGGAAGGTGTCTGCAAGTTTGCGCTTTGAGTCGTGGAGCCTTAGAATCTTTTCTTCTATTGTGTGTTCGGACACCAGATGATATACTGTCACTTTCTCTTTTTGACCTATTCTGTGGGCTCTGTCTGTGGCCTGCTGTTCTATTGCGGGGTTCCACCAGGGGTCCAGGTGGATGACATAGTTCGCGCCGGTCAGATTCAGGCCCAGTCCGCCAGCTTTCAGACTTATTACGAATATGTTTTTCTCATTCTTTTGGAATGCATTCACCATTTTGGTCCTTTGGGCAATCGGGGTGGAGCCGTTCAGGTAGAAATAATCATATCCGGACTCGTCCAGACTCTTGTTTACCATATCCAAGAAGGATGTGAACTGGCTGAAAATCAAGACTCTGTTGCCACCTGAGATAATCTCGTCCAACAGAAGCTTCAATTCCTTCAACTTTGAGGATTCTCCAGTCCAGTGCTTGTCAATAAGAGCCACTGAACAGGCCGCCTGCCTCAGGCGGGTGATTTCTGCGAGCACGTTCACATTTACTTTCTGCTCTCCTTCGAGTTGATTCTCAACCCTTTGCCTCATATTTTCGTATGTCAGCATCTCGGGGTCGGAGAGTTTAACCGTGCGGACTATATCTGTTTTTTCGGGAAGTTCGTCCAGTACCTCGGCTTTGGTGCGTCGCAGGATGAAAGGCTGCACCATACGTTTTAGATTCTCTCTGTTGTCGGCGGAGATGAATTTACGTGAAAACTGTTCGAAACTGCCCAAGAGACCGGGATTGAGGAACTGCAGCAGGTTCCACAACTCTCCCAAATAGTTTTGCACAGGGGTGCCGGTCAGAATCAGCCTTGAAGTGGCCTTCAATTGCATTGCTGAGGCAGAAGTCCTTGTCATTCTGTTCTTTATGGTGTGCGCCTCGTCCAAGCATACCACATTCCACTCCTTTGATGTCACAATGTCTTCATTATGGGCCAAAAGTCCATAGGAAGAAATTATCACAGACGATGGGCCGGCTGAGTCCACAACCTCTTTACGGTTAGTTTCTTCATTCAGCACACTCACTGTCATCCCGGGAGCAAAGCGGGCAAATTCCTTTTTCCAGTTCATCACTACCGATGCCGGAGCCATCACTAAAGAAGGGCCGAATGGAGCCTTACGGAGCATAAAGGCTATGGCCTGCAATGTCTTGCCGAGTCCCATATCATCTGCAAGGCAGGCCCCCGCGCCCCAATGGTCCAAGCGGGAAATCCAGCGGAAGCCATCCATCTGATAGTCCCTCAAAGTGGCATTGAGTCCCTCCGGCACCTCGACCTCCATATGTGCCGCATCCCTAACTTTCTTTTCCAGGTTCTCCATCGAGTTGTCGCTCACCACTTCCATCTGACCGGAATGTACGAGCTCAGCTAAGGGGCCCACATTGAACATTGAAATCCTGACTCCGTCCCGGCCAGACTGTGAAATGCTCCCCAGACGCTTAATCTGTTTTTTCAACATCTCGGTCACAGACAGAAATGTCTCATCGTTCAGCCTGATGTAATTGCCTGTCATATTGCCTGTTGAAATCAACTCGAGCAATTTCTCAAGGGAAATCTTGCCTTCTGTGCCATAGGAAATTTCGCCCTCGACCTCAAACCAGTTTTCCTTTGAAGAGGAATGGATGGATATGGAGGAGCTTGCAACCGGTGCAACCTTGATTTTTTTGTTTTCCGGCCATTCCATAGCGTATCCTTCTTCCTGCTGTTGCATCCATTCAGTCAACTTCAGCATCCCTTCCGGTTCCAGAAGCATATCGTCCTGAACTGTATCTGAACCGAGTTCGTCACCGAAAAAATCTCCCAATTTCTCAAGCAGTTGCTTTTCTTTCGAAAGTTTCCTTTTTACCTGGAACCTCTGCCCGTCAGCCTCATCATATATGGTGCGGTCGCCATTGCCCGGGAAAAATGTCAGCTGGCCGTTTTTGAGTGGCTTGGTATGCAGCTGCAGTTTGTAATTGCCCTGTTCCGGAGTGATGCGCAGGTGTATGGTGGAGTCTCCATTGACTGTTTCAAGGGATGAGCCGCCTTCAATCAGGTCAGAATGAATTTCTATATATGCCGACACTGAATTCAGCATTTCCTTCAACCTTGTTTCGGCCTCCAGAGGCAGGACGGGCAGTGAGAAAAGCGCACCAAGAATCTCGTATTGTGTTGGAGTTACGCTGATTACAGTCATTGTGTATTTTTTCTTGTCCCAGCGCAATGTTGTCATAAACTTGGAACTGTGGTACTTTTTCGAAAAGTTTGAAGAAACCTCAATCCCTTTCGTTTGTTTGACTATGGTCAGATAGGGTTGTTCTTCTCTAACAGTCACTGTGTTGTATGGGGCAAAACTGCCATAGAGCACCCTATCTGTCCCTATGAGATGGGGTAATGCTTCCTGGCTGCGAATTTGTCCGCCCCAGAAACTGCGGACTGCTGTCCTTGCCACCTTTTTGTCCGTTTCATCCATCTCGGGCAGTTTCGAGTTCAGAAAATCCTGCAGTGACGCTTTTTTCCCTGCGCCCCAGCTCCCGTTTTTGAGTATTGACTGCGTTCTCACCTCCAATTCGCTGCAATCGGGAGACAAAATATATCCTATCCTTACGCTGCGGCTGTCCTCGTTCCCACTTGTAGCCCCGGCTTTGTTGAGCACTGTTCCCAAACTGTCCAGAACAGACTCCCATTTTTCCTTTTTGTAAATGGAAGCAATTATGGGACTGCCACCGAAGAGTTGCTCAAGTCTCTGTTTCTCATTGGAAGGAAGTTCTATGTAGGGAGAAATTTCGTATCGGAGTATGGCATATTGCGGGATAATGCCATCCGGAATCTTTGTTCCGTAATATCCGCACATAATTGCTCCAAAATCACGTATTATCTGAAACTTCCTTGGCTCCGTCATTGTTTCGAACTCCCAGGAATATCGTGTGATGTCCATCGGTTTTCCAAGATACCTGGCTGCAAAATAGGCGGGCATCAGCAGCGGATTCTCAATGACCGGCTTCTTCCTGCAAAACTGCTCTGTTTTCTCCAAACTCTTCTCCGTATTGGATTTGAGATACGAAAGAATGAGATAGAAGGCAACTATAGGATGCGTAAAGATGTTCTTGTCTTTGAAAAGCCGGTTTCTCCGTTTCAGCGCTTCGGAGAATATGTTTGAGGCAGATTCGTATCTCCCGCCATAAAGTTCGAGAATAGCTTGAGCCGCAAGATATTGATAATCAGCATTAATTCCCTTTGGTAACGGCCTGAGTTCACCCGTGCTGAGAAATCTTTCCATATATATCCGGTTTAGCAGCATTGCCTTGTCCATCTCCAGTTCGAATCGGAATTCCCGGACAAGATTTTCCATCCGGTTAAGGAAGTCCCCATTCCCGTCGATGTCGTCATAGAGGTTCTTATTCAGACACATAGTTATATATCTCTGGAAATCCTCCTGATTGAATTTCAATGCATATTCATCCAGAATCCCGTCGTTATTGACCCCGAACAGATATTCAGGTCCAGTCCCATCCGGAAATTTACCGGCCACAGAAGTCACAGGTCTCACTCCTGCCAGCATTTCTGCCAGTATCCACAGAAATTCGGCAGTCTGACTTCTCTTCGGAAAATAGGTCTTGAAGCTGGTCAATACTTTCTTTTCATTGTGTATCATATCGACCGCCGCTTCAAAGAAATATTCCGGGTTCAGTTTGGACTCTCTGCCCTTGGAATAGAAATAGTAATTTTTGACAATTGACTTGATATAAAGATCATATAAATCTTTCTCTACTGCATTTGTCGTCCTTTTTCTGAATTTGGCGTATGCTCTGAGGCTGGTTTCGTTTATGCTATCACCTGAATATACGAGGAACATCAGAACATCTTTTTTGTTGCCGCTGAACTGATTTAGTATTGAACTCATTGTCTTTATAATTTGGGATGGGCCACAAAGTTAGCAGTTTTTCCAAATGATTGGACTATGTGAACGACAAAAAAGGGGAGACCTCACGGCCGCCCCTCGAAAAAAATTTTCATCTAATAACAGGCTATTTGTTAGCCAGTCTCTTGTAGGTTTCCAGACGAATCTTTGCAAACTCCTCAGTCTTGGCGAGAAGTTCAGCTGCCTGGTCAGGATACATCTTGTAAAGTGATGCGAAACGAACCTCGCCCTTGAGGAAGTCCTGGAACTTGCTCCAGTCAGGCTCTTTGGAATCCAGAGTGAACGGATTCTTGTCAGTGCCTTCGAGCTCAGGATTGTACCTGTAGAGCTGCCAGTAACCGCACTCGACTGCGAGTTTCTCCTCCTTCTGGCTCAGACCCATACCGGCCTTCAGACCGTGGTTGATACAAGGTGCATAAGCTATGATGAGGGATGGTCCGTCGTAAGCCTCAGCTTCCTTGATGGCATTGAAATACTGAGCTGGAGATGCGCCCATTGCAACCTGTGCAACGTAAACATAGCCATAGCTCATTGCCATCATACCGAGGTCCTTCTTGCGTACCTTCTTGCCTGATGCTGCGAATTTTGCGATTGCTCCTGCAGGGGTTGCCTTGGATGACTGTCCACCTGTGTTGGAGTAAACCTCAGTATCCAGAACGAGGATGTTCACATTCTCACCGGAAGCGAGTACGTGGTCGAGTCCGCCGTATCCGATGTCGTAGGATGCACCGTCACCGCCGATGATCCACTGGCTGCGTGAAGGAATGAAGTGCTGGTACTCGAGAAGAGCCTTGCAGGTGTCGCATCCGCAAGCTTCCATAAGAGGAACGAGCTTGTCGGCAACTTCCCTTGTGATTTTCGCATCGTTCCTGTTCTCAAGCCACTGGGTGAAGAGGGCCTTCATCTCGTCTGAGCAGCAGCTGCAGGAGAGTCCCTGTTCCATAAGGCGGGCAACAGTTGCGCGTGCCCTGTCTGAACCGAGCTTCATACCGAGACCGAACTCGCAGAAGTCCTCGAACAGAGAGTTTGCCCAAGCCGGACCGTGGCCCTGAGCGTTGGTGCAGTATGGAGTTGCAGGGAAGGATGCTCCGTAGATTGAAGAACAACCTGTTGCATTGGCAATCATCATATGGTCGCCGAAGAGCTGGGTGATAGTCTTGATGTAAGGAGTTTCACCGCAGCCTGCGCAGGCACCTGAGAACTCGAAGAGAGGCTGTGCGAACTGTGCGTTCTTCACGTTGCCGGCCTTGTTGAGTATGTTCTCCTTGTAGCCGATGTGTGAGTGCAGCCAGTCGAATGCCTTCTGATCTGCAGGCTGGTAAGGCACCATAGTGAGGGCCTTGTCCTTTGCGAGGCAGACATCCACGCAGTTGCCGCAACCTGTACAGTCAGCCACTGAAACTGCCATAGCGAACTTGTATTCCTTGAGCTGTGCCCTTCCGTCTGCAAGGCTGATGCCTTCCGGTACGTTGGCAGCCTCGTCAGCAGTGAGGATGTAAGGACGGATTGCAGCGTGAGGGCAGACAAATGCACAAGTGTTGCACTGGATACACTTCTGGGCATCCCACTGCGGCACTTTCACTGCCACGCCTCTCTTCTCGTAAGCTGCTGAACCTGCAGGCATTGTACCGTCTGCAATGTCCATAAACTTGCTTACAGGAAGACGGTCGCCGCACTGTGCGTTCACCTCGTCGGCGATTTCCTTCACGAATGAAGGTGCAAGACGGTCCTTGTTAGGATTCTCGAACTTGGCTGTGATGTCTTTCCAGTCAGCAGGAATCTCCACCTTGATGTATTCTCCGCCCCTGTCCACTGCAGCGTAGTTCATATTCACGACATTCTCACCCTTCTTGCCGTAGCTCTTGAGGATTGCCTGTTTCATATAAGTCACAGCGTCCTCATAAGGGATGATGTTGGTGATTTTGAAGAATGCAGACTGGAGAATGGTGTTGGTCCTTCCGCCGAGTCCGATTTCTGCAGCGATCTTGGTCGCGTTGATGATATAGAGCGAAATGTTTTTCTTGCCGATGACGCTCTTTACGTGGTCCGGAATCCTTGCGAGAGTCTCTTTCTCGTCCCAAAGGCTGTTGAGAAGGAGGGTACCGTTCTGTTTGATTCCAGCGAGAACGTCGTACTTGCTCAGGTATGAAGGCACGTGGCAGGCAACGAAGTCAGGAGTTGAAACGAGGTAAGGAGCCTTGATAGGGAGGTCGCCGAAGCGGAGGTGAGAGCAGGTGTATCCGCCGGATTTCTTGGAATCGTAGTCGAAATAGCCCTGAGCGTACTTAGGAGTGTGGTCACCGATAATCTTGATGGTGTTCTTGTTTGCACCCACTGTACCGTCAGATCCGAGTCCGAAGAATTTGCACTCTGTGGTGCCCGGTTTCACGATGGAAACTTCTTCCTTGATAGGGAGTGACTTGAATGTCACGTCGTCCACGATACCGATGGTGAAGTCTGTCTTAGGCTCTGCCTGCTCGAGGTTGTCGTAAACTGCGATAATCTGTGCAGGAGTGGTGTCCTTTGATGAAAGACCATAGCGTCCGCCGATAACCAGAGGTGCGTTTTCCCTGCCCTGGAAGAGTGCCTTCACGTCAAGATAAAGCGGCTCTCCGAGTGAGCCCGGCTCTTTGGTCCTGTCCAGAACTGCAATTTTCTTGACTGTCTCAGGAAGTGCCTTGAGGAAGTATTTTGCAGAGAACGGACGGTAGAGTCTCACGATGAGCACTCCGACCTTGCGTCCCTGCTGCTCGAGGTAGTCAACTGTCTCCTTGATGGTTTCGGTTACGGAACCCATTGCAACGATGATGTTCTCTGCCTGAGGGTCTCCGTAGTAGTCGAAAGGACGGTAGCTTCTGCCTGTGAGTTCGCTGATTTCTCCCATATACCTTGCCACGATGTCAGGAATTGCCTCGTAAGCGCCGTTGCAAGCCTCTCTTGCCTGGAAGAATACGTCGGAGTTCTGTGCTGAACCACGGGTCACAGGAGCGTCAGGATTGAGTGCGCGTTCCCTGAATCTTGCAAGTGATTTTGTGCTTATCATTCCCTTGAGAGCCTCCTCGTCGATGAGCTCGATTTTCTGGATTTCGTGAGAAGTGCGGAATCCGTCGAAGAAGTGGAGGAAAGGAATGCTGGATTTGATTGTCGAAAGATGAGCCACTGCTGCCAGGTCGAGAGCCTCCTGGACTGATGCGGAAGCCAGCATAGCAAAACCGGTCTGACGGCAGGCCATTACGTCCTGGTGGTCACCGAAGATTGAAAGTGCGTGGGATGCAAGTGTACGCGCAGACACGTGGAATACGCAAGGGAGCATCTCGCCGGCAATCTTGTACATATTCGGAATCATCAGGAGAAGACCCTGCGAAGCCGTGAAAGTGGAAGTGAGCACACCTGCCTGGAGGGAACCGTGAACCGCTCCTGCGGCACCACCTTCAGACTGCATCTCAGTCACCTTGACTGTTTCACCGAAAAGGTTCTTTTTTCCTTTTGCAGCCCATTCGTCCACATATTCGGCCATAGTGGATGAAGGTGTGATAGGGTAGATTGCAGCGTGCTCGCTGAAGAGATAAGCGATGTGGGCAGCTGCATAGTTACCATCACAAGTGATAAACTTTTTTTCGTTTGCCATAGAAAAGTAGTTATAGTTGTTTAATAGTTTTTCGCGTGGACCGCAAAGGTACACTAAATTTGTCGGAAAAAGAAGGAATTTAGCCGTCAGTTTACCTATATAAGTCCATAAATCAAATTCCAGCACAGAAATCTGAGCAGTTTCCCGACCAAAAGCAGAAACATTGTCGCCCAAGGCCGCGTCCGGTAGAATCCCAGCGCAATCGCAATCACATCCCCGACGAAAGGCACCCATGCCAGCAGGGCCATCCAGACCCCGTATTTGTCGATTTTGATTTTCTGTTTTTCGAGAGTTTCCGGTTTCACCTTGAACCATTTCTCAATCCACTCCCATTTGCCTATCCATCCCATCCAGTAGGTCACCACGCTGCCCAGCCAGTTGCCCAAGGTTCCCACCGCAAGGCATCCCCAGACATCTCCGGTCACAGCCAGTATTCCCAGATACAATGCATCAGAACTGAAGGGCAGAACAGTGGCTGCCAGGAATGTCCCTATGAACAGTCCCAGCAGTCCGAGTGATTGCAGCCATTCCATTGTGTGAGAATTATTTACGCTTATTCTTGAAGAAATCGGAAACCATCCCTCCGCACTCCTGGTCCATTATTCCTGCAACGACTTTGGTTTTGGGATGAAGCAGCGAAGGAGTGAAGCGGTTATATCCCCGTTTGGGGTCGGAGGCTCCATAGACCAGTTCCCCGAGTTGGGCCCAATTCATCGCACCGGCACACATAGGGCAGGGTTCCACAGTCACATAAAGGCTGCAGGAATCCAGATATTTCCCTCCAAGTGCTTCTGTTGCAGCAGTTATTGCAATCATTTCAGCGTGTGCGGAAGGGTCTTTCAGGCGCTCCGTCATATTGTGTCCCCGTCCGACTATCCTGCCGTTGCAAACGACCACCGCCCCAATCGGAACTTCGTCTTCGGCAGCAGCGTTTGCGGCTTCCTTGAGGGCCTCAGCCATATATTTTTGATATGTGTCCATACTTATGCGGGTCTATGTTTCCGGTCCATTTGCAAGCGCAGCGATGTTTCCGGTCTATGCGTTAGCGGGTCTATGCCTTCGCGCGTATCTTTCTGAACTTCAGTCCAATAACACCCCAGAAAGCCTCCCCGAAAATGCTCCCGCTCATCTTGGATGTGCCCTCGGTCCTGTCCACGAATATCACCGGCACCTCCTGAATCTTCCCGCCCAGTTTCCAGCAGGTGTATTTCATCTCAATCTGAAACCCGTAGCCGTACATCTTCACCCTGTCCAGGTCCACCTTTTCGAGCATCTGCCGGCGGTAGCATTTGAATCCGGCGGTGGTGTCATAGACCTTCATCCCCAGCACCGTCCTCACGTAAACCGATGCGTAATAGGACATTATAACCCTTCCTATGGGCCAGTGTATCACGCTGATGCCCTTGCAGTACCTCGAACCTATGGCCAAATCCGCCCCGTCCTCGGCGCAGGCCTTCCAAAGTCTCGGCAAATCTTCCGGATTGTGGGAAAAGTCGGCATCCATTTCGAAAATATAGTCGTAACCCTCCTTTAATGCCCATTTGAAGCCTGTGATATAGGCGGTTCCGAGTCCAAGTTTGCCGCTTCTTTCAATCAGATGCAGCCTTCCGGCATAATCCCCCTGTCCGGTCTCAAATTCTTTCTGCAGGTCTTTCACAATTCCGGCAGTCCCGTCAGGCGAGCCGTCGTCAATCACCAGCACGTGGTAATCTCCCTCGATGCCGAAGATCGCGTGTATGATTTTTGCTATGTTCTCCTTTTCGTTGTATGTGGGGATGATTACGACTTTCCTGTCCATATTACCAGAATTATTAAAATAATGAGACGCAAATTTAGTAATTTTGCGTGGCAAATACACCTGTTGTACTGAAAATTCACTTCTGATAATGAAAAAACACCTTTTACTGCTTTCGGCAATGTTTCTGGCTCTGCTTTCCTGCAGGCAAAATGCCGAAATTGATCCGAATCCGGCTTTTGCTGACTATGTCTATGCTTATTCGGGAGGTCTTGTAAATGAAAATGCTTCCATACGCATCAAATTCACAGGGGCTGCAGATACCTCCGTGCCCCCTGAGGACCTGTTCAGATTCTCACCGTCTGTGAAGGGCAGTGCGAGGTGGGCAGCGTCGGATATGGTGGAGTTTCTGCCTGATGCCGGGACCTTGAAGCCGGGACGACGTTATAATGTGTCTTTCGCTTTGTCTAAGGTTTTCGAAGTTGGC
The DNA here is from genome assembly GCA_022777205.1 of Rikenellaceae bacterium. Lineage (GTDB taxonomy): Bacteria > Bacteroidota > Bacteroidia > Bacteroidales > UBA932 > Cryptobacteroides. The sequence continues at coordinate 17,052 of JALFGP010000031.1, forward strand.
AATCCGGAGTTGCGGGAATTCAAATTTTCGTTCACTGTGGCGCGAAAAAAGGCTGAAATATTTATAGATCAGGTATATATATCCAAGAATAATGTTTCGGAAGCTGCGGTGAGGGGACACGTGGCGCTCAGTGAAAGCGTGCCTGCGGACTTGATGAAGAATCTTTTCTATGCCGAGGGAAACACTGCCGGAAGCCGTTTCAATGTGGAGCAGAAGAACGGGGTCTGGCATTTTGTCTGTGAGTCTTTGCCCCGCAAGGGAACGGACGAGCGCTTGAATGTGGTGTTCGATGCTCACCGTGCCGGTTTTGGAGAATCCATATCCGCTTCTGTGATAATTCCCGGAACTGATGTGTTCAAAGTGCTGTCAGCGAAGAGTTGCGAGGGCGCTGAACCTTATGTTGAGCTGGTGATGTCAAGTCCCCTTGATCCCTTGGCCGATCTGGACGGATTTTTCAGTTTTTCCGATGGGCGCAGCTGTTCTGCATTGGCCGACGGGAATGTGGTGAAAATTTCATATATGCCCGGAGATGAGGAGTTTACGCTGACGGTTGATCCGGGCCTGAAGGATGCTCAGGGGCGTCGTCTGGGTACAGCCTGGAGCGCTGATTTCCGTCAGGATGAGCTTAAGCCGGCCGTGAAGCTGCTTTTCCAGGGTACGGTGCTGCCCGATGATTCCAATCTAAAACTTGCATTCAAGTCTGTGAATCTCAATGCGGTGGATTTGAAAGTGGTGCAGATATTCCGTCATAATGTGCTTTCCTTTCTGCAGGACAATAATCTGGATGAGGATTATCAGTTGCGCCGTTCAGGACGTCTGGTCTATAGCCGCAAGATTTCATTGGAGACCGGAGCCGACATTGACTTGCATCAGTGGCAGAACTTCTGCATAGACCTTTCTGGATTGATGAAGAGGGAGAAGGGGGCCATATACAGTCTGAGTTTGTCTTTCCGCAAGGAGTATTCTGTCTATGGCTCGGAGTCGGCTTTCTCCGGCGGCGGGAATGCTATGACCACTTTGTCGGCAACTGATGTCAGCCCTGAGGAAAACGCCCTCTGGGACATTCAGCAGCCGTATTATTATGACAACAACTTCAATTGGAACGAGTACGAATGGCAGGAGAGAGACAATCCTTACCACGTCTCATATTATATGGAGTCGGACCGCTTCCCTTCAGTTAATCTTATGACTTCCAATCTCGGAGTGCTTGCAAAATATGGGGAATCAGGGGATATGTTCGTCTTTGTCAATGATATAATATCTGCTGAGCCTTTGAAGGGAGTGGAGGTGCAGGTCTATGGCTATCAGAAACAGAAACTTTGCGGAGGTGTCACCGGTTCGGACGGCAAGGTCAGTTTCCATAGCCCCGGGAAACCTTTCGTGGTTGTGGCACAGACTGCCGATGCAGTTTCCTATCTTAAACTGGGGGAAGGCGCGTCCAATTCGCTCAGCCGCTTCGATGTTGGCGGAATCAAGGCAGAAAAGGGTATGAGGGGGTATATCTATGGGGATAGGGGAGTGTGGAGACCCGGAGATGACATACATCTGACCCTCGCAGTGAAATCGGATACCGGTGAGAAACTGCCAGACAATCATCCGGCTGTGATGGAACTCTATGATGCAAGGGGACATCTGCATTCCCGGACAGTCTGCACCAAGGCAGTCGGAGGACTCTACACCTTCAATGTGTCCACTTCTGCGGATGCTCCTACAGGCACCTGGAACGCATATATAAAACTTGGAGGGGCGGCTTTCCACAAATCCGTTCCGGTCGAGACCATTAAGGCCAATCGATTGAAAATCAAGGTGGAACTTGATGACAATGAACTCAAGGCAACCCATCCTATGAAGGTTTCCCTGAGTTCTTCCTGGCTTGCTGGAGGGGCGGCGGCAGGACTGAAGGCCAAATCGGAACTCCTTGTTTCCCGGACGGTTTCGCCTTTCAAGGGCTATGAGAAATATAATTTCTGCAATCCTCTATCCGATTTCCGCAATTATGAAAAAGACTGGTTTTCCGCAGTGCTTGATTCCGAGGGCAAGGCCGGATTGACCGTGACCGTTCCCAATGCAGTTAATGCTCCGGGGCTGCTGAAAGCAACTTTGGTTACACGTGTGGCTGAACCTGGAGGGGATGAAAGCGTCGTGTCTGCAACTTATCCATATTCTCCATTCTCAGCATATTTGGGCGTGCGTGCGCCTGAGGATAATTATTTGGAGACAGACCGGGACTATGATTTCGGAATATGCGTTTTGGATTCCAAAGGCAAAAGGGTCAGTGGACATCGGATTCAGTACACAATTTACAAAGTGGATTGGAAATGGTGGTGGCAGAGCTCTCCTGATGAACTGGCTTCGTACATAAGTGGCGAAACAGCCAAGGTCTATGGCTCCGGAGAGTTCCTCAGCGGCAATTCCGATTATAAGGTACCTTTCTCGCTCGCCTATCCTGACTGGGGACGTTTCCTGCTCTATGTCAGGGATATGGACGGCGGTCACGCTTCAGGGGCAGAGTTTACCTGCGACTGGCCATTGTGGAGGGGACGGGCTGACCGCGAAGGAGGGGAGTCTGCAGCTATGTTGAGTTTCTCTATAGATAAAACCGTCTATCATCCCGGAGATGAAGGCTATGTTTACATACCCGCTGCAAAGGACGGACGAGCTATCGTGACTTTCGAGAACGGCAGCGGAGTGATTTCTTCCGATATCATACGGACTTCGGCGGACAGGGAGACTGCCTATCGTTTCAAGGTGACTGAAGCTATGAGTCCCAACTGTTATGTTGCTGTGACTCTGCTTAATCCTTATTCCATCTCCTCTGAAGGAATGCCGTTGAGGATGTATGGCGTAAAGCCTTTTGCCGTGGTGGATGAGTCTTCTCGCCTGCATCCGAGGATATCCCTTCCTGATGAACTTGCTCCCCAGAAGGATTTTACGGTGAAGGTGAGCGAAGGTTCCGGCCGCCCGATGGCATATACGATAGCCATTGTGGATGAGGGACTTCTGGATATTTCCAATTTCAAGACACCTGACCCTTGGGCCGCTATGAACCGCAAGGTGGCATTGGGCGTGCAGACTTGGGATTTGTATAACGATGTGGCGGGGGTATATTCCGGTTCTTTTTCCTCAATGTTCAAGATTGGAGGCGACGAGGACCTGTCCGGTTCAGGCCGTTCCGCAAAGGATAACCGTTTTGAACCGGTGGCGTTGTTTGCCGGTCCATTCCAACTCTCATCCGGGGAAGCGGAACATACTTTCAGATTGCCTATGTATTCCGGAAGCGTGAGGGTGATGCTGGTCGCCGCGTCCGGAAATGCCTTCGGAAATGCCGAAAAAACGGTGCCGGTGCGCACTCCTCTTATGGTTATACCATCTCTCCCTCAGAGACTTGGCCCGGGGGAAAAGACGGTGATGCCGGTTAATGTGTTCGTAAATGGCAATCCGGCGGATGAGGTGAAACTTACAGTGAAGACAGAGGGGCCGCTGACATTGGGAACTGAGTCCGTGCAGGTGTTGAAACTTCCTCCTTTCTCAGGCTCTTCGGACCAGACCAGGGATGCTCTTGCTCATTTCACGCTCAGCACTGCAGAACAGACGGGAAATGCCAAGGTTATTGTGAGGGCCAAATGCGGCTCGTCCGAAATTTCTGACACTCTCAGCCTTGAGGTCAAGAGCCTGATGCCATCCGTTACCCGGAGCCGTGCAGTGGAGATTGCTCCGGGCGAAACAGCTTCATATTCAATTCCTCAAGGAGTGGAATCCGCGACAGTCGAGGCTTGTACCTTCCCGGCTTTCGACGTGAATGCCTGCCGCCTGAGTATGATGAACACCTTGTCCGGATATACCGGGCAGATGGCTTCCGCCGGCATAGCGCTGATTGCTCTCAGGCCGTTTATGACTGAAAATCAGCGTTCTGAGACAGATGCTCAGGTTAAATCCCTGCTCAATTCCATCTGTGCCAGACAGTTGCCTGACGGAAGTTTCCGTGCTTGGGATTCCGGTTCCACTGTGGATTTGTGGGCAGATGCCGCCGCTGCACATTTCCTTGCGTCTGCTGCATTTAACGGTTTCACCTATCCGGGAGCATCCTTCAAGTCCTGGCGCAACAAGGCCGTGAGGTATATTTCCGCCTTTGTTCCGACTGGTGAAAGGGATGATGAGGTGGCATCTTATATCCTGTATGTCCTGGCACTTTCCGGCAATGCCCAGGAGGGCGTTATGAACAGAATCAAGGATGTGGAGGCTCTTTCCGGGACTGCCGTTTGTCTGCTTTCGTCGGCTTATGCGCTTGCAGGCAGGTCGGCAGTGGCTTCTGCTATGCTTGAAGGGGGCGCGGTGGCTCCGAAATACGATTCGGACAGAGATGCCTCTATTGCATTGAGGGCTTGTGTTTTGGCTGGTAACCGGACACGGGCTTTGCCATTGGCTTCTGAACTTGCTGCCTCTTTCGCCAGCTATTCATATTCTGCACAGGTTTGCTCATTTGCGGCTGAAGCCTGGGCCTCTCTTATGAATGAAGAGCTTGGTTACAAATTGTCTCTGGATTATGAAAGTGTCTATGCATCAGAGGGTTCCACTACAGAGAAGGTGAAGCCGGCAGGGAGTCGTTGGTCTGCGGCAGTGCCTTCCGGAGCAAGTGAAGTCAAGATTCGAAACACATCGGTCGGGACCGTTTATTCTGCAATGTCCTACCTTATGACTCCTTCTTCCGGGACTCAGGTTGAGGAGGAATTCTCAGGGCTCTATATGGATATGGTCTGTGTGGACAGTGAAGGGAAAACGGTTTTCAACCATAAAGATGCCTCAGCCGTTGTGAAACAGGGTGAAGACTACACTATTTATATAAATGTGGCTGCACCGGTGACATCGGAGGCAGATAATCTGGAGTTGCGTTTGACCTTGCCTTC
>JALFGP010000089.1 GCA_022777205.1 Rikenellaceae bacterium
ACTGTACTCGACCCTTGGCGGGACTTCCGCGTAGACCGTGCGGGTGACCAGCCGATAATCCTCCAGGCGTTTCAGTGTCTGGGAAAGCATTTTCCTGGAAACATCCGGCATGTCTTTCTGGAAATCCCGGAAGCGGCACACGCCGTATTTCTGGATGGCCACCATGGCCAGGACGGACCATTTGTCTCCTATCTGGGAGAGGATATTCCGGACTGGGCAAAAACCTTCAAAATTTGCCATAATCTATTTGTCTGATAATCATCAATTGTTTCCTCGCTGTAACTATTGCACCTTCATGTACCGTATTGCAAGAGTTGACCAAAGGTGCTATCTTTGCGCAAAGATACAAAGTTTCTATTAGAAACAAATATTGAAAACCAATAAAATATGAAAGCGATGAAACAAATTGAGACAATTGCGAAAGGTCAGAACTTTGAAGCCGTCAACATCGGCTCATGGGATGAGGTTATCGGTTACGAACTCCCGATGGGACCGAATGTCCTTCATGGGAAAGTGTTCGTCGGCCAAGCCGTTGGTGCGACAGGCAGCGAACTCAGTTTCCAGACGCTTGCCCCCGGTCAGGACAGCGGCTTCCTCCATACTCACAAGACGCATGAGGAGCTTTATATCATTATCAAGGGTGAAGGCCTGTACCAGGTTGACGGCGAAATCTTCCCTGTCCTCGAAGGATCCGTTATCCGTGTATCGCCCGATGGCAAGCGAGCCTTGAAGAACAATGGCAAGGAGAACATGACGATGTTGTGCATCCAATACAAGGCCAATGCTTTCGGAGAGGCCGACAGCCCCAGCGCGGACGGCAATATCCTCAGGGAACCTCTTAACTGGTAATCATGGCGACTGTCACAACACTGGCCTATAAGGACGTCAAGACCGTCATGACCAAATCTTCCCTTCCAGTGGGGGGATACTCCGTCAATCCTTATGTAGGCTGCCCGCATGCTTGCCGGTACTGCTACGCCTCATTCATGAAACGCTTTACCGGCCATACGGAAAAATGGGGTACGTTCCTTGACGTGAAGAGTTGGCCCAGAATCACGGATCCTCACAAATACGACGGACAGCGTATCGTCATAGGCTCTGTTACCGATGGTTATAACGAGTACGAGGCTACTTATAAGCGTACCCGGATGCTGCTGGAGCAGCTTCGGGGCTCGTCGGCGGAGATTATGGTCACCACCAAGTCAGACCTGGTCCTGCGGGATATCGACCTTCTGAAGACTTTTCCCAAGGTGACGATTTCCTGGTCGGTCAACACCCTGGACGAGCACTTCAAGGACGATATGGATGATGCCCCCAGCATCGAACGCCGCCTGGCTGCTATGAAAAAGTTCCACGACGAGGGAATCCGCACCGTCTGCTTCGTTTCGCCCATTTTCCCGGGCATCACAGATGTACCGGCCATCATCGGACGCGTAAAGGATCAGGCTGACCTCATCTGGCTGGAGAACCTGAACCTCCGCGGCCAGTTCAAGGGTGAGATCATGCGCTACATTGACGAAAAGTATCTCCATCTGGTTCCGCTGTACGACGAAATCTACAACAAGGGGAAGCGTGGCTATTGGCAGGATCTGGAGGCGCAGGTGAAGCAAATATGCATCGACAATGATTTTCCGTACTTGAGAAACGATCTTCCTTACGGGCGAAGCAAGCCAGGTAAACCGGTCATCGTCAACTATTTCTACCACGAGGAAATCCGCCTGAACAATAAATAGCCGTCCATGTCCGTCTGTATCAAATCCTTGATCAAAAACGTCAACCTGATTGTCGGTTGCGACATCGGTTGTCCTTATTGCTATGCCAGAAACAACTGCCGGCGTTTCCATATGACCGACGACTTCTCCAAGCCCGTATTCTTCAGGAACAAGCTCCATATCCTGGACAACAAGCAGCCTCACGTATGGTTTATGACCGGTCTCAGCGACTTTACTGGCTGGCTGCCCGAGTGGCGGGAGGAGATCTTCGAACGGATGAAAGCCAATCCGCAGCATCAGTATGTTTTCCTGACCAAGCGGCCGGAGCGGATCGACTTTGAGACGGACTTCGACAATGCCTGGATTGGCGTTACCGTAACCCATCGAAATGAGTTGCACCGTATTGCAGATCTTCGTGAGCACATCAAATGCAGGCATTACCATGTCACATTCGAGCCGATGTTCTCTCCGATGCCGGAGGACATGGATTTGCAGGGCATCGATTGGGTGGTAGTTGGCACGGAGACCGGGAAGAGAAGAGGGAAATGCGACTCAAAGCCAGCGTGGGTGGAGAACATCCTTCACCAGACATCTATGAGGGGTATTCCGACTTTTATGAAGGAAGATCTTGTCCCGATTATGGGCGAAGATAGAATGATCCAGCAGCTACCAAAGGCGTTTGTCATGTAATTAATACTCAAAGTTATAACTATTCTGGTGGGAAACGGCAATGATATGATGGTTTAGAGGCCATATAACGTCAGGCTTAATTGGAGCGAAGCCAAGGCGGTCCTCAGACCGCACGGCGAAGACCAGATGGACCCCCTCAAAAGCGGAGAAACGAAAGAGGCTGACCTAAGTCAATTTGACTTTTTGGTCGCCTCCTGTGGGTGCGCGGCCCGAGGGACACTCTGGTGCCGGCTTGCCGGACGCTTGGTCGGAGCATGGGTTGAGGTTAGGAAGACACCGAGAAATTCGGATTTAGCAAACTGAATTCTATGCCCGGGCCTATCCTATTGTGCGCGATGCTTTCGTGCCGGTAATCATATCGCCACGGAGATTCAACCACGTTCCCGGTTGATTGGAATAATCCTGTTTTTACCTGAATAATTCTTTGACTTTGGAGAGCAGCCTCTTTAATCTGGACGGTTGTAGATGCAGACTGTCAGCTGCCTTTCTGGCCAGTGCATCGGAATTGCATATGTATTGCGCAGTCGTTCCCGGATGCAGATGAATCATCAGATTCTGGATAGTGTGCAGACTGTTGCCATTCTCGTGAAGGAGGGTGGCATAGGTGTGTCGGAGGGTGTGGAACGAGACGGGCTTTTTTATTCCGGCATCTGCCACCCATTCCTTGAAAATGTATGTGGTCATATTTGCTGTGAGTCCTTTGAAAATCAG
>JALFGP010000095.1 GCA_022777205.1 Rikenellaceae bacterium
TTAACCACCCCGAGGCTCATACGGCAGACGTAATAGATGCTGTATCCGACAGTTGCTCCCCAGAACGTGGTCTGACGAAGCCTGCGATAGACTCCATCCTCTTTGTCGGCATCCACCTTGACCGGCGAAGGCTTGCTTATCTTAAAAAAATTATATATTCCCATAATCTTTGGGGAAAATACTAAAAATCAAATCCTTCTGCCTGCGGTCAGGTTGCCGCAGACACGGACTTGGCATACAAACTTAAAAATATTCCGCATAATATCCACACGCCCCGGCAGGAAAGCAGGATGAATTACCTTTTCCACTGGATGTAAGGATGTTTTCTGAGGGATGAATTGTAATATCTGGAATCTCCCGTAACCTCTTGCCCCAGCCATTCCGGCTTTTCGAATGCCTCGTCTTCCGAGGACAGTTCCACCTCCGCCATCACCAGCCCCTCATTGTCTCCGAAGAATTCGTCAACCTCGAAGGTGTGTCCGGCGAAAGGCACAAAATAGCGGTCCTTTTCAATGACCCCGCCCTCGCATATTCCCAAAAGGGCAAGCGCATCCCTGCCCGGGATTTCCACTTCCCACTCAAACCTGGACATTCCGCTTGCGGAACCCGAGCCCTTGATTGTGAGGTAGGCCTTGTCGTCGGCAATACGAACCCTGACTGTCTTTGCGGGAGGCGAAGTGATGTATCCCTGCACGAAATGACTGCATCCGGTGGCTTGGGCCTTGAATTCCGGGGACTTGACAAGGAATTTGCGTTCAATTTCTATATGATTCATATCCGATTGTTTGTGGGGCTGACCTTTCCGAAGGCGCTCCTATCTGTATTTTTTGTATTCATCCAGCATCCCGAGATAGGAATTGTATCTTTCCTGACTCATAATCCCTTGTTCCACAGCCTCTTTCACAGCGCAACCGGGCTCGTGTACGTGGGTACAGGGCGTGAAGCGGCAGTCCTGGGAAAGTCTGAGCATCTCCGGGAAGTAGCGGGCTATTTCGTCAGCTTCCACGTCCACCAGACCGAAACCCCTGATGCCGGGAGTGTCTATGACAAAGGCCTCTCCGCCCCTGAGCGGATACATTTCATAGAAAGTGGTGGTGTGGCGCCCCTGCAGATGGACATTGGATATTTCTGCCGTGCGGGGGTTGAGATCCGGGTCCAGAGCCTTGATGAGCGAAGACTTGCCCACTCCGGATACCCCGGAAAACAATATGACCGGAGGAGTCCCTTCTTCCGTGGGAGCCGTACAGGAGTGCAGCAGTTCCCCGATGCCGGAACCCGCAGTCGCCGAAACTTCAATTATCTCATATCCTGCCCCTTCGTATATCTGGTGGAAACGCTCCCTCAAGTCTGCGAAATCTTCGGCAAACTCGTTCAGAATGTCGCATTTGTTCAGGACTATGACCGGTTTCACCCCATAAAGTTCGCAGGTGACCAGCAGACGGTCCAGAAACTGCATCTTCACTTCCGGAAATGCGAGGGTGACGATAAGATAGGCCCTGTCCAGATTGGCAGCGATGATATGGGCCTGACGGCTGAGATTGACCGATTTGCGGATGATATAATTGCTTCGGGGGAAAATGCGTCTTATGACAGCCGGATGCTCGGGAGTGATTTCAGACTCGGCGTAATATTCCACCCTGTCCCCCACCGCCACAGGATTGGTGGCAGTGCTTCCCGCAAGCCGTAAATTGCCCCTGAGCACTGCCGGGAAGAGTTCCCATTCGGGAAGCGAGGCAAGCAGATAATGGCTGCCCGTATGTTTTACTACCGTTGCTGTTCCTTCCATGGCATCGTCTTGAAAAATTGCAGGGGCAAATATAGTAAAAACTTGGCTGGCCAGCCGAATAATTCATTACCTTTGCGTTTCCAAAGACTAAGAACTATGATTTCAGAACAGCAGATCGACCTCGCCATCGAGAAACTTTTCGGCGAATTGAAATTTACGGCAACCCCGGCAGGTCTGTACGACCCGCTGAGATATATGATTGAAATAGGCGGGAAAAGGATTCGTCCACGTCTGTGCCTCCTTGCTTATTCCCTTTTCAAGGACAGTCTCACCGAAGATATACTGCGTCCTGCTGCAGCCCTTGAGGTCTTCCACAGTTTCACCCTCATCCACGACGACATAATGGACAATGCTCCGGTAAGGCGGGGTGTCCCGACAGTCTGGAAGAAGTGGGGAGAGAACCAGGCCATACTGTCAGGAGACTCGATGTGCATAGAGAGTTACCGGCTGCTTTCCGGATGCCCTGCCGAGGCTCTTCCAAAGGTGCTGAAATTGTTTTCGGACACGGCCGCACAGGTTTGCGACGGTCAGCAGTACGATATGGAATTTGAGGAGAGGGAGTCGGTGGAGATGGACGAATATATGATGATGATAGGTCTGAAAACAGCGGTTCTGATTGCCTGTGCGGCGAAAATGGGCGCTCTTGTGGCGGGGGCTTCCGCTTTGGATGCCGATTTGCTCTACCGCTATGGATATTCACTGGGACTGGCATTCCAGGTTGCTGACGATTACCTCGACACTTTCGGAGACCAGACCGTTTTCGGCAAAGCAATAGGCGGAGACATAGTCAACAACAAAAAGAGTTGGCTGCTGACCAGGGCCTACGCGGATCCGGCTTTGCGCGAAAGACTGGATGCCGCATTGCTTATGTCCATTGACACCGAAGAAGCTCAACGCCTTAAGATTGAGACAGTCAGGAATATATATATGGAAGCGGGCGTAGGGGAAGCGGCAAAGGCCGAAATCATCAGGCTGCACAATGAGGCTCTGGAATATGCCGCAGCCCTGAATATTGATGCCGAAGGACACTCTAAACTTGAACATTATGCCAAATCGCTCTTGGGAAGGGCAAAATAGATTGCTGATGAAAAGGGATATGCTGGAAATAATGGCACCGGCGGGCAATTTCGAATGTCTGCACGCTGCCATACAGGGCGGAGCGGATTCCGTCTATTTCGGAGTGGGCAATCTGAATATGAGGTCCCATTCAGCAAACAATTTCTCTGCGGAGGACCTCTCCCAAGTCTGCCGGATTTGCCGTGAGAATGGCATAAAGTCCTATCTTACCCTCAACATAGTCCTGTATCAGGAAGACCTGCAACCTATGAGGGAAACTCTTGATGCAGCCAAGGCGGCAGGCATTTCGGCAGTCATCGCATCCGATATGGCTGCCATAGTCTATGCCCGCAGCATAGGTCTGGAAGTGCATATTTCCACCCAGTTGAGCATTTCGAATGTCGAAGCGCTGAGGTTTTACGCGCAATTTGCAGATGTGGTGGTGCTGGCGCGGGAACTCAACCTGCATCAGGTGAAGGAAATACACCAGACCATTGTACGGGAAGGTATCTGCGGGCCGTCTGGCCGTCTGGTGGAAATCGAGATGTTTGCCCACGGAGCGCTGTGTATGGCGATTTCCGGCAAATGCTACCTGAGCCTGCACGAGTACGGGGCTTCCGCCAACCGTGGGTCCTGCTACCAGATTTGCCGCCGGGGCTATGAGGTCACTGACCTGGAAACGGGCAATCAGCTGCTCGTGGACAACAAATACATTATGTCGCCCAAAGACCTCTGCACTATTGAGTTTATGGACAAAATCATAGACAGCGGAGTGACGGTCTTCAAAATCGAGGGCCGGGCCCGCAGTGCGGAATATGTAAAGAAGGTGGCTTCCTGTTACCGCCGCGCTGCCGATGCAGTATGCGAAGGGACTTACAGTCAGGCTCTTGCATCTGCCCTGAAGACTGAACTTTCCGAAGTCTTCAACCGGGGCTTCTGGGACGGCTATTACCAGGGGGCGAGACTTGGAGAATGGAGCGAAATCTACGGCAGCCGCTCCACCCGCAAAAAGATCTATTCCGGCAAGGTCACGAACTGGTTCGACAAAATCGGCGTTGCGGAAATCCTGATTGAATCGGCAACACTCCACAAGGGCGACCGCATCCTTGCAATAGGTGCCACCACCGGAGTGGTTGAAACCGTGGTCTCCGAACTCCGTGTGGACCTGAAACCCGCCGACGAAGCCTCCAAGGGCACATATTGTTCCGTCCCTATTGACTTTTCCCTGGACACCGACCGTCTTAAAGACGACAACACCCCGGTCAGAAAACTCCGCCGGGGTGACAGGATTTACATTTGGGAGTAAATATTCCTAATCTTCGTCAGGGACATTGGTGTTGGTGAGCAGTTTCCCTTCGAATTCACCGGTGAGAGTGTTCAGGAAAGCCACCACATCTGAAACCTCGGAATCGCTGAAGGATTTGCCGAGCTCGTATTTTGCCATATCGCTGACTGCTGCATCGAGTGTGAGGCGGGTACCGTCGTGATAGTATGGCCAGGTGAGAGCCACATTCCTCAGACTTGGAGTCTTGAAACGGTGACGGTCTCTTTCGTTGGCTGTCTCCTTGAAACGGCCGTTGTCCTCAATTGTGAGCTCGGTGCCACGGTCTGCGAAATAATCCGCATACAGACCCATATACTCATAGCTCAAACCACCGAGGTTCTCACCGCAGTGGCAGGCAGCACAACCTCTCTGACGGAAGATATCGTAACCGTTCTTGGCCTCTGCCGAAATTGCCGATGCGTCCCCTTTGAGGTATTTGTCAAAGGCTGAATTCGGAGTGGTGAGAGTCCTTTCAAACTCAGCAATCGCATCGGTGATGGTCTCCTGGGTAATGCCCTTGTCCGGATAGATGGCCTTGAATCTCTTCACCATTTCCTTGTCGGCTGCAAGTTTTGCCACGATTTCGTCAAAGGACTCGCAAGCCATTTCCACAGGGTTGAGAGGAGGACCTGCAGCCTGCTCTTCAAGAGTTGCAGCACGTCCGTCCCAGAACTGCACGAAATTGTAAACGGCATTGTAAACCGTAGGGGCATTCACACCTCCGAGCTGACCGCCCACACCGTCGGAAAACTGCTCGTTGTCCACTCCTCCGGTGTCCAGTCCGTGGCAGCTTGAGCAGGAAATGCTGTTGTCTGCAGAAAGACGTCCATCGTGGAAAAGGTCCTTTCCGAGCGCCACCTTTTCGGCATCTGTCGTGAAGGTACCGATAGGGCGCACAGGTTCGTTGGCATAAACCGCCTCCGGATCATCTCCGAAAGCCAGTGACCACTGGTTCTTGAGCCAGGACAATGCGACAGCTTGCTTTTCGTCAGTGATGGAACTGCCCCAATGTACCAGATAATACTTTGCCAAAGGCATAGTCCCGTTGAACACGGCCATTTCCAATTTGCCGAGGTCCACAGGATGAATGGGCTCGCCATTCCTTATGGCATTGAGAGCAGGCTCGATGTCAAAGGCGTGGTAGCCTTTCTCAATATCCACCATAACCATCTTGCCGGCTACAGGCCAGTTCGCATAGAAAGGCAGATTTGGCTGCGTGCTGTGGCAATCAGCGCAACCGCCTTGCTCGAAGATTGCAAGCACTCTTTCCGCTTCGGGCAGATTCTCCGAAGGGACTTTGTTCACTGCACGATATGTTATTGCACAGATTGCTGCAACAAGGATAACCGCGAAGATGAACCATTTCAAATAGCGTTTCATATAAATTGAAAATTTGGTTGTTATTTTGCATACACGTGTACGCTGTCCTGGGCTGAAGGCAGGAGATTCACGCCCCACCAGCACATCTGAAGACAAGCAAAGGCAATGATCACCAATGCCCCCAGCAAGCGTATCTTCTTATTGTTCAATGGTTTGACAAATAACCTCAAATGCAGGTACAGCAGATTGAGCAGCCAGGTCAGGGCAGCCCAGGTCTCCTTGGGGTCCCAATTCCAGTAATGTCCCCAGGCCTGCTTTGCCCAGACAGCCCCTGTGAGCATTCCGAAAGTGAGAAAGGCCAGTCCCACATAGACGAGCCTGTCAGCGTCCTGAAGCAATTTTTCCTGAGGCCGGAACATAGCCCAAAGCGCAAGGATAAACGCCGCTCCCAACATAGCATAGGAAAACATATACACGCTCACGTGAGGTATGAACCAGGCGCTCTGGAGAGCCGGCATCAAGGTCTGGTCGTGAATTTGTGGCTTGAGGCAATTGATGATGATGAATACGGCCGAGAGCACCGCAGAAAAGGATGGCACCCAATCGTATTTCCATTTGGCATAGGTGAAAAGTCCCGCAAACATCACGAAAAAGGAATACCACAGGCGCGTTTCGCCCAAAGTCTTGAAAGGCGGACGGTCCAATGAAATCCATAATCCGGCTATGAAAGAGGCAAACACCAACATACCCAGAGTGCAGAGCAGGATGGAAATGCTGCGATTCTTACGCAAAGGAGTAAACGCGACTGCTGCTCCCGCCACGTAGAGCAGCACGGAAGCCACGGCGAAATATATGAAATGGGCCCAGGTCATGATCTTTTACAATTTGCGGGCGTAGGGCCCTTGATGAACATTATGGCAGCTCCCGCTATCATCATTACCAGTCCCAGCAAGCTGAAATATTTCCACGGCTCATTCACCACTTCAATCACGCAGTATTCCCCTGATGCTGACACAAGATAGACATTGCAGGCCCATCCGACCGAAGCCGGAGCATTCACTTCTATGGTCCGGGGCACACCGTCGATGAGCAATTCGGCACTATAGGCCTGGGGCATCCCATTGTCGTAAAAGTCCACGCAGCAGTCCTGCATCTGCAATTCGAACGGCAGAGCCCGGACTGTTCCGTCAGCTGACCAGGCCGTTTTTGCAGATTCACCGGCGGACAGAGGCAAGCGCAGAACCTGGGTGTCGGCTGCTCCGAAGAAAAGTGAGGACACGAGTATGAATAGGCCCTTGTGGTTGAGCAAGAAGCCCCATCTGATATGGCCTGAAGCATCCCTCCAGCCTCTCATCAGCACAAAGAACAAAGTGGTCAGCAACAGAAGGATATCTGCGGCAAACCACCAGGAATGGACATAAGCCCTTGTGGATGAGAATCCCGTCACGAGGCAGGCCAAAGCACAGGCTGACAGAGAGAAGACAGTGGCTTCCGGGGACAGGAAAAGCCCCCTTATCCAGGATTGTCTGCGGCTCCATACAAGAAAGCACAGGGCACACCAAAGCAGAAACAGCGACAGGCTGACCGGAAAGGCAAAGAAATCAAGAGGAATGTCCCCGACCGTGAGCTGCAGGACTACGGAAGCCGACAGGAAAAGAGTCAGAGCAGCCAAGTGGTTAAGTTTCAGCCTGTTCATTGCGTCGGATTATTATGCGCCTATTCCTGAGGCTGATTGTGGATGTATTTCAGCACCTCGCTGACCTCATTGTCGTAGCGCAAACGTACTTGCACTCCAGCCTTCTGGTAGTAGTACCTCACGGCTATTTCCTCTTCTATGAAAGGCACGATTTCGTCTTTCTTCAGACGCATGAACTGTTCCTTCTCGATTTGGAGGGCCTTTTCTATGACATCCAGCTGTTCCTTGACGGTGTCTGCCAGGCCATCCTTCTCCATCTCGTTCTTCATCTGGTCGAAGGAAGCCTTGGCACTGCTGCGGTAGTCGAATTCCCGAGTTTTCGCAAATTCCACGAAATCATCGAAATCCGCGTCGGAAAGATGAAAATCCTCCACAGCCGGAATACTGTCGTGCTTGCGTGCAAACTCGATGGCATATTTGTCGATAACCCCATAAAGCACAAGGGCATAGACTATACGGCTGTAAGACGGTGCCTTGATTTCCACATCAGGAGTGATACCGCCTCCGTCACGGACGATGCGTCCGGAAGCCGTCTTGAATTCGTGCGTGAGAGAATCCGGAATATGTCCCACACTTCCGTCCTCATTGCGGTGAGTGTAGTCTATAGCCTGCACACAGCGTCCGGAAGGAGTGTAATACTTTGCTGTCGTAACCTTCAGCTGACCGTTGTAGGCAACAGGGCGTATGGACTGAACCAGACCCTTCCCATAACTGCGCTGACCGAGTATGGTTGCCCTGTCCATATCCTGAAGCGACCCGGAAACGATTTCGGATGCCGATGCAGAATTGGAGTCAATCATAACATAAAGCGGAATATCCAAATCCACCGGCTCAGTTCTGGTCCTCATTTCCCGGGCCTGCTCCGCTATACCTTTTGATGTCACTACAAGAGAACCCTTTGGTACAAAAAGACTTACTATGTTCACAGCCTCCTCCATAAGTCCTCCGCCGTTGCCCCTCAGATCAAGAATCAGACGCGTCATACCCTGAGCCTTAAGTTCGTGGTAGCCATTGCGGATTTCAGCCGACACGTTTTCCGTGAACTTGGTCTGGCGAATATAACCGGTCTCGGAATCCAACATTCCCACATAATCCACAGAAGGCAGCTGAATGCGCTCCCGGACGATGTCCACATCCACTATATCCCCGCTTCGCACCTTCTTGATCTTGAAGTGGACCTTGGTCCCGGGCTTTCCCTTCATCCTGTCGGTGGCCTCGCTGATTTCCAGAGGCCTCGGGTCCACTCCGTCAATCTCCATTATCTCATCTCCGCACTGCAACCCGTTCTTTGCTGCCGGAGAACCTTCATATGGCTCATTGATAATCACATATCCTCCATTTTCCTTGTGGACCACTGCACCAATTCCGCCATAGGTATTGGAAAGCATCATCTGAAAATCCTCGTTCTCCTCCTCCGGGACATAAATGGTGTACGGGTCCAGTTGCGCAAGCATCGCATCTATTCCTGCACGCATTATCCTGTCCACATCGAGACTGTCCACATAGGAAAGGCTCAGCTGGCGCACTATTGAATTCTGAATCTCTGTCCACTGTCCCAACTTGAAACCACGGCTTTGCGCACCTGCGACTGAGGACGACAACCACATAGCCAGACAAAGGACGACAATTGCTTCAAATTTCTTCATATTCTGCACACATTAAATCCGCCCGGTTCATTCCAGGCGGGAAACGGGGGAAACAAAGATACAAATCTGATTCCTAATTCCGACATTGAAAAAGCATAATTGTTCAAATTTTGTTATTTTTGCCAATTCCGAATCGAAAAAAGCCTAAAAATGAAGAAATTGATATTTGCCACAGCCAACAAGGGCAAGGCAAGAGAAGCCGCCGAAATACTCGGAGAAGGCATTTCCATAGTTTTGCCCTCCGAAATGGGAATTGAAGAGGAAGCAGACGAAACAGGACAGAGTTTCCGGGAAAACTCGGCACTCAAAGCCCGGTTCATATACGACAGGCTTCAACTTGACGGCTCTGAAGCAAATATACCAGTCCTTGCCGACGACTCCGGGCTGGAGGTGGACGCCCTCGGAGGAGAACCCGGCATCTACACGGCACGCTACGCCGGAGGGGACAAGAATTTCCGGGACAATATGGACAAGCTCCTGCGCAAACTGGAGGAAGCCGGAGCCCTGCGTGAAGAAGACCGCAAGGCCCGTTTCCGATGCTCGGTCACCCTCATAGATGCAAAGGGGCAAGAGTCTTTCCACGAGGGTTCCCTGGAAGGACACATTGCCTTCAGGAGATCCGGAACGGGAGGCTTCGGCTATGACCCGGTGTTCATTCCCGACGACTCGGAGCTGGAATCCCTTCTTGCTCTGGGCATAAGTCCGGAAGAGGTTCTCTCCTGCAAG
Source organism: Rikenellaceae bacterium (assembly GCA_022777205.1). GTDB lineage: Bacteria > Bacteroidota > Bacteroidia > Bacteroidales > UBA932 > Cryptobacteroides. Next base: position 9,555 of record JALFGP010000095.1, read on the forward strand.
GGACGCACTCTGGCAGAAATTCCGGAGTCCTGGAAAAACCTGATATCCCACCGGTACAAAGCCCTCAAAGACATAAGGCTATGACAGGAGACAACTCCAGAAACATAGAATTCATACTCCTGCATTCCACAAAATACGGAGAACGTTCCCTTGTGCTCCACACCCTGAGCCGGGAATACGGACGATGCGCGTTCTTTTTGCCTTCCATCACCTCCGGAGGCAAGTCCGGGAAGAGCCGGATTGCAAATCTGATCAGCCCTCTGAACATAGTCGAGGCCTCCGTGCATCAGGGCAAAGGCGGAATGCCAACTGTCAGCAGCCTCTGCCCGTCCGTAAACCTGGGCGGACTCCGGGACAATCTCTACAAGAGCAGCATTTCCATCTACCTGGCCGAACTTCTCTTCCGCGCAGTCAAGGAGGGAGCAAACGAACCGGGGCTCTACGGGTGGTGTGAGCAGAAAATACTTCTCCTCAACGCCTTGCAAGACAATTTCAGCAACTTCCATCTGATGTTCACCCTGGAATTGTCCGCTGCCCTGGGCTTCCGGCCGGAATACAGGGACATCGAAAACTTCATCGAGGCCGACTACAGACATACCGCCAAAGAACTGCTGCGTATGCCTCTTTCCGAAGCCCTGATTCTGCCTATGAACGGAACAGTCCGGTCCTCCCTGTTGGAATCCTTCATCCGCTATATAGAACTCCATCTGGAATATCCTCTAAACCTCAGGTCCATAGCCGTACTCAAGGAACTGCTTCAGTAGTCCCGGTCTGAGCCTGTCAGAATACTATGTCAAAATCGTAGCTGTTTTCCCACGCACCGACGCTGACCGTTATTTTCGTATAGGCAAAATCCACTGTCACACTGGCATCCTGCAAGTCCTGCGCAGTCCAGTCATATCCGCTCATAGTCAGATAGTTACCCAATGCAAAAGATTTCAACAGACCGCTACCGTCCATCAGGTCCAGTCTCAGTGAAGCATCATTCTGTCTCGGCAGCACCAGTTTCATGGGACTGGACATAAAATGGAAAAAATCCCCGTTCCTCGGTTTACCGTCATCCGAATATCCGTCCACATTTCCCCTGACCCCTGTCACAAATTCTTCCTCCTGTCCGAATCCGTCCATGAAATCGATGGTAAGCAGGCAATGATTCTTGCAAAGCCTCACGTCCACCTGTCGAGAATCCAGATTTCTCACATCCAATGTCTCTGAATACATCCTCACCTGAGGGCAATCGTCCCCCAAGGGAATATTCAACTGTCCATCAGACACATAAGTTATAGCTTCCTCCGACCAGACATTCAAATTCAGCACCCCCTTGGGCACCTCCATCTCATAAAGGCCCTCAACATCAGCCACTTTCAGACTGTCCGTCACAACACATTTCCCGTCCATGTTGACCGAGAGCAACAGTTCAGCTTCCGGAAAAGTTGTTCTGACAGCCTCCAAATCCAGAATCAGCAGACAGGGACAATCACTCCTGTCCTCTTTGACCGAACAGGATACAAACAGCAAAAGAACAGCTGCAAACAAGCGGGAGATTTTCATCGTTTTCTAACACAGATTCCAAAGCAGAAAGAGGATACGGTTCAGACGGAATCTGTTCATTGTTATGATCCGCTCCTCCTCTGCCTCAGTTCGTTCAGATTGTCACATTGTCCATATACTCTTCACCCCAAGGCTCAATCTGGAGGGAAAAGTCCATATTGCCGGTTGCCGTCACTTCGTCTGCCTTGTCCGTTCCAACTCTTGTCAAGACAAAATCATTCACTATATAAACCTTGTTGGGTTCAAGTACGGGAAGAGTCGCAGGATAATAACAGGTCTTGCCGTCAACCTCGGCCTCAATCACCAGACGGGTATGTCTTGGAGACCATTGGGCGGCTGAACTGTCTTCCTCAACCGGATTCGGGTAGCAGTAGAAATAATGTCCTGAAATGTCATCCTCATTGTAGGCTATGGAAACCGCCGAAGGAAACTCCGCATAAAGGGAATTCGTGCTGCTTTCTTTTTCGATTCTGTTCAGCCATACCCCGGGAACAGCAGAACAATCCATAGAAGCCTCCCCCGCAACATTTATAAGATAGATTCCCTTTATCCGGACCGGGGAGCCGCGATATGCATCCAGTGTCATACGGTTGCTGATTTTCTTCACGACAATCTTGCAAACCAGCCTCTTCACTTTCACATCCACACTCTTCTGCGCAGCATCCATATCCACTGTCTGAGTCTTGTACATCACAAATGAATCCGGAGCATTGTCCTGCAGCAGAGTAAGTTTCGAGTTGAGCTCCGACAGTCTGGTCACTCCCGCTATTTCAGGACAGTTCACCACCACCCCGAGAGTCTTCCTTCCCATAGTGCTGACTATAGTCACACTGCTGTTCCCCGAATAGGCCTGAACCTCAATCTTTCCATCCTCTGAAAAAAGGAAAATCTGAACGCTCCCCACCCGGTCCTCATCGGACTGACTGGCAGTTCCGGAAGCCTTGCTTGTATTTTGGACGGCTCCCTCCACATTTATGGTCAGGGCTCCTTTGACATTATTTTCTTCATACCCGGATTTTTCCTGTTTCAGGCAACCCGTACAAACAGCGCAGATTATCGCGCTCACAGTCAAAACAATTTTTTTCATAATAATCAGTCATTTCTTGCCAATTCATTCATTTCCGGATCCAGATTGGCTCTGAACCTTAGCGAGGGTTCCTTTTCCAGAGCCATCCTGAAATATGCTTTCGCATCCCTGCTTCGCTCCAGACGGGACAGGACCAGGGCTTTCAGATAGCACAGGTTCGCACTGGCATCCGGCAAATTCTCCAATATGGACCAGCTCGTATGGTCGTAACCCGCACTCGCAAACGCCAAGGCCGCATTGTAATCTCCGTAAGGCCTGAGAATTTCAACCGCAGCACTGTAATCAAGTTCCTTGAGACGCTCCAGCCCCCTCATATATGCTGTGTCCACCTCGGTAGTGTGCACCGTGTCTTTTACCATACCCTTGCGATGCATATGGAAATCGAAATCCACGTGACGCAACTGAGGATATAGTTTCTCTCTCATATATTTGTATCCCGGCATTTTCCTCAGTTTCAATTCCCTCCTGTCGGGATCCCGTTCCTGCGAGGCATCTGCGTAAATACCGAGGTCCACCTTCGAGAGCGTGGAATCGGCCTCCACCAGACGGTCCAGCAATTTCCAGTTTTCGGACAGAAGGGATGTACGTATAAGGCTGTCTGCCCCATATTCAAACATCTCCGCAAGACAGTTCCTTACTGCTTCCGACCTGGCAATTGAAAGTCTGTCGTTCAAAGCCACAGCGCCCTCAGGAGAGCATCCGGCCGAAACCACAAGGGAATCCAACACCATTTCTTCACTCTCAAAGACAACCTGCATACAAGAGCGTATTCTGCTCATTTCCAAGGCATTGTCTCCCAGATCTATATCCACGGCGGATTTACCGGCCTTGAATTCAATTTTCGCCATCGTCTTATCCTTCACTATCCTTTCCGTCACTACGGTCTTGTATCTGACGGAACAGTCTGCAAGTGTGGACAGAGAACTTATATAATATGTCAGAGTCTCCGGCGAAGGAAAATCGCACACCTTCTCCCCCAGCCTGCGCACAGAGCCGTTCATTCCCACCGTTACTTTCTTCAGTCCGGGGATGGTTCTGAAACTCTGTACATATCTGTAACACAAATCCCCGTTCCCGGAATCGATGATTGTGTCCAGACGCACATTGTCTGTCTTTAAGGGGTCTTTGACATATTTCCGGAACATCCTGTCCTTGTTCCGCTTCTTCCAGTCGTTCACCCTCATTTTTAGCGTATTGGAGTAATGCTCCAGAGCTTCTTTCTGCGTGACCCCGAAGAGGTTGGTTTCATAAGGCTCCGGCAGCAGGGATGAATCCCGTTTCATCGCATATGTCTGGGGATAATAGCGTTGGAGAAACAACTCCAGCTGATGAACCAGAATCAGGTCGGTGGTATCCGTCACAATCGATGCGAGGAATTCCCGATAACGCTGATATCCTTTCATCTGACGACCCCTGTAGGCTGCCCCAGTCACGTTCACGGTCTCAAGCGGCCTGTCCTCCTCTCCGATGTGCAGCACAGGACAGAACCTCAACTGGAGATCCGAGGAAAGCAGGGAAGAGGGTACGACTATGTCAAAACTGATATTAACCTGCCCAAGCCTTTCGCTCACGTTGTTGAAGCGGGCGACCACCTTGGATTCATTAATCACATCCACAGCCACCATCTCTCCCGTTTCCTCATCCAGTTCCGCGTTCATTATTATCGGCTCCCCATCCTCGCGTTCGGCTTCTTTCGCTCCTCCGCTTTCCTTCACATCTTCCATCTCTTGCTCCTGAGTCTGACGCGAGATGGCAATATCCGCCCTCACCCCCTTGTCTATCAGGCTTCTTATTCTACCGGATGGTGAACAGGCCGCCACTCCTGCCACAACAGCACAGAGCGCGAGCGTTTTCAGAATACCCGGAACTGTTTCTTTCAATTCAGAACACATACACCAACGATATCATCAAATCATCCGGAAGCACAAACATTTTGCTCCCCTGGGCTATGGTCCTGCCACAAGTCGGGCAGGAAAACACCTTGTAAACAGCACCTCCGGTCCACAGTCCGGCCCCGAATTCCAGATTCAGATGCGGATGCAGCATATAGGAATAGCCTGCATAAAACCCCATTCCGTATCTGTCACCCTCCTCCGCAGTTTCCTTGAGCAGCCCTCCGCTGCTGTATTCCTGATAGCGCAATCTGCTCCCGAACCACCAACCGGTATTGATGTGCCAAAGCCAGTATTTCGCTCCTGCGGACCAGGAATGCTGACGGTTGTAGAAACGTCCGTTCTCCCGGGAATTGAATGAGAAAGGATTGTACTTCACTCCTGCAACCACGGACCACTTCTGCGCCACTCCGAAAGAAGCGTCCAGATTCAGGGTTCCGAGATTGGCATATTCCAAAAGATTGGTTGAGAGTGTAAACCTCTGCGCCAGGGCAATATTTGAAAGGCACAGGAACAGGAGCAGAAGCACAATCTTTCCGGCAGCTTTATTGAAACTATTTCCCATACAAGGCAAAAGCTTGTTCTATGATTGTCCCCTTGGAAGGAGCCAGTTTCAAAAGCGCGCTGCGGAGAGAGACCACATCCACGACATCCTTCTGCTTCAGAGCTTCAAAAATCACAGCCCGGCCCACTCCACGCTGGTCTATATACCTGAAGATTTGAGGCTTGAACCAAAAATCAGCACCGAAGTCCCTCAATTGTCCCCCATACCTTTCCTTATACAAAACGCTTGAAAGATAATAGGCCCACATTTCACCGACCTCACAATAGCCGTAATCCGCTTCCGACCCGCTGCCGTAGGCATCTCCTGAGTTCACAAAAGACGTAAGAATATATTTTATGTACGGATTCCAGAAATCGTTGCCGCGGATTGCGTAGTGTGAAGAATGGGCAAGTTCGTGGACTGTGGTGGCATATATGCTTTCATATTGATTGTCACCCGAAACGCCTATGGTGATGTCCGGAGAGAAAAGTTTGGCAAGGAAGGCATAGGATCCGAGAATTCCGGCAATCAGCGGCTCTGACACAAAGGCTCCGTGATGCAGCATAGCGCAACTGCTCTCTTCCATAAAAGGCAGAATCCAGATTCGGAGGTCTCCCGGAGGAGGTGTGACTCCCATATCAGAGTCGTTGCACCTGAGGATGTAGTCATAAGTGGCATTGTTGACAACACAGCGCCTGTAAAGTTTTTCCTCGGAGTCGCCAGTCACTTCCACACTCACACCCTCAGGACCTCCTTTGCCCAAAGTGGAAACCGATGCAGGCACAAGAATGAAATTGAAGCCTATGCAGAAATCTTTTTCGTTCTTGAACATAATTCTGTACCTCGGCTTTGAAGTAAAGCTCTTGTTCATCTTGTAGTAGCCGTCAATGTCCGTATAGGCCTTGGCAAATTTCACAAAGGCATTGCAGGACACAGTAACCCCGGAAACTCCCACAGGTTTACCACCGGCATACTTGGGATCGCGGATGGTTATACGGCCCTGAGGGGTCACTTTTGCCGAAGCCTTTGTGGGTTCCTCAAGCATCCCTGCGTTGCCGGTCAGCTCAAACGCCTTCCTTTCTATAGCCTCCCAGTCCAGCCCGTCCGATTTTGTAGTCTCATCGTTTGAAGACAGATAACAGCCGTGAAGAATCTGATAATCAATGGATTCAGGAAACTCAAAAGTCTTGGGCACAACGGCATACTGCCAAGTGATTTTCTGGGAATCAATTGAAGGATCGTGATACCAGTCCCCTTCCTTGAGCACCTCATAATCCACAGGATGGTCCAGAAGCTCGATGCCAAGGGCTTTGAGCCGGTCAAACTCCTCCTCGTTGCGAGGCAGGAAGCGTACGTAAAGATCAGTACTTTCCAACGGCAGCCGGTCAGCCTTGGTGGGATACAGCTCCTGCAGTGCCTTAGTCATGTTTTCAGTCTTGAATGGGTCTTCCAATTGCCTTCCCAGGACTATTTCATCGTGGGTTAAACTGAGCTCATAAGGGCCCGGCCCGGAATCAACATCCACGTGTTCACAAGATAGGGCCAGAAGGACTGTCCCGATGGTCAGAAAAATTCGTTTCATAGCTTTTAGTTTTTAATTACGCTGCAAAACTAAAGGCTACTATCCGCTGAATGAAATTTTCAGCGTTTAATTGCAAAAATATGCCCCACACAGCTGTGCAGGGCATAATTAGAAGTCAAAATCATATTCCAAGATGCGCATCTTGGCTTGTTTTGGGCAGAATTCCCAGATTTAATACTTTGATTCCCAGCTACTTGAACTTTATCGGTTGAATCAGCGGCTCGGAATCAGCACAAATGTCTTAAAAGTATTTTACGGTCTTCTGTTCTGCTGCAGAAAGAATGCTGTTGGCTACACGGCTCACACCGAAGCGGAAAAGGTCGCGGTTGAGCCATTCCTCACCCAGGATGTTGGATACTATGAGATAGTAGCAAACTGCATCCTCAGCAGTGGAGATGCCACCAGCCGGCTTGAAACCTACTTTTTTGCCTGTTTTTGCATAATAGGCAGCGATGCACTGGCACATTACGAATGCTGCAACAGGTGTGGCATTCACAGACACTTTGCCTGTTGAAGTCTTGATGAAATCAGCTCCGGCCTCCATTGCGAGGAACGATGCATTTGCAATATTCTCAGGGCTGACGAGCAGTCCCGTCTCAAGTATCACCTTAAGATGGACGGTACGGCCTTGTTTTGCGGCAGCCTCGTCTATGCATTTGCGGATTGCACGGATTTCCTCTGCGGCTCCTTCGCAGTTCCCGTCAAGGAAGGCATTGAGAGCCAATACTATATCCACCTCATCAGCACCTGTCTCAACAGCCCTCTGACACTCAAGCAGTTTCACGTCAAGGAAGGACTGGGATGAAGGGAAGCAGGCTGAAACAACAGTAATGTGAAAATCATTCTTCCTCACCTTGTCCACAACTGAGGCAAAGTTGGAATAGACACAAACCGATGCCGGCAAAGGCCAGTCGGGATAATCCTTTGCAAAAGAATTGACCTTCTCCACAAAAGCAGTCACCGAGGTCGGAGTGTCGTCAGACTTGAGAGTGGTCAAATCGAGCATAGAGAAGCACTGCTTGAGCACTTGGCCTGTCATAAAATTGCTGACATTCTGGGAAATTTTGGCAATGGCACTGTCAATTTCCTCTATCTTAGGCGTATAGCCGTATTTTGAAAGATAATCAATCATATAGGATGTTTTTGTGATTCAAGCAAATGTAATGTTTATCCCTTCGTCTGTCAAGTCTTTTACCAGTTTTTGCATACTTTCCCTGTCATATTTCACAAGGCCCTTCTGGGGAGTCTCGCGATCCAGGGAATAGACCATTACCTGACGGGGTCTCAAATGTCTCACTATGTTCTTCCACGGCCCGAGCACCTGCTCAGAGGCGGTATCAAAATCATTTGATCGGAGGAACATTGTCTGGAGTATGAAATCCCCGTGAAACTGTTCGAGAGCCTCGACAATACGGGACGGGTCGTAGGATCCGACAGGCTTGTTTACGAGGGCCGCAAGTTCGCCCGTGGGTGCGTCCAGTTTCAAAATAGGGTTGTCAACCTTCTTTAAGGCTGAGACAATTTCCTGATGGCTGCACCTTGTCGCATTAGACAGAACAGATACCTTAGCCTGGGGCATATACTCATCCCTCAAGGCTATGGTTATGTCTATGATTTCAGGGAAATGGGGATTGAGCGTGGGCTCTCCGTTGCCCGAAAAAGTGATGGAGTCGATTCTCTGTCCGGCCCTGGCACTTTCCGACAACTTCCGCTCCAGTGCTTCCCTGACCTGTGCTGCATTGGGAAGCGGCTCTGAAAATGCATTATCCCGGTTCCACCCGCATTCGCAGTAGATACAGTCGAAATTGCACAGTTTCCCGTCGGAGGGGAGAAGATTCACCCCCAGGCTGGATCCCAGACGTCTGCTGTGTATGGGCCCGAAAACTATTTTGTCAAAATGAAGCATCCTCCTCTTTCTTCAATAATTTCTCAATAACCGTCTTTTCGTTTTGCAGAGATTTTTCCCTGAATTTGAGCGGCTTTCTCTCAAGTTTTATCTCGGGATTCTTATCCGTCGTGCTGTCCGTCACCTGAATAACCTCCTTCGTTTCCAAGCTGTCCTTCGCAAGCTCAAGACTGTCCGCAAACACCATAGCCGGCCCGTCATAGACCGTATCGCTTACGCAAACAAATCTGAACGAGAGGAAGCCGTCGGAATCGGCCACCGCCACAATGCTGTCAGTAGGATGAACCCTCATCATAGCCATAAGCACCGAATCCATATCGAAGTTCACACTCCTGATCAGCGAATCCAAACGACGTGCAGCCCTCTCCTTTGCAAGTTCCTCTGCCTGAATGGTTTTCAGATTCTCAAGACGATTGTTAAGAATTTCCGCCGTAGATCTCAGAATACGGGAATACCTCATCGGATCCTTCATATATTTGTCCACGCTGGCAAGGTAGTCGTCATAGGTATATCCGTATTTGTCAAGAACAGGAGCGTAAACCAAGGTGGTATCAGCCCTCCTGCGGACATCCCTGTTGTCATCCAGCCATTGGTCCAGCACGAACATTTCGGCATAGATTTCAGCAAATTTGTCCTTGGGAATGACACGATTGCCCCTTTTGCAGGATGAAATCAAGCAAAGCACGAGAAGCAGATATGCCGGCAACCTTCGGTACATTATCTGAGTTTTGCGCCGTGTTCGCGGTCAAAAGCTTTCACAAGATTGTCCATTATCCTCTCCACATCGTTGTCGGTGAGGGTTTTCTCCAGATCCTGAAGGACAAAACTGAGGGCATACTGCTTCTTTCCCTCAGGGATTTTGTCGCCCCTGTAAACATCGAAGAGTGATACCTTCTTAAGCAGTTTCTTGCCGTTGCGGAAAGCTGTTCTGCGCAGGTCCGCGAAGTTTACGCTCTCATCCAACAGCAGTGCAAGGTCTCTCTTGACCTCCGGATATTTAGGCAATTCCTTGTAGGCAATCTTGTTCCTCTTGACAAGTTCAAAAAGTTCCTTCCAGCCAATTTCAGCTGCAAATACACTCTGGCGGATACCGAACTGCTTGAGCAGGGCCGGTGCAACTGAACCTATTACTGCCACCTGAGCTTTACTGCCCTGAAGTTTGTAAACCATACCGTCAGCAAAAATATCGGAAGGAGCCGCATCTGTTTCCAACTGATAAAGGTCCACTCCGAAGCGTCTGAACAGAGCCTCCACATAGCCCTTCAACTGATAATAGCTGCTTTTTCCACAGTCAGTCCTCCAGGACTTCTCAGGAGTTCCAGTGATGAAAAGGGCATACTTCTGAGCCTCCTCAATGTCCGAAAGTTCCGGTGTCTCAACCTGATTCTTCAGCCTGTAAACTGAACCGTATTCAAAGGTCTTGAGATAGCTCATCTGACGGTTGATATTGTATGCAATAACCTCCAAGCCGTTGAGTATCAATGTCTGGCGCATCACATTGAGGTCTGAACTGAGAGGGTTTATGATTCTGACGCAATTCGCCTCCGGATAAGTCTGGAGTTTTGTGTAATAAGCTGATTTGGTGAGGGAATTGTTCATTGTCTCCACAAAACCGTTGGCTGCAAGGTAGTCCGAAATCGTGTTTCTGACTGCCTCAGGCTCAGGTTTCACGTCAGGCACCACCGACATTCTCATCATTGCCGGCAGCTCGATATTGTTGTATCCATAGATACGCAGGATTTCCTCCACAACGTCGCACTCACGGTAAACGTCTATCATATAGGAAGGCACTGCCACCGTTGCCCCATTTTCAGTCTTGCTTATGAAGTCATAGTTGAGATTGCGGAGTATGGATTCGATTGTATCGTGCCCAATCTTCTTGCCTATGAAGGATTCAATGCGGTTGTAGTCCAACTCTACCTGCTTTTTCTCGAATGTACGGGACTCCACCTTCACCACCTTGCCCACAAGTTTGGCCCCGCAGATCTCCTGAAGCAACAATATTGCCCTCATTGCAGCATATTCCAGCACAAGCGGGTCGCATCCCCTTTCATAGCGGAAAGATGCGTCTGTCTTGAGGGTGTGGCGCTTGGATGTCTTCCTTATGGTCACAGGATTGAAATAAGCAATCTCGAGGAAGAGTTCCGTTGTGCTTTCGGAAATTCCGGAATCAGCGCCTCCGAACACACCGGCCAGACACATAGGAGCATTTTCGTTTGCAATGACCAGGTCTTCGGCAGAAAGGCTGCGTTCAACTCCGTCCAATGTCACAAGCTTTTCTCCTTCGCCAGCCCTGCGGACCACGACCTTGCGTCCGGCAATCTTCGCCGCATCGAAGGCGTGAAGAGGCTGTCCGAGTTCCATAAGAATGAAATTGGTTATATCCACCACATTGTCTATAGGTCTGAGACCCACAGAAAGCAATTTTTTCTGCAACCACTCAGGGGACGGTCCAATCTTTACATCCGTCAGGCGTGCCCCGAAATATCTCGGTGCATCGTCTTTAGCAAGGACTTCTACAGGGATGGCATCCGCTTCGCTTCCGTTTTCAGCAAAGGCGGAAACATCGGGAATATTCAATTTACAAGGGATATTGTTGTGGCAGAGCCAAGCGTAAAGGTCACGGGCCACGCCGATGTGCGAAGCCGCATCAACCCTGTTTGCGGTGAGTCCGATTTCAATTACCGTGTCTGTGGCAAGATGAAGATAATCCTTCGCCGGAGTGCCCGGTACGGCATCCGGATCAAGCACCATAATGCCGTCGTGGGATGTGCCGATTCCGAGTTCATCTTCTGCGCATATCATTCCGAATGACTCGACTCCCCTGATTTTGGACTTCTTGATTTTGAAGTCTTCTCCAAGGACAGTGCCTATGGTTGCGAGCAGAACTTTCTGACCTGCAGCCACATTGGGTGCACCGCATACGACCTGCAGCAGTTCTGGACCGCCGGCATTCACCTTAGTCACGTGAAGATGGTCGGAGTCCGGATGTTCGGTACACTCCACCACCTCTGCCACCACCACACCTGCAAGGCCGCCGGGAATTTCCTCAACAGTCTCCACCGAATCCACTTCAAGACCTATCGAGGTCAGTGCATCTGCCACCTGAGCGGGGGTGAGGTCACACTCAAGGTAGTCCTTCAGCCAGTTATAAGAAATTGTCATATTGTCGTTGTTTTATTTATTTTCCGGAAATCTGGGATATGTCGAAAAGGGATTTGGAGAACTCCTGTCCATCGAAGAACTTGAGGTCGTCCACTCCTTCACCTATGCCTATGTATTTGAGAGGAATCTGGAATTTATCCACTATGGAAACCACCACTCCGCCTTTGGCCGAACCGTCGAGCTTGGTCAGAGCAATGGAATTGACCTTGGTGGCACGCAAGAACTCAGTGGCCTGCTGGACGGCGTTCTGACCTGTGGAGGCATCGAGCACAAGCAGCACCTCGTGGGGAGCATCAGGAATCACCTTGGCAATGACATTGCGGATTTTGGTGAGCTCGTTCATCAGGTCGATGCGGTTGTGGAGACGTCCTGCGGTGTCGATAATCACTGCATCCGCGCCTTTCGCAACTGCAGATTTTACGGTATCATACGCCACTGAAGCCGGGTCAGAACCCATTTCCTGCTTCACTATGTCGGCTCCGGAACGCTCCGCCCAAATTGTGAGCTGCTCCACTGCTGCAGCCCTGAAAGTATCAGCAGCCCCGAGCACGACTTTCTTGCCTTCGGAAACAAGTTTGGAGGCGAGCTTGCCAATTGTGGTTGTCTTGCCCACGCCATTGACCCCCACTACGAGTATCACATAGGGCTTTCGGGACTGGTCTATGATACGACCGTCGTTTCGGGCTCCATCCACATCCAGAAGTTTAGATATTTCATCCTGGAGCATAGCCGTAAGTTCCTCAAGTTTAACATAGCGGTCCCGGCTCACTCTTTCCTCAAGCGCATCTATGAGTTTGAGAGTGGTATCCACGCCCATATCTGTCTCTACGAGAGCCTCTTCCATAGCGTCCAGAATCCCGTCATCTATGCGGGTCTTGCCCACTATGGCCCTTGAGAGCCTCTCGAAGAAGCCCCTGTTGGTCTTATTTGTTCCCTTGTCAAAAATACCCATAGGATGTACAAATTTTCAAACCTGCAAATATAATCATTCGGCACCACTTATCCAACAGGATACCGTCACGCTCGGCGTGACGGTATCCTGTTGGATATTATCTATCTATGCCTAGGGGCTCTGCCCCTATTATACCCTGCGGCTCCGCCTTCCGTATTTGCCTGCGGCAAATACACGGCTCCCGCCGTCGCGCTGGTGCGCGAGATGATCGGACATCTCCAAACACAAAAAGGACGGGTAAAAATACCCGCCCGATAAAACTGACTTTCGTCGTGAATTATTTCTTAGCGAAAAAATCCTTAACCTGAGACTCCTCAACGAGAAGCTCATCGAATACATACGCGCCAGTCTTAGGTGACTTGTCCATACGTATGCATCTTACCATTTTCTTACCGCCCTTACCGGCAGCGAAGGTTGCGACTGCTTTCTTTGCCATAGTTCAATCCTCCTGTCTTACTTAATTTCACGGTGAAGCGTCACCTTGTGAAGGAACGGATTGTATTTCATACGCTCCAGACGCTGAGTCGTGTTCTTCTTATTCTTGGTAGTGATGTATCTGGAGATGCCAGGCACACCGCTTTCCCTCTGTTCGGTGCATTCAAGAATCACCTGCACCCTATTTCCTTTAGCTTTCTTTGCCATAATTCCGAATCAATTAAACGAGGTCAATGAATCCTTTCTTCTGAGCGTCTCTGACAACTGCGTCGAGACCGTTCTTTTCGATGTGCCTCATACCCTTGCAGGATACTTTAAGGGTGATGAATCTCTGTTCTGCCTCAGACCAGAACTTCTTGGTCTTGAGGTTCAGGGCGAATATGCGCTTTGTGCGCAGTTTGGAGTGAGCGACGTTGTTGCCGACCATTCTCTTTCTGCCTGTAACTTGACAAACCTTTGCCATTGTATATACTTTTTTAATATTATCAAATTCAGCGGGCTGCAAATGTCGTGAAAAAATTGCTAATTTGCAAAATTTCAGAGCAGTTTGAAAAATCTCCGCCACCTAATGTTTGCGGGAAAACTCTTGTTCCCGTCGAGTGAGAGCCATATCAGGGCAGGCTTTCCGACCACGTGGTCCTCAGGGACGAATCCCCAGTACCGGGAGTCGAGAGAGTTATGCCTGTTGTCTCCCATCATAAAGTAATAATCCTGTTTGAAGGTGTAGGACTGAACCTTTTCGCCGTTTATGAAAATTTCTCCAGACTCACTGACTTTCAAATCGTTGCCTTCGTAGGAAGTGATAATCCTTTCGTAAAGCGGCAGATTTTCGAGGTCGAGACTGACTTCAGCTCCCTGTGATGGAATCCAAAGCGGTCCGAAATTATCCCTTGTCCATTGGAAGTCCTCGCTGAACGGGAAGATGGTTTTCCATGAGTCCGGAAAATCCGGTGGATAGACATCTATATTCTCCTGTATCGAAACGACATTGCGGTTGGATTTCAGTTCTTCCAGCATCGCTGCTGTCAGAGGAATGGCCGGATAACCGGGCAAGTTTGAATCGTACCACAATTCAGCTCTGTTGATTCCCAAACGGTCAAGCGTGTTTGCGCTCAATCTCTGTCCGTTGGTGACCACCGTAAAACTGCTCTGCATTCCGGGGAGGATTTCCTGTGCTTCGCCATTGACATATACCCTTCCGTCCTTGATTTGCAATGAGTCTCCTGCAACGGCGACGCATCTCTTGACATAATGGTCTTTCTTGTCTGAAGGTCTGACCTTCACAGGTCCATAGTTCCGGATCACATTCTCCCGGCCGTAAAGCCTTGAGAGCATATAGTAGTCTTCAGCCGGAGCTTTCGTGAGGACGGTGTCTCCATTCGGAAATCCGAACACCACACAGTCTCCTCTCTTGACTCTTCCGAAGCCTTTCAGTCTCTTGTAGTCACACTGGATTGCCGTGGAATAAGACTCCTTGCTTCCTATGACATTGTGAGTGAAAGGTATGGTCAGAGGAGTTTGAGGCATCCTCGGGCCATAGGAGAGTTTGCTGACGAACAGATGGTCTCCCGTATAAAGGGAACTTTCCATCGACGATGAAGGAATTTTGAAAGCCTGGAAAAAGAAGATGTTGATGAAAGTCACCACGACAACGGCAAAGATGATTGCATCCAGCCACTCCAAAGCCACATTGTGCTTTTCGCCTTCCTTGTACTCCTTCTTCCAGAAAAGCCATTTGACTTTCTTGGTGACGCAGAGGTCAAAGATAATGGCGAGGCCTGCCACCAGGCCGAGAGTCCACCACCACCAGCTTTCGAGCCAGATTATCCACAGCACATAGAGCACGGCCCAGAAACCGAACCTCACCCAGCGATTGTGGAAAAATTCCTTCAGGCTCATTCTACAAAACTATTTTACAGAATTGATTATAGCTTCAAAAGCTTTAGGGTTGTTCATGGCAAGGTCTGCGAGAACTTTACGGTTGAGACCGATGTTCTGCTTTGCGATTCTGCCCATAAACTGAGAGTAGGTCATACCGTACTGACGTGCGGCAGCATTGATTCTCTGAATCCAAAGTGCACGGAAAGAACGCTTCTTGGCCTTGCGGTCACGATAAGCGTAGGTCAGACCTTTCTCATAGGTGTTCTTCGCTACAGTCCAGACATTCTTTCTTGAAAGAAAATTACCGCGGGTTCTCTTGAGAATTTTTTTGCGGCGAGCCCTGGAGGCTACTGAGTTTACCGATCTTGGCATAATTTAACTGTGTTATGGAAGCAGTGTCCGATCTTTCAGGAGCTTTTCTTACTGCAATTCCAAGTTTGACATTAATGATAATTACAGAACCAACAAAGCTTTAACTCTCTTCTGGTCAGCAGCGGCAACCAGTCCGATGTGAGTCAAATTTCTCTTCTGCTTCTTGGTCTTCTTTGTGAGGATGTGGCTTTTGTAAGCATGCTTCCTCTTGATTTTTCCCGTTCCGGTAAGCGCAAAACGCTTTTTTGAACCGGAGTTGGTCTTGATTTTCGGCATAGCTAAATCATTTAACTGTTTATAATAAATACTTGGCGCCACAAGGCGCGTTTTTACTTTTTCTTGGGCAGCGGAGCAATCATCATAAACATTCTCTTGCCTTCGAGCTTAGGCATCTGCTCTGCCCTTCCATATTCTTCAAGTTCCACAGCAAAACGGAGGAGGAGTTTCTCTCCCTGGTCCGCATAAACTATGGACCTTCCCTTGAAGAAGACTGAAGACTTCACCTTGGCTCCTTCCTGAAGGAATTCCATCGCGTGCTTCAGTTTGAACTGGAAATCGTGCTCATCGGTATTCGGACCGAAGCGGATTTCCTTGATGACCACCTTGGAAGCATTGGACTTCATCTCCTTGGCTTTCTTTTTCTGCTGGTACAGATATTTCTGGTAGTCAAGTATTTTGCACACAGGAGGGTCGGCCTTGGCACTTATCTCCACCAGGTCAAGTTCGAGTTCATCAGCGAGTTTCAGAGCCTTGGCTATCGGATATATACCCGGCTCGGCGATATTGTCTCCGACCAGCCTCACCTGAGGCACTCTGATCTCGTTATTGATTCTCAATCCGTCTTCGTCCTTTTTCTGATTCTGCACAGGACGGCCCTGCTGTGGTCTCGGACCCTGAGGGCGCGGAGTAGGTTTAAATGGTGCTGCGATAGGTTTATCCTCCTATAAAATTAAATAATTAATAATTCACAACGAACGGGGACTATGCCAACTGCGCCTTTACCTCATTGGAAACCAATGTGATGAAGTCATCTATGGTCATTGCCCCTTCGTCAATTCCTCCTTGACGGCGCACTGAAACGAGACCTTCGGCCTCTTCTTTTTCACCGACAATCACCAGGAAAGGTATTCTCTTGAGTTCCGATTCCCTGATTCTCTTGCCGAGCGTTTCGTTGCGGTCGTCAATAGAGGCGCGAATATCGGAATTATTCAGCAAATTACAAACTTTTTTTGCATATTCTGAATATTTCTCGCTGACTGGCACTATGTTAACCTGATCCGGAGCAAGCCATAGAGGCAGTTTTCCGGCAGTGTGTTCGAGAAGCACAGCCACAAATCTTTCCAGAGAACCGAACGGAGCCCTGTGAATCATAACCGGACGATGTTTCTGTCCGTCTGCACCCACATACTCCAGTCCGAAGCGTTCAGGAAGGTTATAGTCCACCTGAATGGTGCCCAACTGCCATTTTCTTCCTATGGCATCCTTGACCATAAAGTCCAGTTTAGGTCCGTAGAAAGCAGCCTCTCCATATTCCACAACCGTAGGCAGGCCCTTTTCTGCCGAAGCCTCAATAATTGCAGACTCAGCCTTCTGCCAGTTCTCGTCGGAACCTATGTACTTTGTCGGGTTCTCAGGGTCGCGCAGAGAAATCTGAGCAGTGAACTCTTTGAAGTTCAATGTCTTGAATACATAGAGAATGATGTCGATTACCTTCTCGAACTCTTCCTTTAGCTGGTCCGGACGGCAGAACAGGTGAGCATCGTCCTGGGTGAAGCTGCGCACCCTTGTAAGTCCGTGAAGCTCACCGCTTTGCTCGTAACGGTAAACTGTACCGAACTCAGCGAAACGCAGAGGCAGGTCTTTGTAGGACCTTGGCTTGCTGCGGTAGATTTCACAGTGGTGAGGGCAGTTCATAGGCTTGAGCAGATACTCCTCACCTTCCTGCGGAGTGTGGATCGGCTGGAATGAATCCTTACCGTATTTTGCATAGTGGCCGGAAGTCACATAAAGTTCCTTGTTACCTATATGCGGAGTCACAACTGGCAGATAACCATAGGATTTCTGTACTTTCTTAAGGAATTCCTCAAGGCGTCCGCGAAGTTCGGCACCCTTAGGCAGCCACAACGGAAGTCCCATTCCCACCTTGGACGAGAATGTGAAGAGTTCCATTTCCTTTCCTATTTTCCTGTGGTCCCTCTTCTTGGCCTCCTCCATAAGGACGAGGTATTCATCCAGCAGGGATTTCTTAGGGAAAGATATGCCGTAGATACGGGTGAGTTGCTGACGTTCCTGGTCTCCTCTCCAATAAGCACCTGCTATTGCTGTGAGTTTCACTGCCTTGATGACAGAAGTGTCACGAAGATGAGGTCCCCTGCAGAGGTCTGTGAAATTGCCGCAGCTGTAGAAACTTATGGTACCGTCTTCCAGGTCGTTGATGAGCTCGACCTTGTATTCGTCACCTTTTTCAGTGAAGGTCTTGAGGGCGTCTGCCTTGGACACGTCTTCGCGTACAAATGCTTCCTTTGTCCTCGCCAACTCCATCATCTTGTTTTCTATGGTCTTGAGGTCTGCCTCGGTAATCTGGCGTCCCTGAAGATCAACATCGTAGTAGAATCCGTTTTCAAGAGCCGGTCCAATTCCGAATTTCACACCCGGATAGAGGTTCTCAAGAGCCTGGGCCATAAGGTGTGCCGTAGAATGCCAGAAAACTCTCTTCGCCTGCTCGGAATCCCATTTATGGAATGCGATGGAGCAATTTTCGTGAAGAGGCCTGTCCAAATCGTAGGCTGTCTCCCTTGTGCTGCCGGGAGTCTTGATGGTCATAGCCAAAACGTCAGCCGCAAACCTCGGGCTGATTCCTTCTGCAATCTGATAACCGGTTACGCCGTCTTCGAAAGACCTGACGCTGCCGTCTGGAAATGTAATGTCTATCATAATTTGTTTTGTTTTTAGGGCCGATCTACAAACACCGCCCCTGTTTTACATCAAGACGGCAAAGGTACGAATTTTTTGCGTATATTTGTGAACTTATCCGTTCATTAAGAAAAAAATAATGCAATATTTTGCCTATATTTGCGGCCGTATCAAGAAAGAAGGCAATGACTGATGTGCAGAAGAACGAGATAGCCCGTTTCCGAGATGGGGATCGAGTGGCCTTTGAGGCGCTTTACCAGAGGTATTGGCGTAAAGTGCTTTCTTTCACGCGACTGTATATCAAGGATTCTTATGAACAAGAAGAAGTCTTGCAGCAGGTGTTCATCAGACTATGGGACAACCGGACAAAGGTCGATGCTGGCAAAGACTTTGACGGATTCCTTTTCATTATCACACGCAATCTCATATTCAACCGTGCGCGGCATTCCTTTACTGCCGAATCGCTTGCTGACTTCATCGACGGAGCCGGCCCGGAGTTTTATCATGACATAGAGGGAGATATTGATGCCGAATTTCTTCGTGAGGCCGTTGAGCGACTTGTCACGGAATTGCCGACGAGGCAGAGAGAGGCCTTTGTTCTAAGCCGGCATGACGGAATGTCCATAAGGGAGATTGCCGGAGTTATGGGAATAACAGAGAAGGGCGTGCAACGCAATATAAACCTCGCCTTAAAGTTTCTTAAGACTAACCTGCCTCTCTTCCTCATATTCATAAATCTTTAATTTTTTCTTGAAAACTGCTGTTCCGATGTGGTGCAGCACTTTCTTTTTGTGTATTTATGTCTGTTTAGAACATTTCAACTTCTTGATAGACATAATATGGATTTCGACGAATACACAAGAAAGCAATGGAACTCCGCTATTGTGGAAAACTCTGCTGACGAGGCTATCGGCAAGCGGGTATGGAAGAATATTGACAGGCGTCGATTCCGTTACCGGACAATATGGAAATTGCTTGCCGGTGCTATAGCAACGGCAGCCTGTCTCACTGCCTTTGGAATGTTCCTCTGGTCGAACAGAGATGCCGCGCAGAAAGAACTTGTCCCACAACAGATTGTCTACTTGGCTGAGGTGAACGACTGTCTGGAGCTTCCTGACGGCTCACGTGTCTGGCTTGATGCCGGCAGTTCGGTCACCTATCCGGAGGATATGACGAATTCTCGCGTTGTCTCACTCTCCGGAAATGCTGTATTTGATGTGACTAAGAAGGAAAGTGGACAGAACTTCATCGTTGAGTTGTACGATTCTTACATCGAAGTGAAGGGCACCTCATTCTCCGTGAACTGGAGTGGGGACGACATCGTTTATGTTACGCTTTATTCTGGTGCCGTTGATTTCGTCGCGGAGACAACCGGGCAGAAAGTCTCTCTCACTCCGTCAAACCGTCTTGCCTTCAGTCCGGAGGCTTCTACAATCAGCATGACACCGTTTTTCAATGGGATTTCATGGAAAGACGGAAACTATGTCTTAGAGAACGCATCGCTTGGAGACATTGTCGAATTTATCTGCTGGAACTGGTCAATTAATGTCACAACGGGACCATCAATCGGGAACGGGCAGCGGGTGAACGGCAAAATAATGCACTCAGAGACACCGGGAAGTGTGCTGGACAAACTCTGTTTCATGCTCGATCTTGATTATGACAAGAGCGGGGATAACTACCTGATTCATAAATAATCCAATATATTATTACTGATAACCTCAAAATTATGACAGTAAAATCAAACCACATCCGCGTCATCAGGGCGCTGGCTGTTGCCATTCTATCGTTTGCCTCGTGCCTTGTGACATCGGCACAGGTCAGTCTGCGAGGACAAATGACGGTGGAACAGGCAATCTTACAGATTCAGAAGGAGACTGACTATTCTTTCTTTTACAATTCTGATGACCTTATAGGAATCGGAAGTCGTAATATTAATGTCTCCGGAGCGATAGAGACGGTCCTTGAAAGTCTCTTTACTGGAACAGCAATCACATGGCGTGTCCAGGACAAGGAAATCGTGCTCAAGAAAAATTCCGGTGAGCAGAAGAAAGACGATGACAAACGCTCGGTTAAGGGAATTGTTATTGATGAAGTGGACAGGACGCCACTCATCGGGGCAACGGTTCTTGTCAAGGGCTCCGATAATGTCGCAATCACGGACATTGACGGAAAGTTTACTATTGACGGCTGTGACAATCGCACGGTCCTCGACGTTTCGTATGTCGGCTATCAGCCGCGCGAATTCCGTATCGGAAACCTCGGAGATCTTGAGATTACTCTTACTTCAGCCAATGAACTTGAAGGAGTCGTAGTCGTTGGCGCCGGAACGCAGAAGAAGGTCTCCGTGACAGGTTCAATCGTCGCTATA
Organism: Rikenellaceae bacterium; assembly: GCA_022777205.1. Taxonomy (GTDB): domain Bacteria; phylum Bacteroidota; class Bacteroidia; order Bacteroidales; family UBA932; genus Cryptobacteroides. The sequence continues at coordinate 30,206 of JALFGP010000095.1, forward strand.
AAGGGTGATGCTCTCAAGGCACCATCCTCCTCCTTGACCAACAACCTCGCGGGTAAACTCTCAGGAGTTATAGCCGTCACCAATAGTGGTGAACCTGGCTCTTCCTCGCAGTTCTACATACGTGGCATAAGCACATTCGGCGGTCGCTCCACGCCGCTTATCCTTCTCGACGGCGTGGAAATCTCGGCCGGAGACCTCGACAACCTGCCGGCCGAGTCGATTGAGAACTTCTCCATTCTCAAGGATGCTTCGGCCACGGCGATTTACGGCGCGAGGGGAGCGAATGGAGTCATGATAATCACGACAAAGTCTGGAAAGGAAAACACAAAGGCGAAGATTAACGCTTCCGTCGAGCAATCTTTCCTCCAACCTGTGGGAGTGGTAGAATATGCCGATGGAACGACTTACATGAAAACCTACAATGAGGCGCTCTTGAGCCGAAATCCGTCTGCTACGCCGCGTTACAGCGAGGTGCAGATTGCCAACACCGCAAGCGGAATAAACCCGTATGTCTATCCGAATGTCGACTGGTATGACCTGATGTTCAAGAAGTTCACGATGAGCCAGAGGGCGAATGTCAACATTTCGGGAGGCGGTTCAGCGCTGACATATTACATGAGCCTTCAGATGAACCATGACGGTGGACTACTCAACACGCCGAAGGCATATTCCTATGACAATAACTACAACCGATGGTCATACACATTCCAGAACAACATCGGCTACAAGGTTACGCAATATACGAAGATTGACCTGAGGATGAACGCGCAGATTTCAAACATGAAGTCTCCGAACGTCAGCTCCAGTGACATTTTCTACCAGATTTTCAAGAATACCCCAGTGTCTTTCCCGGCGACTTTCCCTGCCGAGGATGGAGACAAGCATATCCGCTTCGGCTCAGCGATAATGTCTGCGGGACGCTACTACACGAACCCGTATGCGCATATGCTCAATACCTATAAGGAAAATAGAGCCAACAAGTTGAACATTTCCCTTAACCTCGACCAGAAGTTCGACTTCATCACCGAGGGACTCTCGCTCACGGCTCTCGTGAACTTCAATAACTACTCGCAGAACTATTTCACCCGTAGCCTCACCCCGTACTTATATGCCGTCGATATGGCGAGCGTTTCGGAGGAGTTCCCAGAGCAGTATAGTACGACAAAGCTTCAGGAGGGAACAGAGTACATCTCGCAGTCGGACGTGACTCGCTATAGTGATAATGTATTCTACCTTGATACGAGGCTCAATTATGCGCGTTCGTTCGGAAAACACAATGTGACGGCCATGGCGATGTACATGATGCGGCAGTACATCAGCTCCGTGCTTCCGCAGCGCAATCAGGGATTTTCCGGCCGTGCGACCTACGACTATGCCAATCGTTACCTCGTCGAGTTTAACTTCGGTTACAATGGTACGGAGCGTCTGGAGGCGGGTAAGCGCTATGAATTCTTTCCGGCGATGTCGCTCGGATGGGTGGCGAGTAACGAGAAATTCTGGACTCCTATAATCGATGTCGTGAACTATTTCAAGCTGAGGTCGTCATATGGACTTGTCGGAAGCGACGAGACCGGGCTCTACGCCGGCGCGCCTCATTATCTCTATCTCAGTAATGTCGATATGAATGGTGGAGGAAGCTTCGAGTCTGGTGTCACCGGAGGCTTAAGTCAGCAGGGCCCTATGGTGAACTCGTATCCGGTTTCCAATGCCAGCTGGGAGAGGGCGACCGAGTTTGACATCGGCGTGGACCTTCAGCTTTTCAATCAGTTCAACTTCACATTCGACTGGTTCAGTAGCAAGCGCGACCGTATTCTCATGAAGAGGGCCTCGTTCCCGTCGATACTCGGCTACCAGAACGCGATTCCTTGGGCGAACGTCGGAAAGGTCGACAATATGGGCTTCGAGTTCAGCGCAAATTGGACTAAACAGATAAACAAGGACTGGTTTATAGATGCGAGGGCTAATTGGACATATTCGAGAAACAAGTATGTCTATGTAGACGAACCGGACTATCCTTACGTTTGGCAGACACAGACTGGAAAGCCGCTTGACGCGATGAGGGGATATATCGCTGAAGGGCTCTTCGAAAGCCAGGCGGAGATTGACGCGAGCCCGGACCAGAGCATCTTCGGCAGCACCATCATGCCTGGTGACATCCGCTACCGGGATATCAATGGTGATAACAGGATTACGGCCGAGGATCAGGTCATGCTCTCGCCTTACGGAAATATGCCGAGAATCCAGTACGGCTTCGGAATCAGCGTGCAGTGGAAGGATCTCGACGTGAGTGTATTCTTCAACGGTTCCGCTAAGAGAAACATAATGCTCACAGGGATGTATCCATTCTGCGCGAACGATTCCAATGACAACAACCTGATGAAGTGGATTGCGGACAGTCACTGGAGCGAGGGCGCTGACAACTCAAATGTCCTCTATCCTCGTCTCGGAACGCTGGATACTCAAATTGCCAACAACAACCAGCCGAGCAGTTGGTGGATGAGGGATGGTAGTTTCCTCCGCTTCAAGACTCTGGAGATAGGCTACAGGCTAAAGTGGTTTAGACTTTATTTCAGTGCGGATAATCTTGCCGTGTGGTCGAAGTTCAAGTATTGGGATCCGGAGCTCAACTTCAATTCCTACCCGCTCCAGCGGACATTTAACATCGGCCTGCAGTTCAATTTGTAAAATCATAGTTATGAAAATCAATATAAGAAGAATATTGTCCGCGTTTGCGGTAATTGCCGTGGCTTCCTGCGGTTACCTTGATGTCGTTCCTCCGGAGCAGCCGGATCTCGATGACATGATGGTCGATGAAGCGACCACGACAAAGATGCTCTATTCCTGCTACTCCTATGCGCAGAATTATGCGAGCATGCAGCTTTCGATAAACCTCGATATGCGTGCCGATGAATACGTAACCCCTCAGGAATGGGAAAACTACGGTTCAAGGGTACAGTGGGGTGCCATAACTCCGTCTTCCATAAACGGGGACAACGGATATGTCTGGAAAATATGGTATGACGGAATCGGCTACTGCAACCTTTTCCTCAAGCTGATTGACGAACGCAATCCGCAGCTCAATCCGAACTTGCGCGAGCAGTTCATCTGTGAGGCCAAGTTCCTCAAGGCCTACTATCATCTGCGACTTCTTTCGCTCTTCGGGCCGATTCCGATTGTTGACAAGTTCATCGACTCGAATACGCCTAAGTCCGAATTTCCGGGACGTTCGCATTTTGACTACTGCGTGAAGTATATTTGTGACCTGTTTGACGAAGCTGCGGAAGGGCTGCCTGTAAGTTATGCAAACTCATCGTTTTACGGTCGCGCCACATCTGTCGCGTGTAAGGCTATGAAGGCGAGGGCGCTCGTACTTGCGGCATCTCCTCTGTGGAACGGAAGTTTTCCGGATAGGGCATGGAAGAATATCGCGTATGAGACTCCGGGCTACGGAAAGGAACTCGTGAGTCATGAGTTTGATAGCCAGAAATGGGAAAAGGCACGCAACGCCATGGAGGAGGCAGTCAATGCTGCGGAGGCCGCTGGAGCGGAGTTGTTCTCGCTTGAGGATTCCGAGACTCTGCGCGAGAACCAGAAAATCGGCCTTCCGGTGATTCCGGGGCTTGGTTCGGACGCTGAGGCGGAGGCTTTTCGGAAGCAGGTGGTACTCATGAGATATGTGATGTGCTCCTCTCCGAATGATGGTAACACAGAGACTGTCTGGGGATTTGTAGTGCCGGGCGGCATCGACGTCAACAGCACCTTTATGGCCTCTCTCCCTCATTGGGTGCTCAAAAACGATACTGGCGCTAATGTAGGTGGCTGGGGCGGACTCTCGCCGACGCTCTACACCGTGGAGCATTTCTTCACTCAGAACGGCTTCCTTCCCGAAGACGATCCGTCTTTCTGGCCAGAATCGGAGTACCACACCTCCGCTGGGCTCACGAATCCTGACATAACGAAGATCAATGTCCGCCGCGAGCCGCGCTATTATGCCGCAATATCATTTGACGGGGACGAATATTCAACGAAGATTGCGGCGGGAAATCCGCTCTATTGTGAAATGAGGAACAACACGAAGACCGGTTATGACGCGGCCATCTGGGGCACTAGAAACTATGTCGTGACGGGCTGGCTCAACAAGAAGTGGGTTCATCCGAACTTCCAGTATACCGGTACGGGCTGGAGCAACAATTACGCCTCCTGTAAAACTCCTTTCCCGATTGTCCGCCTTGCGGAGATGTATCTTTCGCTCGCTGAGTGCGAAGCGCAATGTGGTAACGAGGCTGAGGCCATAGTTTATATGAATAAGGTACGAAAACGCGCTGGCATAACCCCGTGGACGGAGGCTTTGCTTGCGGAGAAGAACAAGACCGCGCTTCAAGCCGTGATGGAAGAGCGCTTTGTCGAGTGCTATCTTGAGGGATACCGTTACTACGACCTGCGCCGCTATCTTCAGGGACGCGAGAGGCTTTCCTCCGGCAGTTGGAAAGGACTCAATGCAGTCCAGACCTCCCCGTCCTTCGCATCATTCAACGAAGTGGTTGATATAAGCCAGCCGTTCAGCTGGAACGACAGGATGTTCCTGCTGCCGGTCTCAAACAATGAGGTCTATTCCAATCCTAACATGGTCCAGGCTCCTGGATATTGATGAGAGAACATTGAAACGAATAACAGCGATGAAAAGAGTATTATTAGTAATCACCACATTATGCGCACTGCTCCTCCTCTCCTGCAATGAGGACTACAAGCTCTTCCCAGACAAGTACAACCGCATTCTGTCGCTCAAGAACAGCGGTGTGAGGGAACTGCGCAGCGGAAACACCGTCAAGGAATACAAAGACTCGATTCTTGTCCTCAAGGGCGGTGGCAACCCCGACAACGACGCATTCGCGAGGATTGAGGTCATGGAGCTCGGAAAGGCGTGTGAGACTTTCGGGTATGATGGCGAGAGCATTGAGATAATTGCTTCGGAGTCATATTCGATAAGAGGCGGGGACGACATCGTTCTCCAAGGCAGGACACGCAGCCGCTATATCCCAATAACTTTCTCTCCTGAAAACATTTATAATCAGGCCCTGAAAGCTAAGGGCAAGACACTTGTGCTTCCGGTGGTTCTCCGCAGTGAAACTGACACTGTGAACACCTCAAGCAGCGCGATTCTCTGGAAGTTTGACATCAACGGGCCGAAGGTCGTCTGGCCGGACCGCTCCGACATCAGCGAGGAGATTTCTCTGAGGGAGATAGATTGTGACATAGAGGCCAAGGTCGAGTACAGCGAAAGCAATCTCTCCCCCTTTGTCGGAAATATTGTTAGGGAAGGGCTTGAGACGCTGGTGGATGAGTACAACAGCAAGAATTCCACTTCCTACAAACTGCTTCCTGAGTCTTCGTGGTCTTTTGACGGTATTGACGTCGAAGCCAAAAAGGAAATAGTGAAAGGCAGGCTGCATCTGAGCCGTGAAGGTCTGAACTCTGACGAGACCTATCTTCTTCCGCTAAAGTTTGATGCCGCCTCATTCCCGGTCGGAGTTTCAGAGGAGGTCCGCTATCTTGTTGTTACCAATCCGAAGTATGTCTACCGTCCAGTTGACCGCACGGACTGGAAACTCCTCTATGTCAATTCACAGGAACATTGGTATGGGGCAACGCTTGATTTGCAGTGGTTTGCCACTTATGCCTTTGACGGAAGACCGGAGACCACATGGGGAACGCAATGGAACGGGGACGCCTCCAATCCGTCATGGGATGACTATATTTATACCCCTGGCGGCACGGACCTGCACCTGAATTCGATTGTTCCTACTCTGTTCCTGGGATATCGTGAGGTCCCTAATATCATTATGGTGATAGATCTGGGACGCGAATACAATCTCGGCGGCGCAGGAATCCTGCAATCGACCCAAGAGAACGAGCGGAAGGTTAAGAGATGCGAGGTTTATGCGGAGTCGGCCTTCGTATTTAAGACCGTGCAGGAAGGTGGCAGCATCGCCAATTATAACACTCTCGATGAAGGAAATGATTGGAAGCTTTTCACTACCATCGAGACGGACTGGCCGGTCAAGGAATATTGGTCGCATGTGCAGACAGCGGTGAAGGGACGCTATGTGAAGATACGTCCGATTGAACTGTTGCATCCTGATAAGAGGGCCTTGAACCTCGCCGAGTTCTATGTCAGCGAGCTTGTGTCCATCGATGGCTATCCGGTAAAATGAAAAAACCGAATAAATAAAGTGCCTTTGATTGAGAAGAATAACAATAATAACATCTAAACAAATGAGTATGAAATCAGAAAAATTTAATCTCTGTGGGGGGGGGGAATTATTGCTCTCCGACAGTTGTTTTGGAGTACGTCTTTATAAAATCAGGATTTGCAGCATCGGACGACCGTTATGATGGGACTAACGGAACCGAAATCTGCGTTACAAACGATTATTATGAACTATAGTTGAAGGAGAAAATAGCCATGAAAAACATAATTTTTACCGCCACTGCAATGATTGTAGCCATGACTGCTGTTTCATGCTCGAAGATTGCGGGAATTGAGGAAAATCCGTCATATACATACAGATTTGCGGTAGTGAACGAGGAATTTCCGTCCGTTAAGTCAAATATGAACGATGACCATCTCGTTTTTGAAACAGGTGACTATCTCGGATTTTCGCTGGAAAAACATGGTGAGGGGATTGTCGAAACCCAGAGGACATTCATACAGACAACCGACCCACGTCCGATTTTCGGGTTTACTACAAACTTACAAATGACGGCCGGTGACCGTATATACGTGGTATCTCCGCGTGTACTCCCTATAAATAACGGAAACTTCAATAACGATCGGGAACCTGTCAATGCTGATCCGATGCAGAGCATAACAATTCCACTTGTGCAGACCCATAAGGGAGGCAAGTTTGACGGAACTGCGATGCCGATGGTGAGCGTGCCTTTCACTTTTAAAGAGGATATGCTTGTGGGGAAAGACAATAAGCTCCAAGAGGTGAAGTTCCTCAATCTCGGTGCACTGCTTGAGTTCCGGGTATTTTCGACAACATATCAGGGCGAGATTGTCCGGGATGTGATTTTCAAGGCGGACAAGAACATCGTCGGTGAATTCAAAATAAATGTGCAGAATGTCAACCCAAAGGATGAGAATACGCTTAAAATTGATCTCACCGCGAGGCTTGAAGGCGATTTCGCCCCGCCTCGGACAAATATGGCGAGGACGGAGTCTGACGCCGTGGTGGGCGCGAACAAGGACAATTCCGGCTCTGTGAGGATGGTCGTGGCTCCTGGAACATACACCGGAAAGGTGAAGGTTAGGACGGACAAGGCCTATTATGTGTTCAATCTGTCTAAAAGGACATTTGATCGCAATGGGATATATCCTCTCGGCCTCAATCTTGATAATGCCACACGGGTTGTGATGGAGACTGTTGACAGGACGTATCCGAAGATTGAAGGGGCGGATGGTAAATTGCATGATGATCCGAGGAACTGGTTGGTGAAGTTCGTGAACAGTTACTATGCGGCTATGAGCCTGCGTCCGGAGAAGATGTTGGACGGTGACTTGACCTCCCAATGGGTTAATCCGTGGAATTGTCCTCTTGCCCCTAACCCTGAGGTTAAGAATGATGATGATTTTAATTATTATTGGAGCAATAATGATTATAATGTTCTTATCGGCGAGGACAGGCATCGCGACATCCCTAATATTGTTTTTGTGTTTGATTTCAAGAAAGATATTGAAATCGGGCGTATCGGCATCGGAAAGGCTCCAATGGACTGGCCTTACAACCAAGATCTCCGTGACTGTGAGTTTTATGTCGGAACTGTATGGAATTTCAAGAGCTTTGCTGCACAGAATGATAGATGGACGGGCGGAGGAAGCCTTGAGAACTACAACACAGCTAACGATGGCAATGACTGGAAGCTTGTCTTGGAAGCGAAGGAGATTCCTAAGGAGACCGGAATATTCTGGTACGACGTTCCGGAGACAGTAAGCAAGGCCGATAGGACAGGACGCTATCTGAAGATTCGCCCGACCAGGGGCTACCGCGGCAACACTCCTTGCGAAATTGCTGAGATTTATGTCGATGGCATTGTGCAAGAGAATACCGCTAATGTGGAATAATGCGAAAGAAGTAAATACACAATGGAAATTATAAGAACATTTTTAGGTAAGGTACTCTTGTGCACAGTGGCACTGCACCTTGCTTTTGCCGCTGGAGGAACGGTTCTTTTTGCCGGCTGCACAAGAGAAAATGATGGTTCCGGCAATACCAAACCGGTGGACAAGCCTTCCGTAGAGGATGGGCAGGGTGGCTATCTCTTCGCGCACATGACTAACGCGAACTACGGCTCGCTGTTCTACTCGATTTCCCGTGACGGGCTCAGTTGGAAGACGCTGAACGGTGGTAAGGTTATTCTTGAGAGCTATTATGGCCATCCTGACATCTGCGAAGGACCGGACGTGTTCGGGAATGCTGACAGAAGGTGGTATATGATAGGAGTGGTGCGTGGATCGTCGAAAGAGTCGTTGGTGCTCTGGCACACGACAGACCTCGTCGTATGGAAGAATAAAGTTCTCGACGGTGAGAAGTTTGTCGTGGATCATCTCGGCGTATATAATGAGATCCCGTTCGTTGGAGCGCCGAAAATGTTCTATGATGAGGACAGCCACCAGTTCATCATCACTTGGCATGCCGGCGAGTATTACAGGAAAAGGCAGGAGGCTAAGACCGATGAAGAGCGTAACATGTACGATAGAAAAAATTGGGAGACTATGAAGACCTGCTATATTCTGACCGAGGATTTCGTGAATTTTACGAGGCCGAAACGCCTCTTCGCGGCCCAGGATGGCGGTGACATTGCCCCGATTTATTTTACCGGTGCTGATTCCGACATCGCACTCATTGATGTGATAATCAGAAAGTTCAACGGTAAGTATTATGCCATTATGAAGGACGAACGCTGGGAGGACAAGGCTCCTAAGACCCACAAGTCCATAAGGATTGCCTCGTCGGACAATTTGCTCGGCCCTTACTCCGACCCCGGGCCTTCCCTAAGTCCGAACTGGCGCGAAGCCCCGATTATAATCCTCACTCCGGAGGGCAAATTTAGGCTCTACTACGAGAATTATGGCGAGCATGTCTATGAGATGCGTGAGGCCGTGGCGATTCAGGGCGCACCGTGGAAGGATGCGACTGGCTTCTATCCTCCGAAGGACGGCCGCCACGGCTGCATCATCCATGTCGATGAGGAAACTTACCAGAACATCGAACAAAACTATAAGTAGTAAATCAAATCATCTCTCTTGTTAAGAATGAGCTGAATATCAAGAATATATGAAGAAAATATATCCCATTCTCCTCGTCTTTGCACTCATCGTGTCATGCACCTCGCGTCAGCCGCAGGCAGTGAAGCCTCCTCTTATGGGCTGGAGCTCGTGGAATGCCTATATGGTCGATATTTCCGACTCCATAATCATTCATCAGGCCGACCTTATCGTCGAACGTGGACTTAAGGACGCCGGTTACGGAAACGTCAACATCGATGACGGATTTTTCGGCTACCGCGACCAGCGTGGTTATATGATTCCGCATCCGCAGAGGTTTCCCGGTGGCTCAGCGCAGATGCGCTCCATTTCCGACCACATCCACTCTCTCGGCCTGAAGGCCGGAATCTATTCCGACGCCGGAGACAACACCTGCGGGTCGAGCTACAACAAGGACCTGAACGGAATTGGTGCGGGTCTCTGGATGCACGATGTTCAGGACGCTGACCAGTATTTCAACAACTGGAACTTCGACTTCATCAAGATTGACTACTGCGGTGGCATTCATCGCAGTCTTGAGGAAAGGGACCGCTATGAGGAAATCCGTCAGGTGATTGACAGCGTGGCGGGCAGGCACATCGACATCAATGTATGCCGCTGGGATCATCCGGGGACATGGGTTGAGAAGATTGCAGACTCATGGCGGATTTCGGGGGACATACGTCCCGTCTGGTCTTCGGTCCGGTACATCGTGGAGAAAAATCTCTATCTGTCAGCTTATGCGCATGACGGGCACTACAACGACATGGATATGCTCGCGGTAGGCTACAACATCAAGCCTTCTCCGTTCTGGGAAGACGGACTCGGACTTAGCTATGCCGAAGAGGAGGCGCATTTCGGGATGTGGTGCATAATGAGCTCACCGCTGCTTCTGGGCTGTGACATAGAGTACATTCCGGATGAGACTATGCGGATAATCACCAACCCGGAGTTGATTGCCGTGAATCAGGACCCGCTCGGGCTTCAGGCCCATGTGGTTCAGCACGAAGGTGAGACCTATGTCTTCGCGAAGGATATCCTGCGTCGCCACGGAGGTGCGAGGGCCGTCGCGCTCTATAACCCTTCGGACTCGGCTGCCTCGTTCAGTGTGCCGGCCGACGTGCTGGAGTTCGCCGGGGAGATGAAGGTGCGCGACCTCAACCTGCGATCCGACCTTGCGTCGTGCAGAGTCATAGAGATGACACTTCAGCCTCACACAGCGAAGATTCTTAAGGTAGAGGGTAAGCGGATTGAACCTGTCCTCTATGAGGCGGAGTGGGGCTATTGTCCGGACTTTACCGCAATTCGCGGGATGGGCGTGAAGTACATCCCTGTCGAGGGGGCTTCCGGACGCGCCGTGGCGACGAACCTCGGAGACTCCCCGACGAATTATCTCGAATGGGCTGACGTCTTCAGCCGCAAGGGCGGGAAATACAGAATCTCCGTTCGGTTTACCTCGCCGGAAGCGGTTGATTTTGATTTGGTTGTGAACGGAAAGGCGCATCACGCATCGGTTGCCACGACGGATTCCGCATTCGTGGAGATTCCGTTCGAGGTGGAGTTCCTCAAGGGGGAGAATGATGTTCGCATATCAGGCGTGACATCATCGAATGTGGCCTTGGACTGCCTGAAGGTTACAAAACTATAATGATTTAAAGACATTGATTTACAGAACATGACATTTAGGAAACTCCTTTTCTGCGCTTCGGCGCTCTTTATCGCGTTCTCGTCTTCAGTCAGGGGCCAAGAATATTCGGTAACATCGCCGGACGGTCGCATAAATGCCGTTGTGGCTGTCGGTGACAATGTTAAATATTCGGTTTCTTACGATGGTTCCATTATCATTGAACCATCATCTATTTCGATGGCTCTTTCGGACGGAATTATTTTCGGAAAGAACGACAAGGTTCGTAAGGTGTTGAGAACCACGGTGGACGAGGTCTTGTCGACCATGGTCTACAAAAAGGCGGAAGTCCGTGACAATTATAACCAGATGACGCTTGTATTCAAGGAGTTCACATTAGTTTTCCGCGCATACGATGATGGCGTAGCCTACCATTTCGAGAGCAAACTTGACCCGAGGCGGGAATATCAGGTGGTTTCGGAGCAGGCGGAATTCTGTTTTTGTGAGGGTAGCCGAGCATACATTCCGTATGTGGATTCTCCTGCGCAGGATATCGAAGGGCAGTTCTTTAACCCTTTTGAAAACACATACTCCGTGCATAAGGTTTCGGAATGGAGAGATGGACGGCTTTCTCTTCTCCCTGTTGCTGTGGATGTTGAAAACGAGGCTAAGGTAGTGATTACTGAAGCGAATCTTGTCAATTACCCCGGCATGTATCTGCTTGGAAAGCCTGGCTCTTCAAGCGTAGGAGGCGTTTTCGCGCCGTATCCCAAGACCGTGGTGCAGGGCGGGCACAATATGCTTCAGGGCGTGGTCAAGGAACGCGAGGACTTTATCGCGAAGGCCTCTGGTAACGAAATTTTCCCGTGGAGGGTGATTATGGTCAGCACCAATGATGCCGACTTCGCCGTGAATGACATGGTATGGAAGCTTTCACCGTCTCAGGACAAGGATACTGATTTCAGCTGGGTGAGGCCGGGCAAAGTGGCTTGGGACTGGTGGAACGACTGGAATGTCTATGACGTCGATTTCAAGTCGGGCATCAATAACGAAACTTACAGATACTACATCGACTTCGCGGCGGAACACGGCATTGAATATGTGATTCTCGACGAGGGCTGGGCCGTGAACCTTGAGGCGGATCTGATGAAGGTCGTTCCTGAAATCAATCTTCCTGAGCTTGTTGCCTATGGAAAGGAACGTGGAGTTGGTCTCATTCTTTGGGCCGGTCACTGGGCCTTCGACCGCGATATGGAGAATGTCTGCCGACACTATTCTGCGATGGGAATCAAGGGTTTCAAGATTGACTTTATGGACAGGGACGACCAAGTTGCCGTGAATTTTCATGCACGTGCCGCACAGATGGCGGCGAAGTACGGACTTATGGTCGATTTTCACGGTACCTACAAGCCGACGGGTCTCAGCCGTAGGTTTCCTAATGTCGTAAACTATGAGGGAGTACACGGCCTTGAGCAGATGAAATGGAAGCCGGAGAATGTGGATCAGGTGACATACGATGTTACTATTCCGTTCATCCGTATGGCGGCCGGACCGATGGACTATACTCAGGGAGCCATGAGAAATGCCTCGCGTGGCAATTACCGCCCGGTCTTTGACGAGCCGATGAGTCAAGGCACGCGCTGCCGTCAACTAGCTGAATATGTAGTATTCGAGTCTCCGTTGAATATGCTTTGCGATTCTCCGTCGAACTACATGAATGAGCCGGAATGTACCGGGTTCATTTCTGAGTGTCCGGTGGTTTGGGACGACAGTCGCGCGGTGAACGGCGAAATCGGGAAATACATCACGCTCGCACGCCGCAGTGGGGATGACTGGTACGTCGGTGCGCTTACTAATTGGGAGGCGCGTGAGATGACTTTGGATCTGAGTTTCCTCGGTGATGGGGACTGGTTCATGGAGATATTTCGTGACGGTGTCAATGCAGCAAAGGCGGCTCGTGACTATGAGCACGTGAAGGAGGTTGTTCCGTTCAGCCGTCGGATTGACGTGAGTCTCGCGCCCGGCGGCGGTTGGGTGGCGAAAATTACGCGAAAGCCGCGGATTATATTTGACACGGATATGGGAAATGACGTTGATGACGCCCTGGCGCTTGCGATGTGCTACAGATATGCCGACGAGGGAAAGTCCGATCTTCTTGGCATTGTGGTGAACAAGAATGAACCTATGGCCGTCGAGTATATAGATGTGGTGAATACATACTATGGTCACAGCTCCACACCTATCGGACTCGGGGAGAAGCTTGCAGACACGTCTGCGGATAACCGTCGCGCGGACGGAAGAAACTATGTGGAGACGGTTATGCAGGATTTCAGCTTTAGTCGTTCCATTACTGATTACGATAGTATTCCGTCTGCTGTGGCTCTTTACCGCCGGCTGCTTTCCGGACAGCCTGACGGGTCGGTAACGATTGTTTCCACCGGTTTTTTTACCAATCTTGCCGCGCTGCTTGATTCCGGGGCGGACGAGTTTTCTCCGCTTTCGGGGCGTGAGCTGATTGCAAGGAAGGTCAAGCAAGTGTCGGCAATGGCAGGGAATGTCTCATGGGAGGACGGACGGGACATATTTACGGAATACAATGTCCATCGTGATATCGCCTCCGCAAAGAAGTTTTTTGCAGAATGCCCGGTGCCTATAGTAGTTTCTCCGTTTGAACTTGGAGTTGAAATCTGCTATCCTGCACACGAGATTGAGGCGAATCTCGGATTTGACTCTCCAAATCCTGTCGTAGAAGCATATAAGGCCTATTTGCCGATGCCTTACGACCGACCGACATGGGACCTTACATCCGTGGTCTATGCTGTCGAGGGCTATAAGTATTTCACAGGACACACTCGTGGCACCATCACCATTGATGAGGCCGGTCTCTCCCGCTTTGTCCCGTCTCTTGATGGGAATCATATCGTGCTGCGTGTGGCTCCAGAGTCGAGGCATGTCTTCCTTCGTCACCTTGTTGACCTGACGGTTTCTCACACCTCTTTTCATGCAGAGTAATTGCTGCGTATATGTTACATAACTGCTGGACCGGATTGCGAAATATGTCGTGAATGGTTAGATTTGTGTAAAAATATCGTATATATAATATTTATTACATAGATTTGCTTCAAATGAAAATTAGACACATCCTATTTTGCACGACGGCCCTATTCTCCGCATTTCTCTATTCTGCTAATGGCAAAGTTATTTCAATGACGACGGATGGCGACCATCGTCCCTCTGCTAAGATTACGGAGTTCAGGCCCGGAGAGTTGTGGAAAGATACTGATGGCGTGGCAATAAACGCGCATGGAGGCGGAATCATGTTCCATGGTGGAAAGTATTGGTGGTACGGCGAGTACAAGACGGAGGGGGAGGCCGGCAATCTTGCTCAAGTGGGAGTCAGTTGTTATTCATCTGATGATCTTTACAACTGGAAGAATGAGGGCATAGCATTGGCCGTAAGCGATGAACCTGGTTCCGACATTGAACGTGGCTGCATTCTTGAACGTCCGAAGGTCATCTTTAATGCCCTTACGGGCAAGTTCGTGATGTGGTTCCATCTGGAGTTGAAGGGAAGCGGGTATTCAAGTGCGCGCAGTGGAATTGCAATAGCGGATAGGCCGGAAGGCCCTTTTTCCTTTGTACGCAGCACCAGAGCTGTTCCCGGCAAATGGCCGTTCAACAAGGACGAGTTTCCGGATGAAAAGGGCTTTCTTGCCAGAGATTTCGAGTCTGGGCAAATGTCCCGTGATATGACCCTATTTGTCGATGACGACGGCAAGGCATATCAGTTGTCCGCCTCGGAGGAGAACTGGACGCTGCATATAGCTGAACTGACGGATGACTATTTGGACTACACTGGAAAATATGTGCGCGTGTTCCCAGATCGTCTCATGGAGGCTCCTGCTATATTCAAAAAAGACGGAACCTACTATTTTATGGGGTCGGGATGCACAGGTTGGGCTCCCAATGCGGCCCGTAGTGCGTCCGCACCGTCAATATGGGGACCATGGACAGAGCTCGGAAACCCGTGCGAGGGAGATGGCTCTCAGCTGACCTTCAATTCCCAAAGCACCTTCATACTGCCGGTTGCAGGCAAGGCGAACACCTTTATCTATATGGGTGATAGATGGAATCCGAAAAATGCCATTGACGGGCGCTACGTTTGGCTACCGATTGAATTTGACGGTGACCGTTTCAAAATCCGCTGGCGTGACAGTTGGGGACTCTAAAACGAACTTCCGCCGATGAGGAGCAAGCCATAGTGACTTACATCAAGACAGCAAGGGTAAGAATTTTTTGCGTATATTTGTGCACTTATCCATTCATTAAGAAAAAATGAAAGAGACTGTCTCCAAAAAAGCCATATTGAATTTGGCATCCATTGCCGGCTTGGCGCTAGGTGCCGTGTCTTCTGCCCACCTGTTGATAACCGAGAACATTTCCGCCTGGATTCCGTCAACGGCTGTTGTGTCCATCCTGAATATGCTGCTGTGGATTGCGAAATTCTTGGGCTGTATCTATCTGATGAGGTATTTTATGCTGAAATTGACAAGGGAATATGAGCAGGTGAACAATCTGCACACGATGAGATTGGGTATGTGGGCAGCATCTTTTTCGGCTCTTGTCTATGCGACGGTAAGTCTTGCAGACCTTATGTTCATCAAGCCGGATTCACTGGATGAAGCCTACAATATGGCGATGTCTCTGTATTCCAACAATTTGGATTCCAACACCTTGAAGACAATGGAAGAAGTCAGGGAAAGCCTTCCGATGATAACATTCTTCTCAAATCTTATTTACTGCATCATCTATGGGGTGCTGCTTTCTGCCATTCTCTCGAGAGGCATTCCGAGGATGGACCCTTTTGCAGCTTTCCGAAAGCATATTGAGGCTGAACATATTGAAGATCAGGAAGCCGTGGTGGAAGATGCTGATGATGCGGACGAAGAGGAAGTTGATGAACAATAATTGACTAACTATGGAATATTCAAAGGATTTGTCCATTGTCATATCTCTTTACAACGAAGAAGACTCTCTTGAAGAACTGGTCCGCTGGATCCATTCATCCCTGGACAACAGCGGATTGAGCTTTGAAATAATAATGACTGACGACGGGAGTACGGATGGTTCCTGGAAAGTCATCTCACGCTTGGCTTCGGAGGACAAATGCATCAGAGGGATATCGTTCAGAAGGAATTACGGGAAATCTGCCGCATTGTTTTGCGGATTCAGAGCAGCTGAAGGACGGGTGGTTGTGACTATGGATGCAGACCTGCAGGACTCACCTGAAGAGATACCTGAGATGTACAGAATGGTGGTTGAAGACGGCTGGGATATTGTGTCCGGGTGGAAACAGCATCGTCAGGACAATAAGCTCACGAAAAATTTGCCCTCAAAACTGTACAATGCAACGGCGAGAAAAATTACCGGACTGAAACTGCACGATATGAACTGTGGTCTCAAGGCATATAAGAATGAAGTTGTAAAGAGCATTGAGGTCTATGGTGAAATGCACCGTTATATCCCTTACCTTGCCAAAAACGCCGGCTACTGCAGAATCACAGAAAAGCCTGTACACCACCAGAAAAGAAAATACGGAAAGAGCAAGTTCGGAGTCAACAGGTTCGTGAACGGTTTCCTGGACCTTCTGTCGCTGTGGTTCCTGAGCACCTTCGGCAAGAAGCCTATGCACTTTTTCGGTTTCACAGGACTTGTGACTTTCTTCCTTGGAGGAGTAATAACCCTGTGGGTGATAATTGAGAAACTTATCCAGCAGGCACATTACCAGGTGTTCAGACCCGTCACCGAACAGCCTCTGTTCTACCTTGCACTGGTTTGCCTGATTCTCGGTGCCCAGATGTTCCTGACCGGCTTCCTCGGCGAGATGATTTCCCGCAGCAACTCAGACCGCAACAGCTACAACATCCGCGAGGAAATCTGAACTGCCCAGATTGCAACCATCAACAATGATGAGACTTGCGAGATTTGAGTAATGCATATAAAAGAGCCCGGCATCCGCGGAAAATATCAGAATAAGCCTTCTCAAAATTGCCTGTATACCAAGGATCTGCCACATCTGGGACTTCATCAGGATTTGTGACAGTTTCGTAACCTGCAACTTCATCTTGCTCCATAACTGTATATTCCAGCAATTTGTGCACTTTGCTGCAGTCCCCGGTTATCCTTTGGATCAAACGCATATTTGAAGAATCCATCACGATTACGAGATCAGCATCATCGTACTCCTGTCTGGTTATCCTGTGAGCCCGGTGCCTCCCGAACGGAATTGAATGTCTTGAGAGTGTGTCAGCCGCATAAGGGTAAATCCCGTTGCCTTCCTCCTCATAAGAAACCGCTGCAGAGCTGATTTCAAAGTCATCCTCGAGTCCCATTTCCGTAGCCAGATGCCTGAATATGAACTCCGCCATCGGAGACCTGCAAATATTACCGTGGCAGATGAATATCACATTATATTTCTTATTGGTACTCAAATTATTATAATTGTCCATATCATCTCGGTTTACCCTGATTATCAAAATTTTTCTATGCCACTGCAAAAATAGCTAAAGTTTTGCTGGTATCGCCTAGTAAACTTCACAGGCATCAGAAATAAAGAATTACCCATCAATGAAAAGACAAACATAACCACCCAAAAATCCCACCACGTACTCGCGCCCCAGCGCGACGGCGGGAGCCGTGTATTTGCCTATTTCATAGGCCATTACGGAAGGCGGAGCCGCAGGGTATAATAGGGGCAGAGCCCCAAGGCATGGATTCGGATGCAAAGCAGCTTGCTTCGCATCCGGGTCGTCGCCGCTTTTTAAGAAAAAAGCCCGACCGCACAGCGGTCGAGCTTGCGTAAAAA